>JACORW010000060.1 GCA_016179185.1 Gammaproteobacteria bacterium | reverse complement strand
ATTTTCAATGACTGCAAGTCATTGAAAATGTGAGGCAAGCGAAAACCACGCTTTTCGCCGCTGACCGCCAGGGATGGCGGAAATGCAGAAAATGCAGGAGCAATTTTCTGCCGTCCTCTGACAACCCCAGGATGGGGTTGTTCAGAGGTTCCTTAAACGAGAAACCGGCCGCATTTCATGTCTCTCGACAAATCCGCCGTGGAAAGGGTTGCCGTCCTTGCGCGTCTGGCCCTGGATGACAGGCAGGTGGCGGCCTGTCAATCGGAACTGAACGGAATCCTGGACCTGGTCGAGCGTCTGCAGGGGGCAAGCGTCACGGGTGTGGAGCCGCTGTCCCATCCGCTGGACATCGTGGCGCGACTGCGGCCCGATCTGGTCACCGAATCCGACCAGCGCGCCCTGTTTCAGTCCATTGCGCCAGCGGTCGATTCCGGTCTTTATCTCGTGCCCAGGGTCATCGAGTAGCACGGCGCGGCAGCGCCGTGTCCGTTCCCTTCTCCCGCGAACCTGAATGCTTACCGATTCCATAGCCGAATTGTCGCGGCTGCTGCGGCGCCGCGCGCTGAGCAGCGAGGAACTGGCGCGCCGGTGCCTTGCCGAAGCTGAACGCCAGCAACCGGCACTGAACTGCTTCATCACGCTGACTCCGGAATCGGCGCTGCGTCAGGCGCGCGCCGCCGACCAGGTGCTGGCACGTGGCGAGGGCACGCCATTGACCGGCATCCCGGTCGCCCACAAGGACATCTTCTGCACCGCGGGCGTCAGGACGTCCTGCGGCTCGCGCATGCTCGACGGTTTCATCGCGCCGTATACCGCCACCGCGGTGGCGCGCCTGCACACGGCCGGCATGGTGATGATCGGCAAGACCAACATGGATGAGTTCGCCATGGGTTCGTCAACCGAGCACAGCTGGTACGGACCATGCAGGAATCCGTGGGACATGCAGCGCGTACCCGGGGGATCGTCCGGAGGTTCCGCCTGCGCGGTGGCCGCCGGCATCGTCCCTGCCGCCACCGGCACCGACACCGGCGGCTCCATTCGCCAGCCGGCGGCGCTATGCGGCATCACCGGACTGAAACCAACGTACGGCCTGGTATCCCGCTACGGCATGGTGGCATTCGCTTCAAGCCTGGATCAGGGTGGCCCGCTGGCGCGCAGCGCCGAGGACGTGGCGCATCTGCTGACCGCGATGTCCGGATTCGATCCGCTGGATTCCACATCCGTGGACCAGCCGGCACGGGATTACGCAGTGAATCTCGGGACCGATATCGCCGGGGTCCGCATCGGGTTGCCGGAACAATACTTCCAGCAGGATCTGGACCCGGAGATACGCGGCGTCATTGAATCTGCATTGCACGAACTCGAGCAGGCGGGCGCGATACTTAAGCCGGTGTCGTTGCCGAGCAGTCACCTGTCCATCCCCGCCTACTACGTCGTGGCCCCCGCCGAGGCTTCCTCCAATCTGTCGCGCTTCGACGGCGTGCGCTACGGTTACCGCTGCCGGGATCCGCGCGACCTGACTGATCTGTATTGCCGCTCGCGGGCGGAAGGATTCGGTGAAGAGGTGCGGCGCCGGATCATGATCGGCACCTACGTACTTTCCGCCGGATATTACGACGCTTATTACCTGCGCGCCCAGAAGGTGCGGCGTTTGATCCGCGATGAATTCCGGTCGGTGCTGCGCGAGGTGGATCTGATCTGTGGACCGACAGTGCCGGGGACGGCGTTTGCCATCGGCGAGCGGGCGCACGATCCGGTCAGCATGTACCTGTGCGATATCTTCACTGTGTCCGTAAACCTGGCCGGATTGCCCGCGCTATCGATCCCTGCCGGATTCATAAATGGACTGCCGGTCGGCATGCAGCTGATCGGAAATTATTTTCACGAGGAGAGACTGCTTCAGGTGGCCCATGCATATCAGGAAATGACCGGCTGGCATCGGCGCACACCGGGAGGACCGGCATGAACCCGCGCTGGGAGGCTGTCATCGGCCTCGAAATCCACGTGCAGCTGGCGACGCGCAGCAAGCTGTTCTCCGGCGCCGCGACCGCCTTCGGGGCCGCGCCGAATACCCAGGCCTGTGCCGTCGACCTCGCGCTGCCCGGGGTGTTGCCGGTGTTGAATGAGGCCGCGGTGCGCATGGCAATCATGTTCGGCCTCGCCATTGACGGCGAGATTGCGCCGCGCTCGGTATTTGCGCGCAAGAGCTATTTTTACCCGGATTTGCCGAAAGGCTACCAGATCAGCCAGTTCGAGCTGCCCATCGTGGCGCGCGGAACGATATCAATTCCGTTGCCGGACGGCGGCACCAGGTCGGTCCGCGTAACCCGCGCCCACCTGGAAGAGGATGCGGGCAAGTCCATGCACGACGGGATGTCGGGCTGCTCGGGTATCGATCTGAACCGCGCCGGCACGCCCCTGATCGAAGTCGTCTCCGAACCCGACATGCGCAGCGCCCTTGAGGCCGTGGCCTACATGCGCCACGTCCATGCGCTGGTGCGCTATCTGGGGATTTCGGACGGCAACATGCAGGAAGGTTCGTTCCGTTGCGACGCCAACGTATCGTTGCGCCCGCTGGGCGAGGAACGGCTCGGTACGCGCACCGAGACCAAGAATCTCAACTCGTTCCGTTTTGTCGAGCTGGCCATAGAATACGAGATTGCGCGCCAGCAGGAGCTGCTGGAGCGTGGTGAAAAGATCCGTCAGGAGACGCGGCTCTATGATTCCGATTTGAACGAGACGCGGCCGCTGCGGAGCAAGGAAGAGGCGTTCGATTACCGGTATTTCCCCGATCCCGATCTGCTGCCGGTCGAAATCCAGCCACAATGGATCGAGGACATCCGCAGGCAGCTGCCGGAACTGCCGCATGCCAGGTGCGAGCGCCTGCAACACCAGTATTCACTGCCGAAGAGCGATGCCGCGCTCCTGACTGCGGACCGTGCGCTCGCGGACTTTTTCGAAGAAACAGCAGGTTTCCCCGGTGTCGATGCAAGGATTGCGGCCAACTGGATCATCGGCGAGCTCGGCGGCGCCCTGAACCGGTTCCAGCTTGAGCTGGGGAACTCGCCGGTCGGACCGGAGCGCCTAGCGGGACTGCTGCGCCGCATCGCCGACCATACGATTTCCGGGCGCATCGCGAAGCAGGTATTCGAAACCATGTGGAGCGGGAATGCCGGCGCGGACGAGATCATCGCCGCCCAGGGCCTGCAGCAGGTCACTGACGCCGGCCTGATCGAGAAATTGGTGCTCGAAGTGCTGGCCGCGAACACCGATCAGGTCGAGAAATATCGGGCCGGCAAGGAAAAGGTCCTTGCCTTCCTGGTTGGGCAAGTCATGAAGCTGTCGGATGGCAAGGCCAATCCGCGGCAGGTCAGCCAGGTGCTGCTCGCGAGGCTCCGCGGCCGATCCTGAACGCCGCCGGCACGGGACACGTCATGCCTGCCAGACTCACGACGGACAAATAAAAAGGCCGGGCAGAAGTCCGGCCTGCAACGATTGATTGCAGCCTATTTTTGTTTTTCTGCCCGTTCCTGGTCTTTCTTCTTTTCTTCCCCGACAACTTTTTCCGGGCGATCCACCAGTTCAACGATGGCCATCGGTGCGCGATCGCCGACGCGAAATCCGCACTTCAGAATTCGCGTATAACCGCCCGGCCGCGACTTGTAGCGCGGACCCAGCTCCACGAACAGCTTGGTGACGACGGTCCGGTCTCGCAGCCGGTCGAACGCCAGCCTGCGCCGCGCGACACTGTCGCTTTTCGCCAGCGTGATCAGCGGTTCGGCGACGCGCCGCAGGTCCTTGGCCCTGGGCAGCGTGGTGCGCACGAGCTCGCTGTCCAGCAGGGACACCGCCAGATTCCGGAACAGCGCCTTGCGGTGGGCGCTGTCGACGTTCAGTTTTCTGCCGCTCTGTCTGTGACGCATGACCGCTCCTCAATTCGCAAGATCCGCCCGCCCCACGGCCGGCGGGCCGCCAGGTTCAACCCGCCGATGCAACCTTGTCCTTATCCACCGAAAGTCCCGGCGGCGGCCAGTTCTCCAGTCGCATGCCGAGCGACAACCCCCGGGACGCCAGCACGTCCTTTATCTCGGTCAGGGACTTCTTGCCGAGATTCGGCGTCTTCAGCAACTCCACCTCGGTGCGCTGAATGAGGTCGCCGATATAATAAATGCTCTCCGCCTTGAGACAGTTTGCCGAACGTACCGTCAATTCCAGGTCGTCCACCGGCCGCAACAATACCGGATCGATGTCCGGCTCGACGCGCGAGCGCGGTGAATCCGATTCCTCCGCCTCGAGGTCCACGAATACCGACAGCTGGCCCCGCAGAATGCGGGCCGCTTCGCGGATCGCGTTTTCCGGATCGATGGTTCCGTTGGTCTCGATCTCCATGATCAGCTTGTCCAGATCGGTCTGCTGTTCCACGCGCGCCGACTGCACCTCGTATGAGACCCGGCGGATGGGGCTGAACGATGCATCCAGCTTCAGCTTGCCGATGGTCTGCTCCACCTCTTCGCCGCCACCGATTATCACGGGCCGATAACCGCGGCCGCGCTCGATCTTCATCGTCATGTTCAACCCGCCGGCCTTGGTCAGGTTGGCGATGGGATGGTCGGGATTGGCAATCTCGACGTCGTGCCCCAGCGCAATGTCCTTCGCCGTCACGGGACCGGCGCCGCTTTTATTCAGCGTCACGGTGGCCTCGTCTTTGGCGTGCATCTTGATGGCCAGGCCCTTCAGGTTCAGCAGAATGTCGGTGACGTCCTCCTGCACGCCTTCAATCGTCGTGTACTCATGCAGGACGCCGTCGATATGCACCTCCGTTACCGCTGAACCGGTCATCGAGGAAAGCAGCACGCGGCGCAGCGCGTTCCCCAGCGTGTGGCCGAACCCGCGGTTCAGCGGTTCGATCGTGATCTTGGCGCGGGTTTCGCTGATGGACTCAACGTCAACCCGGCGCGGCTTTAGCAATTCGCTGAAATTGGACGGCATATGGGTCTTCCTGTTGCTTACTTCGAATAGAGCTCGACTACGAGCTGCTCGTTGATGTCGGACGGAAGCTCGCTGCGCTCCGGAACCGACTTGAAAATACCTTCCATCTTTTTCGGATCAACGTCCACCCATTCCGGGAAACCGAACTGCTCCGCGACGTTGAGCGCATCCTGGATGCGCAGCTGCTTGCGGCTTTTCTCACGGATGGCGACGCGATCACTGGGCTGCACCTGGTACGACGGTACGTTGACGTTCCTGCCGTTGACCAGCACCGCGCGATGACTTACAAGTTGCCGGGCCTCATTGCGCGTACTGCCGAAGCCCATGCGGTAGACGACATTGTCCAGCCGGCATTCCAGCAGTTGCATCAGATTTTGACCGGTCGAGCCCCTGCGCCGCGCAGCCTCCCGGTAATAACGGCGGAATTGCCGCTCGAGCAGGCCATAGATACGGCGCAGTTTCTGCTTTTCGCGCAATTGCACCGCGTAACCGGACAACCGTTTCGGACGCGCGCCATGCTCGCCGGGCGCCTTGTCGATCTGGCATTTCGACTCCAGCGGGCGCGCGCGGCTTTTCAGCATCAGGTCGGTGCCTTCGCGCCGACTCAGCTTGCACTTGGGGCCAAGAAATCTCGCCATCAGTTCGTCTCCCTATACCCGCCGCTTCTTGGGCGGACGGCAGCCGTTATGGGGAATCGGAGTCACATCGGTGATATTGGTGATCTTGAAGCCTATGGCATTCAACGCGCGCACGGCGGACTCCCTGCCCGGACCAGGCCCGCGGATATTGACTTCCAGATTCTTCAGGCCGAATTCCTTCGCCAGCTCACCGGCCTTCTGCGCCGCGACCTGGGCTGCAAACGGCGTGCTCTTCCTGGAGCCGCGGAAACCGCTTCCGCCGGACGTGGCCCAGCACAGCGTATTGCCCTGGCGATCCGTAATGGTGATGATGGTGTTGTTGAACGACGCGTGGATATGGGCGACTCCGTCCACGACGGTCTTCTTCGCCTTTTTTCTGGCGGTTGTACGCGCTGTTGCCATAATTTCGTTTCTTCCTTATCTCGATCTCTATCTTTTGACCATCCGTCGCGGACCCTTGCGGGTACGGGCATTGGTCCGGGTCCGCTGGCCGCGCACCGGCAGGCCCTTGCGGTGCCTGCTGCCGCGCCAGCAACCCAGATCCATCAGCCGCTTGATGCTCATGGACACCTCGCGACGCAAGTCGCCTTCCAGCGTGTAACGGGCGATCGCGCCGCGGATTTTATCGAGCTGATCCTCGCTCAGCTCGCGCACCCTGGTTCCCGGCTTCAAGCCGGCGATCCTGCAAATTTCGAGCGCGCGGCTGCGCCCGATGCCGTAGATGTGCATCAGCGCCACGCCGACATGCTTCTGATCGGGAATGTTGACACCTGCAATTCGTGCCATGTTGTTGTCCTCGTATCAGCCCTGACGCTGCTTGTGCCGCGGATCGGTGCAAACGACGCGCACTACCCGCTTGCGGCGGATTACGCGGCAGTTTCTGCACATTTTCTTTACCGACGCCCGAACCTTCATGACTGTTCTCCCGGTTTCAGATACGGCGCCCATGCCCGCGCAGATTGGCCTTTTTCAACAGGCCTTCATACTGGTGCGACATCAGGTGCGCCTGCACCTGGGCCATGAAATCCATTACCACCACCACGATGATGAGCAGTGACGTACCGCCGAAATAAAACGGTACGTTGAACTTCAGGATCAGGAACTCCGGCAACAGGCACACGAGACTGATGTAGATCGCGCCCGCCATCGTGAGCCGGGTCAATACTCCATCCAGAAACTGCGCCGTCTGCTCGCCCGGACGCATTCCCGGAACCAGCGCCCCGGATTTCTTCAAATTCTCCGCAGTGTCCCTCGGATCAAACACAATCGCCGTGTAGAAGAAACAGAAAAATACGATCCCGGCCGCATACAGCGCCACATACAACGGCTGCCCCGGCTGCAAAGTCCCCGCCAGATCCTGCAGCCAACGCATGCTCTCGCCCTGACCGAACCAACCGCCCAGGGTCGCCGGAAACAGGATGATGCTGGAGGCAAAAATCGGCGGGATCACACCAGACATGTTCAGTTTCAGCGGCAGGTGACTTGACTGGCCGCCGTACATGCGCCGGCCCACCTGGCGTTTGGCATAGTTGACGGTTATACGGCGCTGTCCCCGTTCGATGAATATCACCAGCCCGGTGACGACAATGGCCAGGGAAAACAACCCCACCACGGTCAGCAGATGCATCTCGCCGGTCCGGGACAATTCCAGCGTACCGCCAATGGCGCGCGGCAGACCCGCAACGATGCCGGCGAAGATCAGCATCGAGATGCCATTGCCGATGCCGCGTTCAGTGATCTGTTCGCCGAGCCACATCAAGAACATCGTCCCGGTCACCAGCGTCGTCACCGCCGCGATTTTGAACCCGACCCCCGGATCTATCACCACGGGCAAATTGCCCGTGCTTTGCCCCTCCAGCGCCACGGCGACCCCGAGTGCCTGGAAGGTCGCCAGAAACACCGTGCCATAACGCGTGTACTGGGTAATCTTGCGCCGGCCGGTTTCCCCTTCCTTGCGCAACTGCTTCAGCTTAGGCTCCACGAACGTCAGCAACTGCATGATGATGGATGCCGAGATGTACGGCATGATCCCCAGCGCGCACACCGACAGCCGCTGCAAGGCGCCGCCGGAAAACATGTTGAAAAGATCCAGAATTGTCCCCTGCTGCTGCCGGAACAATTCGGCGAGCGCTATGGGGTTGATCCCCGGTACGGGGACGTGCGTGGCGATGCGGTAGACGACCAGCGCCCCCAGCAGGAAAAACACGCGGGCGCGCAGTTCCTTGAGCTGGGCCAATCCGCCCAATCCCCCTGGAACAGCCATTGCAATCGGTGCCGCCATCCGTCGCTCTGCCTCTCAACCTTCGATCCGGCCGCCGGCTGCCTCGATGGCGGCGCGGGCACCTTTGGTCACGCCCAGCCCTTTCACCGTAATGGCGCGACTCAGCTTGCCGGAAGCAATCACCCTGGCACGCCTGATTCCCTTCCCCACCACATTTGCCTTCTTCAGTGCGTCCAAATCGATCACTTCGCCATCCATCTTCTGCAGTTCGTCGAGCCGAACTTCGGCGGTTACCGCGCCAAGAGGGGAACGGAATCCAGTTTTCGGCAATCGGCGCTGCAACGGCATCTGGCCGCCTTCGAACCCGATCTTGTGATAACCGCCTGCCCGGGCCTTCTGGCCCTTGTGGCCCAGGCCCGCTGTCTTGCCGCGCCCGGATCCGATCCCACGGCCGACGCGCATCCGTTTTCGCGACGACCCTTTCGCGGGCCGCATTGAATTCAGTCGCATATCACTTCTCCTCCACAGTCACCATGAAAGAGACCTGCCGGAGCATGCCGCGGACCGCGGGGGTGTCCTCGATGGTGACAGTGTGGCCGATGCGGCGCAGGCCGAGTCCTCGCACGCAGGCCCGATGTGCGGCCAGACGCTTGTTCAGGCTCCGGGTCATCCGCACTTTGATTCGCTTCGCCGCCATCATGGTCATCCGGTAATTTCTTCGACGCTTTTGCCGCGTTTGAGAGCGTGATATTCCGGCGCGCGCATCGACAGCAATCCCTTGATGGTCGCCCGTACGACGTTCACGGGATTCGTGGAACCGTGGGACTTCGCCAATACGTTGTGAACACCGACGCATTCGAATACCGCGCGCATCGGCCCTCCGGCGATGATTCCGGTTCCTTCCGACGCAGGCTGCATGTATACCGTCGCCGAACCATGCCGGGACGTCACGGGATAGTGCAGCGTGTCGCCTTTCAGCGGTACCTCCAGCATGTTACGGCGCGCGCGATCCATGGCTTTCTGGATCGCCGACGGAACCTCGCGCGCCTTGCCGCGCGCGAAGCCCACGCGCCCGCCGCCATCACCGACAACCACGAGCGCAGCAAAGCCAAAAATGCGGCCGCCCTTGACGACCTTGGCGACGCGATCGACGGAGACCAGCTTCTCCAGCAGCTCATCGTTTCCGGTAATCGATTCTGTGATAGCCATTTAAAACTCCATGCCGTTTTCCCGCGCTGCATCTGCCAATGCCTTTACGCGGCCATGAAACTTGAATCCAGACCGATCGAACGCAACCTTGTTGACGCCGATCTTTCTGGCTCGATCGGCTATTACCTTCCCTACCACGGTCGCCGCGGACACGTTGCCCGCATACTTGATGTGCAGTTTCACTTCCGCGTCCAGCGTGGACGCGCTGGCGACGACACGGCCACCATCGGGATCGATCAGCTGTGCATAGATGTGCCGCGGCGTACGATGCACGCACAGCCGGTTCACACCCTGCGACCGGATTCTGGCCCGGGTCTTCTGCGCGCGCCGCAACCTGTTCTGTT
Source organism: Gammaproteobacteria bacterium (assembly GCA_016179185.1). Taxonomy (GTDB): domain Bacteria; phylum Pseudomonadota; class Gammaproteobacteria; order Eutrophobiales; family Eutrophobiaceae; genus 2-02-FULL-61-13. The sequence goes on along the minus strand of JACORW010000060.1, from coordinate 24,640 downwards.
TCTTGTTCATGATCAACTACGCCTTCTTCGCTTCCTTGCGGATGATGATCTCATTGGTGTACTTGACGCCCTTGCCCTTGTACGGCTCGGGGCTTCGGTACGATCGGATGTTCGCGGCCAGCTGCCCCACCAGGCGCCGGTCCATTCCGCGCACAACAATTTCCGTCTGGCTCGGGGTCTCGATCGTAATCCCTTCCGGAATCACAACACTGACGGCATGGGAATATCCGAGCGTCAGATTCAGCGCACGGCCCTGCACCTGGGCGCGATATCCGACGCCGACGACTTCCAGCCTTTTTTCAAATCCTTTGCTGACTCCGTCAACCATGTTCTGCAAAATCGCCCGGGTTGTACCCGCGGCCGCGCGCGCGGTCTTGGATTTCTCCCCGGTCGATACCAGGAGGCGGCCGCCGTCCTCGATCACGCTGACGGCGCGATGGAGCCGGTGCGAGAGCTCACCCTTCTTTCCCTTAATCTTCACGCCGGCGGCGTCGACACTGGCCTGTACGCCCGCAGGGAGGGAAACCGGACTCTTAGCGACTCGGGACATCGGTCTGCCTCGTCAGGAAACTATGCATACTACTTCGCCGCCAACGCCGAGCTTGTTGGCCGCGCGATCAGTAATCAAACCGCTCGAGGTTGATATTATCGCCGTGCCCAGCCCGTTCAGAACCTTGGGGAGCTTTCCGGCGGCGCGATACCGGCGCAGACCCGGTCGGCTGACGCGTTCCAGCCGCTCGATAACCGGGCGGCCTTCGAAGTATTTCAGCGTTATCACCAGCGTCCGGTGGTTGCCGGAAGCCTCGATGCGGAAGTCGGTAACATAGCCCTCGTCCTTCAATACGCCGGCGATGGCGGCCTTCTGCCGGGACGCCGGCATGCTCACTTCCGCGTGCATGCGCGCCAGCGCGTTGCGGATTCGGCTCAACATGTCTGATATCGGGTCTTGCAAACTCATCGGTATTTTCTCTTCGGTTGCCCCTTGTAGCTTGTCGCTTGTGGCTTATAGCTGTTGTTTACCAGCTCGCCATGACCAGGCCCGGGACGTCTCCGCGCATGGCGGCTTCACGCAATTTGATCCGGCCCAGACCGAACTTTCGGTAATAGCCGTGCGGCCGCCCGCTCAGCGCGCACCGGTTGCGCCGGCGCGACGGGCTCGAATCCCGCGGCAGTTTGCTCAGGCGCGCAACCGCTGCGGCGCGCTCGTCTTCGCTCAAGGATGAATCCTTGACTTTGCGTCGCAGCTCCGCGCGCCTGGCGGCGTATTTCTTGATAAGCCGGGCACGCTTGGTCTCCCGGTTAACCATTGAGGTCTTGGCCATCTCTTGTCTCCGTCAGGCGGCCCGCTTCAGGTTCGCAAGGGGAATCCGAAGGCCGTCAGCAATGCACGCCCCTCGGTATCCGATCTTGCAGTGGTGGTGATCGTTATATCCATGCCCCGAAGCGCATCGATCTTGTCGTACTCGATCTCCGGGAAAATAATCTGCTCCCTGACGCCCAGACTGTAGTTGCCGCGCCCGTCAAATGCCCGCGGACTGAGGCCGCGAAAGTCCCTGATTCTCGGGATCGCGATAGTGATCAGCCGATCGAAAAACTCGAACATGCGCTCCCGGCGCAGCGTTACCTTGCAGCCGACCGGGTAATCTTCGCGGATCTTGAAGTTCGAAATGGCCTTGCGCGACAGTGTGACCACCGGCTTCTGGCCGCTGATGCGTGCCATGTCCGCTACGGCATGATCCATGATCTTTTTGTCGGCCACGGTCTCGCCCACTCCCATGTTGAGCGTGATCTTCACCAGGCGCGGAACCTGCATGGGAGTCCTGTAGCCGAACTGCTTTACCAGCTGCGGCACGACCGTGGACTTGTAATGTTCCTGCAAACGGGCCATATAAAAGTCAGCTATAAGCCACAAGCCACAAGGGGCAAGGGGCAGTGCTGCTCGGTGTCATCTATTGAATTTGAATTTATCATCTCTTGTTTCTTCACTTGTCGCTTGTTGCTAATGGCTTGTAGCTGCCTCACACATCCACCACTTCCCTGTTGGACTTGAACACCCGCACCTTGCGCCCGTCCTCCAGCGTCTTGAAACCGACGCGATCAGCCTTGTTCGTCACAGGATTCCAGATAGCGACATTGGAGACGTCCAGCGGCATCTCCTTCTCGATAATCCCGCCCGGCGTACCCTGCATGGGGTTTCCACGCGTGTGGCGCCTGGCCATGTTGATGTTTTCGACGACGACCTTGTTGTGCTCCCTGATAACGTGCAACACCACACCGCGCTTGCCGATGTCGCGCCCCGTCAGCACCACCACTTCGTCGCCCTTGCGAATCTTGTTCATGCCGGTAGTGAAAAGTGGAAAGAAAAAAGTGAAAAGTGAAAACCGCGGGAGCATCCCGCGACGATGATTCCTGTTGCTGCACGATCGGTTTTCTTTGCACTTTTCACTTTACACTTTCCACTCACAAGACCTCCGGCGCCAGCGAGATGATTTTCATGAATTTCTCACCACGCAACTCCCTGGTCACCGGCCCGAAAATCCGGGTGCCGACGGGCTGGTGCAGATTATTCAGCAGCACGGCGGCGTTGCTGTCGAATCGAATCAGCGAGCCGTCCTGCCGGCGAACGCCCTTTCGTGTTCTGACCACGACCGCCAGGTACAGCTCGCCCTTTTTCACCTTGCCGCGCGGAATGGCCTCCTTGACGCTGACGCGAATCACGTCGCCGACGCCGGCGTAACGGCGCTTGGATCCGCCAAGCACCTTGACGCACATCAGCCGGCGCGCGCCGCTGTTGTCCGCCGCATCAAGTACCGTCTGCATCTGAATCATGTTCGCTGGTCTCGTCCGGGCTCGCGATCAGACTTCGTGGGCGCGCTCCACGATCTTGTGCAACCGCCAGGCCTTGCGTTTGGAAATCGGCCGCGAACTTTCAATGACAACCACGTCGCCTTCCCTGCATTCATTGTTTTCATCGTGCGCAAGGACTTTGCTCGATTTGCGCACATACTTCTCGTAAAGCGGATGCTTGACGGAGCGCTCCACCAGCACTGCAATGGTCTTGTCCATCTTGTTGCTGACCACCGTACCTGTCAGGGTTCGCTGGGTTTTGACGGGTTCGTTCATTTGCCGGCACCGTTTCGCTTCTGCTCGTTCAAAATCGTCTGGATCCTGGCAATGTCACGGCGCACCAGACGGACCTGGCTGGGACGGGCAAGTTGGCCCGTGCCGCGCTGCATGCGCAGGTTGAACTGTTCACGCCTCAGGTCCGTCAGCAACTGCAGCAATTCCGCGGACTTTTTCTGGCGCAATTCGACGGCCTTGGTCACAGCAATGTTCTCCGGACAAAAGTGGTGCGCACGGGCAACTTCGCCGAGGCCAGCTTGAACACCTCCCTGGCCGAATCTTCCGGCACCCCTTCTAATTCATACAGGACCTTTCCGGGCTGTATCACTGCGGTCCAGTACTCCACGTTTCCCTTGCCTCCGCCCATGCGCACCTCGAGAGGCTTTTTGCTGATCGGCTTGTCCGGAAACATGCGTATCCAGACCTTGCCGCCGCGCTTCATGGCCCGGCTGATGGCCCGCCGCGCGGCCTCGATCTGGCGCGCGGTAATTTGTCCGCGCGTCGTTGCCTTCAGACCGAATTCGCCGAAACTCACCTTGTTGCCGCTGGTCGCGTAGCCGTGGTTGCGGCCTTTGAACCGCTTGCGGAACTTTGTCTTCTTCGGTTGCAGCATGCTGCTTACCTGTCGCCGGCCCCGACGCCCGCCGCCGCGCTGGACTCGTCTTCCTTGGCGCCATTCATGCCGAACACCTCACCCTTGAAGATCCACACCTTGACGCCAATCACGCCATAGGTCGTAACCGCCTGCGCGAACCCATAATCAATGTCGGCGCGCAGCGTATGGAGCGGCACGCGGCCTTCGCGATACCATTCCGTACGCGCGATCTCCGCGCCGTTCAGTCGGCCGGCGATGCAAATCTTCACGCCCTGGGCACCGAGCCGGAGCGTATTGGTGACTGCGCGTTTCATGGCGCGCCGGAACATGATGCGGCGTTCGATCTGCTGCGCCACGCTCTCCGCGACCAGATGTGCATCCAGTTCCGGCTTGCGTATCTCCTCGACGCTGACCATGGCCGGGACACCAAGCATCGCTGAAATCTCGGCGCGCAAACGTTCGATGTCTTCGCCTTTCTTGCCGATAACGATGCCGGGCCGCGCCGTGTGAATCGTAACCTTGGCGTTATTGGCCGGGCGTGCAATCTGGATGCGGCTCACGGATGCATTGGCGAGCCTCTTGCGCAGAAACGCCCGCACCGCCAGGTCCTGATGCAGATAGCGTGCATAGTCCTTCGTCCCGGCATACCAGGTTGAAGTCCAGTCCTTGATTATCCCGAGACGAAACCCCGTCGGATTTACCTTCTGCCCCATACGCTCACGCTCCCGGTGCGGCGACCTTCACAGTGACGTGGCTGGTGCGCTTGGAAATCCGATCCGCGCGGCCACGGGCCCGCGGACGCACCCGACTCATCGTCGGCCCCTCATTGACGAACACCTCAACCACTTTTAACTCATCTATGTCAGCGCCGTCGTTGTGCTCTGCATTGGCAATGGCGGACTCCAGCACCTTGCGTACCAGCGCGGCGGCTTTCTTGTTGCTGAATCCCAGCACGTTCAGCGCCCGATCCACGGGCAGACCGCGGATCTGATCCGCCACCAGCCGGGTCTTCTGGGCAGATATCCTTGCGAACTTCAAGGTCGCTGAGGTTGGCATGATTTGGTCCGGTTATTCCCGTTCGCCGTTACTGGGGTGCCGGAGTCTCTTCGGTCTTCTTGTCCGCCGAGTGGCTCCGGAAGATCCGGGTTGCCGCAAACTCCCCAAGCTTGTGGCCGACCATGTTCTCGGTGACGAACACCGGCAGGTGCTCCTTGCCGTTGTGAACGGCTATCGTCAGCCCGACCATTTCCGGGACAATCATGGAACGACGTGACCAGGTTTTGATCGGCCGCTTGTCGTTGCCGGCGCGAGCCGCCGTCACCTTGGCCATCAGGTGATGATCGACAAATGGACCCTTACGTATGGAACGCGGCATCGCCAGCCCTCTCAGCCCTTGCGTCGGCGAATGATCATGTTGGACGTGCGCTTGTTCTTGCGCGTCTTGTATCCCTTTGTCGGCTGCCCCCAGGGCGTGACAGGATGGCGCCCACCGGAGGTCTTGCCTTCACCGCCGCCATGAGGGTGGTCAACCGGATTCATGGCCACGCCACGCACCGTGGGCCGGATCCCGCGCCAGCGGTTCGCGCCGGCTTTGCCCAATTCCTCCAGCGAATGCTCGGGATTGCTGACCTCACCCACTGTTGCCCGGCAATCCAGCGGCACTCGCCGCACTTCTCCGGAACGCAGGCGCAGCGTCGCGTGTGCCCCTTCGCGCGCCAGCAACTGCACGCTCGTGCCGGCGCTGCGCGCCAGTTGCGCGCCACGGCCGGGCTGCAATTCAACGCAATGCACGCTTGAGCCGAGCGGAATGTTCCGCAGGGGCAACGCGTTCCCCGGCGCGATCGGCGCCCCGGCCCCGGATTCGAGCATCGCACCGGGGGCGACGCCGTTTGCGGCAACGACATAGCGTCGCTCCCCGTCCGCATACAGCAGCAGCGCCAGATGCGCGCTGCGGTTCGGGTCATATTCGATGCGTTCCACGCGCGCAACGATCCCATCCTTGTTGCGCTTGAAATCCACGCGCCGATAGCGCTGTTTATGCCCGCCGCCCTTATGTCGCGCCGTGATCTCGCCCTGGTTGTTGCGCCCCGAACGGCCCACGCGTTTCTCCACGAGCGGCAAATGCGGTTCGCCCTTGTGCAGGCCGGGCGTGACGACTTTCACGACGCCGCGTCGTCCGGGGGAAGTCGGTTTGGGTTTCACCAATGGCATGGCGTCGATTCTGGCATTACTATCAGGTGCTCGCGAAATCTATTTCGAAGCCTTCGGCAAGCTTCACATAGGCCTTTTTCCAGCCGGCGCGCCGGCCTTCCTTGGCGCGGAACATCTTGTGTTTTCCCCGGACATTGTTTACGCGCACGCCTTCCACTTTGACGTTAAACATCAGCTCGACGGCACGCTTGATCTGGGGTTTCGTGGCGCTGCGTTCCACCTTGAAGGCGAACTGCCGGCCGGCCTCGCCGAGGCGCGTGCTTTTCTCCGTCACGCGTGGGCTGAGCAGCACCGTCATCAGCCTGTGTTTCTGGTTCACGACAGCCAGGCCTCCACTTTTCCGATGGCGGCGCGCGTCATCACCACATGTTCATGACCCACCAGGGACCGGGGGTCCATCGCCGCGGTGTCGATCACGCTGACGCCCTGCAGATTACGCGTCGCCAGGTGCGCATTCGGCGTGACTTCATCGGTAATGATGAGTGCGGATTGAAACCCGAGCGCATCCAGAAACTCCCTGGCTTTGCGGGTCCTCGGTGCATCGAGATCGAACTGTTCGACGCAGCACAGGCGATCCTGCCGCGCCAGCTCGGACAAAATGGAACGCAAGGCGCCCTGGTACATCTTGCGATTGATTTTTTTCGAGTAATCACGGGGCCGGGCGGCAAACGTGACGCCGCCCCCGCGCCACAACGGGCTGCGGATGGTGCCGACACGGGCACGCCCCGTGCCTTTCTGACGCCACGGCTTCCTGCCGCCGCCCCTGACGTCCGAGCGATTTTTCTGGGCCTTGGTGCCGGCACGATTTCCGGCCATGTACGCCACCAGCACCTGATGCACGAGCGCTTCGTTGAATTTCTGGCCGAATACGGCATCGGCAACGGTAATCCTGCCGGTCTTGCCTGCTTTGCCCTGGTGCAATTTCAGTTCCATCGCCGTCAACCCTTCGCTCCGTCCTTGCCGCGCCTGATCTTCTTCGCGGGGCGCACGATGACGACGCCCCCTTTCGGCCCCGGAACGGCGCCTTTGATCAACAACAGGTTTCGATCCGTGTCCACCTTTACCAGTTCCAGGCTCTGCGTGGTCCGATTGACGTTGCCCATTTGCCCCGGCATGCGCAGTCCCTTCAGCACCTTTCCCGGTGTCTGACGCTGCCCGGTCGAACCCGGCGTACGATGGGCCAGGGATGTTCCATGGCTGGCCCGGCCGCCGCCGAAATTATGGCGCCGGATGACGCCGGCGAATCCACGCCCGATGGTTGTTGCACTCACATCCACCTTTTGCCCGGCGGTGAACAGATCCACCTTCAGCACGCTGCCGGTCTTTAATTCCCCGCCCTCTCCCGTTTCCAGCCGGAATTCCTGCAGTCCGGAGGCGGACTCGATTTCCGCGGCAGCGAGGTTGCCCGCGGTCGGCCTGTTAATCAGCCCGCGGCGCTTCGCGCCCCAGGCCACCTGAACCGCCTCGTAACCCGCGCCCGCACCCCCGGTGCGGCGCGTGACGCGATTGGGCGCGACCTCGACCACCGTCACCGCCACGGAACCGCCCGCCTCGGTGAATACCCGGGTCATGCCGCGCTTCCTGCCAACCAGTCCCAGTGCCATGTCTGCCAGTCAGTCCAAAGTGAAAAGTGAAAAGTGAAAAGCAACAGAGCGGGCGTATTCCGCCGCGCCAGCGCCGGCCTCGCACCTTGGGTTGTACTTTCCACTTTTCACTTTTTACTTTCGCCTCTTCAGTTAAGTTTTATCTGCACGTCCACGCCCGCAGCCAGATCCAGCTTCATCAGCGCATCCACGGTCTTGTCCGTGGGATTGATGATGTCCAACAGGCGCTTGTGCGTGCGAATTTCATACTGGTCGCGGGCATCCTTGTCGGCGTGCGGCGAGATCAATATCGTGTAGCGCTCCTTCTTCGTCGGCAACGGAATCGGACCTTTGACCTGTGCGCCGGTACGGCGCGCAGTCTCGACGATCTCGCGCGTAGACTGATCGATCAGGCGGTGATCGAACGCCTTGAGGCGGATGCGGATGACCTGGTTGTTTGCAGCCATATGAAATCAACAACAAGCTACAAGCCACAAGCTACAAGTGATAGCAGTGGCGTCAGCATGTTTGCCTGCAATAGTCATGTTCGGTTTCATTATCTTGTGGCTTGTCGCTTGTGGCTGTTACTTGATCACCTTCGCCACCACCCCGGCGCCCACGGTGCGGCCGCCCTCGCGGATCGCAAACCGCAACCCCTCCTCCATCGCAATCGGCGAGATCAACTCCACCACCATCTTGATGTTGTCCCCGGGCATCACCATCTCCGTCCCCGCAGGCAACTCCACCGACCCGGTCACATCCGTCGTCCGAAAATAAAACTGCGGCCGGTAATTGCTGAAAAACGGCGTGTGCCGCCCACCCTCCTCCTTGCTCAACACATAGACCTCACACTCAAACTTCGTGTGCGGCGTAATCGACGCCGGCTTACACAACACCTGACCACGCTCCACCTCGTCCCGCTTCGTACCACGCAACAACACCCCGACATTGTCCCCGGCCTGCCCCTCGTCCAACAGCTTCCGGAACATCTCCACCCCAGTGCACACCGTCTTCAGGGTCGGCCGCAACCCCACTATCTCCACCTCATCCCCGACCTTCACCTTGCCCCGCTCCACCCGCCCGGTCACCACCGTCCCACGCCCGGAAATCGAAAACACATCCTCCACCGGCATCAAAAACGGCTGGTCCAGCGCCCGCTCCGGCACCGGTATGTACTCATCCATCGCCGCCACCAACCGCTCAATCGACGGCACCCCGATGTCACTCCCGTCCCCCTCCAGCGCCTTCAACGCACTCCCGGTCACCACCGGCGTCTTGTCCCCGGGAAACTCATACTTGTCCAGCAACTCCCGCACCTCCACCTCCACCAGCTCCAGCAACTCCGCATCATCCACCTGGTCCGCCTTGTTCAAATACACCACGATGTACGGCACCCCTACCTGCCGCGCCAGCAAAATGTGCTCGCGCGTCTGCGGCATCGGACCATCCGCCGCAGAAACCACCAATACCGCCCCATCCATCTGCGCCGCACCAGTAATCATGTTCTTCACATAATCCGCATGCCCGGGACAGTCCACATGCGCGTAATGCCGCTTCGCACTCTGATACTCCACATGCGCCGTCGCAATCGTTATCCCACGCGCCTTCTCCTCCGGCGCATTGTCAATCTGATCGTACGCCCGTACCTCGCCACCATACTTCCCAGCCATCACCTTGGTAATCGCCGCCGTCAACGTCGTCTTCCCATGATCCACATGACCAATCGTCCCAACATTCACATGCGGCTTGGTGCGCTCAAACTTTACCTTGGACATGGGTGCTTACCTCATCGAATTTACTGGTTCTTGTTGATGATGCCTTCGGCTATGTTTGGCGGGACCTGGCTGTATTTGCCGAATTCCATTGAGTAAGTGGCCCGACCCTGCGTAGCGGACCGCAGATCCGTGGCGTAACCGAACATTTCGGACAGCGGGACCTCGACCCTGATAATGCGCCCGGCAGGACCGCTTTCGGTGCCATGCAGTATGCCGCGGCGCCGGTTCAGATCCCCGGTTACGGAGCCAAGGTATTCGTCCGGGGTCACGACCTCGACCTTCATGATTGGCTCCAGCAGCACCGGATTTCCCCGCGTGGCGCCTTCCTTGAAACCAATCGAGCCGGCAATCTTAAACGCCATTTCGCTTGAGTCAACTTCATGATAGGAGCCGTCAATGAGGGCAACTTTAACGTCCACCACCGGGTAACCCGCGATGATCCCATTCTCAAGTTGCTCCCTGATGCCCTTGTCCACCGCCGGGATGTATTCCTTCGGCACTACGCCGCCCACGATCTCGTTGACGAATTCGTATCCCGTGCCCGCCTCCCTGGGCTCAAGTCGCAACACTACGTGACCGAACTGGCCGCGGCCCCCGCTCTGCCGCACAAACCTGCCTTCTACCTTTTCGACGACTTTGCGAATGGTCTCGCGGTACGCGACCTGGGGCTTGCCGACATTGGCCTCCACCTTGAACTCGCGCTTCATGCGATCGACGATGATTTCCAGATGCAGTTCGCCCATGCCGGAAATGATGGTCTGCCCCGATTCCTGATCAGTGTGGACACGGAAGGACGGATCCTCCTGCGCCAGCTTGTTCAGCGCGATACCCATTTTTTCCTGATCGCCCTTGGTCTTGGGCTCCACGGCCACTGAAATAACCGGGGCCGGAAATTCAATGCGTTCCAGCGTGATGATGTTTTTCAGATCGCACAACGTGTCACCGGTGGTGACGTCCTTGAGGCCGACCGCCGCCGCGATATCGCCCGCGCGCACCTCCTTGATTTCCTCGCGGCTGTTGGCGTGCATCTGCAACAGACGCCCGATGCGTTCCTTCCGGTCTTTGACCGGGTTGAACACGCTGTCGCCGGAATTGAGGACTCCTGAATAAACCCGGAAGAATGTCAGCGTGCCGACAAACGGGTCGGTCGCAATCTTGAATGCCAGGGCGGAAAAAGGCGCTTCGTCGGCCGCGCTGCGCTCCGCCTCGGTCGCGGCTGCATCGTCCAGTTCGCCCTTGATTGCGGGCTTGTCGGCCGGCGACGGCAGGTATTCCACGACTGCGTCCAGCATCGACTGTACGCCCTTGTTCTTGAACGCCGAGCCGCACAGCGCCGGAACCAGTTCGCCATTCAGCGTACGCTGGCGGAGCCCCTTCATGATCTGTTCCGCGCTCAGGTCACCCGATTCCAGGTAGATTTCCATGAATTCTTCACTCGCCTCGGCCGCAGCTTCGACCATCTTTCCGCGCCATTCCTCGCATACAGGTCGCAACCCGGCCGGAATGTCTTTCTCCACGAAGGTCATGCCGGAAGTGGCATCTTCCCAGCGGATGGCCTTCATCTTGATCAGGTCGACCACGCCTTCAAACTGATCCTCGGCTCCGATCGGTACCTGGATAGGAACGGCCAGGCTCCCAAGTCGCTCCTTGATTTGCCTGATGACACGGAAAAAATCGGCGCCGGCGCGATCCATCTTGTTGACGAACGCCAGCCGCGGCACGCTGTATTTGTTGGCCTGGCGCCAGACCGTTTCCGATTGCGGTTCCACGCCGCCTACCGCGCAAAACACGGCACACGCCGCGTCCAGAACACGCAACGAGCGCTCCACTTCAATCGTGAAATCTACGTGGCCGGGCGTATCGATGATGTTGATGCGATACTCGGGGAACTGCCCCCCCATGCCTTTCCAGAAACAGGTGGTCGCCGCGGCAGTGATGGTGATGCCGCGTTCCTGTTCCTGTTCCATCCAGTCCATTACCGCGTTGCCGTCGTGGACTTCCCCGAGCTTGTGCGAAACGCCCGTGTAATAAAGAATGCGTTCGGTGGTCGTGGTCTTGCCGGCATCGATGTGGGCCATGATGCCGATGTTCCGATACCGCTCAATTGGTGTTGCGCGCGCCACGGCCAGTTCCTTCCGCTTTTCATCATCACCAGCGATAGTGCGAGAAGGCCTTGTTCGCTTCGGCCATCTTGTGCATGTCTTCGCGCTTCTTCATCGCCGAGCCACGATTCTCGGACGCATCCATCAACTCCCCGGCGAGGCGCAGGCCCATGTCTTTCTCGCCGCGACCCTTCGCCGCTTCCACCAGCCAGCGCATGGCCAGCGCGACGCTGCGTTCGGAACGGATTTCCACCGGTATCTGGTACGTGGCGCCGCCGACACGGCGGGACTTCACCTCGACCAGTGGCCGCACATTGTCGAGGGCCTTGCTGAAGGTTTCGATCGGATCGCTCTGGCGCCTGGTCTCGATCTCGCCCAACGCTCCGTAGACGATCTGTTCCGCGATTGATTTCTTGCCGCGCCGCATCACCATATTGATGAAGCGCGCGACAACGTGATTCCCGTATTTGGGATCCGGGAGAATTTCCCGCTTTTCAGCCCCTCTGCGCCGTGACATGACCGTGCGTTTCCCCGGTTTCTATCAATCAGGCCTTGGGTCGCTTGGCGCCGTACTTCGAGCGGCCCTGGCGACGGTCGCCGACGCCCTGGGTATCCAGCGTCCCCCGCACAGTGTGATATCGCACACCCGGAAGGTCCTTGACACGCCCGCCACGTATGAGGATGACCGAGTGCTCCTGAAGATTATGACCCTCGCCACCGATGTACGTGGTTACTTCCTGGCCGTTGGTCAAACGCACGCGCGCCACCTTGCGCAACGCGGAATTGGGTTTCTTGGGGGTCGTGGTGTAGACGCGCGTGCACACACCGCGCTTCTGCGGGCACGCCTGCAGGGCGGGCACGGCACTTTTCGGGCGCTGCCGGCGCCGGGGCTTTCGCACTAACTGATTGATTGTCGCCATTGCCGTTGCGTCCGCTGGTCACGTTTTCCCCCCCACAGCCCTGCCGGGCGCGACGCCCATGCCGGAACAGGCCACGTGGGCGAAGGTTATGGGTGGTTGGATCGGGGGGCCGTCCGGTCCGGGAATCGCCCGTTCCGGCGTAAAAATCGGGGCCCAAAATACAGATGACAGGTTGGGCGGGGCCCAACCTGCCAACAAAGACATACAAGTTTATTGTGCTTTGGCCTGGAGTGTCAAGGCAACCGGGGTCAGCCCGCGCCGGCATCGCCCCGCGCCGCCTCCGCCCCCGCGAGACCGGCGAATACCGCAATTTCTTCAGCATTTGCGGCCGGCTCCGCTGCTCCCTGTGCAAGCCTGCGCCGGCGTTCGCCGTGGTAGGCAAGGCCGGTTCCGGCTGGAATCAGGCGGCCGACAATGACATTTTCCTTCAGCCCGCGCAGATCGTCCCGCTTGCCGCTGACGCTCGCCTCGGTCAGTACACGCGTGGTTTCCTGAAAAGACGCCGCCGAAATGAACGACTCGGTGGACAAAGACGCCTTGGTGATACCGAGCAGCACCGGTTCCCATGCCGCCGGCGATTTTCCCTTGACCTGCATGCGGTCGTTTTCTTCGAGCAGACGCGCGCGCTCTACCTGCTCGCCCTTGAGAAAATCGGTATCGCCGGGCTCCACGATCTCCACCTTGCGCAGCATCTGCCGCACGATCACTTCTATGTGCTTGTCGTTGATCTTGACGCCCTGGAGCCGGTAGACCTCCTGGATCTCGTTCACGATGTAGCTGGCCAGCGCGTACACGCCCATCAGTCTCAGGATGTCATGGGGTGCCGGCGGACCATCCACGATGGCTTCGCCCTTCTCGACGTGTTCACCTTCGAACACCGTGACGTGGCGCCACTTGGGAATCAGCTCCTCGTGCTGCTCGCCGTCGGCGCCGGTGATGATCAGTCGCTGCTTGCCCTTGGTATCCTTGCCAAAACTCACCGTGCCGGAAATCTCCGCCAATACCGCGGGTTCTTTCGGTTTGCGCGCCTCGAACAGATCCGCAACGCGCGGAAGGCCGCCGGTGATGTCACGGGTCTTCAGCGATTCCTGCGGCAGGCGCGCGATGACTCCACCCACTTTGACGTAATCGCCGTCCGCGACGGTGATCACGGCCTTGGGCGGCAACGGATAATGCGCCGGGATGTCAGTGCCGGGGATTTTCAGATCCCTCCCCTTTTCGTCCACCAGCTTCACCGCCGGGCGCATGTCCTTTGCCGCGCCGCTGCGCATCTTGGCATCCATAACCGCGATGTTGGTCAGGCCGGTGATGTCGTCCATGTGACGGTTAACGGTAACGCCCTCGGCAATATCGGAAAACTGCACGCGACCGGCGACTTCCGTGATGACGGGGTGCGTGTGCGGATCCCACGTTGCAACCCTTGCGCCGGCCTTGACCACGATACCTTCGGCCGAAGTTACCACCGCGCCGTAGGGTACCTTGTAGCGCTCACGTTCGCGTCCGACCTCGTCCTGAACAGCCAATTCACCGGAACGCGAGATGACCACTTTCTTGCCCGCTTCATGCTCAAGCAGCTTGATATTGTGCAGGCGAATGGTGCCGCCGTATTTGACTTCGATACTGCTGGCGGCGGCGGCGCGTGATGCGGCGCCGCCGATATGGAAAGTGCGCATCGTGAGCTGCGTACCCGGCTCGCCGATGGACTGGGCCGCGACCACGCCCACGGCCTCGCCGATGTTGACCAGATGCCCGCGGCCCAGATCGCGGCCATAACAGGCAGCGCAGATCCCGTACCGGGTTTCGCAGGTGATTGCCGATCGAACCACGACCTCATCAACTCCGTTAGTGTCCAGTACTTCCACCCAGTGCTCGTTCATCAATGTGCCGGCCGGAATGACCACTTCACTGGACGCGGGACGCACGGCATCCATTGCCAGCGTCCTGCCAAGCACGCGCTCGCGCAGCGGCTCCACTACGTCACCGCCCTCGATCAAGGAGGTGATCATAAGGCCGGCCGTGGTTTCGCAGTCCACTTCAGTAACCACGAGGTCCTGGGCCACGTCCACCAGGCGGCGCGTAAGGTAACCGGAGTTCGCCGTCTTCAATGCGGTATCCGCCAGACCCTTGCGCGCGCCGTGTGTGGAGATGAAATACTGCAGCACGTCCAATCCCTCGCGGAAATTTGCCGTGATTGGAGTTTCGATGATGGAGCCGTCGGGCTTCGCCATCAATCCGCGCATGCCGGCCAGCTGCCGGATCTGGGCTGCGGAACCGCGCGCGCCGGAGTCCGCCATCATGAAAATGGAATTGAACGATGGCTGCCGTACCCGGTTGCCCCTTGGGTCGGTGATCTCGTCCGTGCCGAGCTTGTCCATCATCGCCTTGGCGACCTGATCATTTGTGTGCGACCAGATGTCCACGACCTTGTTATAGCGCTCACCATCCGTAATCAGTCCGGAGGTGTACTGCTGCTCGAACTGCTTAACCTGCTCCTCGGCCTTCGAGATGATGTCATTCTTTTGATCCGGCACGACCATGTCGTCTATGCCGAACGACACGCCGGCGCGGGTGGAGTAATGGAAACCCGTATACATCAACTGGTCGGCGAATATCACCGTCGCCTTGAGGCCGAGGCGCCGGTAGCAGGTATTGATGAGTTTGGACAGCGCCTTCTTGTTGATGACCTGATCTACCAGCGAGAACGGCAAGCCGTCCGGCAGCAGGCGCGACAACAGGGCCCGGCCTGCCGTCGTTTCGACGCGCAGTATCGCTTCTTTTCTTGCGCCGTCGTCGTTGATGGTGACCTCGCGAATGCGCACCATGATCCGGGCGTGCAGATCGATCTGCCCGCTTTCATAGGCGCGGTGCACTTCGTCCACGTCGGCGAAGCGCATCCCCGAACCGCGCGCCGCCGCGGAGTCGCGCGTCAGGTAGTACAATCCCAGAACCACATCCTGCGTCGGTACGATGATCGGCTCGCCGTTTGCCGGAGACAAAATGTTGTTGGTGGACATCATCAACGTACGCGCCTCCAGCTGCGCCTCCACCGACAGCGGAACGTGCACAGCCATCTGGTCGCCGTCGAAATCGGCGTTGAATGCCGTGCACACCAGCGGGTGCAGCTGAATCGCCTTGCCTTCAATCAGCACGGGCTCGAATGACTGGATGCCGAGACGATGCAGCGTCGGGGCGCGGTTCAGCAGCACCGGGTGTTCACGGATCACCTCCACCAGCACGTCCCAGACCTCCGGCCCTTCACGTTCCACGAGCTTCTTGGCGGCCTTGATGGTCGTGGCAAGGCCGCGCCGCTCCAGCTTGCTGAAAATGAAAGGCTTGAACAGCTCCAGTGCCATTTTCTTAGGCAGCCCGCACTGGTGCAGTTTCAGCGTCGGTCCCACGACGATCACCGAGCGACCCGAATAATCCACGCGCTTGCCAAGCAGGTTCTGCCGGAACCGGCCCTGCTTGCCCTTGATCATGTCGGCCAGGGACTTGAGCGGCAGCTTGTTGGTGCCGGTGATGGCGCGGCCCCGGCGGCCATTGTCCAGCAGTCCGTCCACGGCTTCCTGGAGCATGCGCTTTTCGTTGCGCACAATGATGTCCGGCGCATTCAGATCCAGCAGGCGCTTCAGCCGATTGTTGCGGTTGATAACGCGCCGATACAGATCGTTCAGATCGGATGTTGCGAAGCGGCCGCCATCCAACGGCACCAGCGGCCGCAGTTCCGGCGGCAGTACCGGCAACACCTGCATTACCATCCATTTTGGCTTGTTGCCGGATTTGAGAAATGACTCCAGCAGTTTCAGCCGCTTGGACAGCTTGCGCAGCTTGGTCTCGGAATTGGTCTCGGGGATCTCCTTGCGCAGTTTCGCCACTTCGGCATCGATATCGATGGCAGCCAGCAGGTCATGTATGGCCTCCGCCCCCATCTTTGCCTCGAACTCGTCACCATATTGTTCAATCGCCTCGAGGTAGCTTTCTTCGGTCAGCAACTGGCAGCGTTCAAGCTGGGTCATCCCGGGTTCGATGACGACGTAAGCTTCGAAGTACAGCACACGCTCGATCTCGCGCAGCGTCATGTCAAGCAGCAGCCCCATGCGCGACGGCAGCGACTTCAGGTACCAGATATGCGCAACCGGACTGGCCAGATCTATGTGCCCCATGCGTTCGCGCCGCACTTTCGAAAGTGTGACCTCCACACCGCATTTCTCGCAGACAACACCTCTATGCTTCAGGCGCTTGTACTTGCCGCACAGGCATTCATAATCCTTCACCGGCCCGAAAATCTTGGCGCAGAAAAGCCCGTCGCGCTCCGGTTTGAAAGTGCGGTAATTGATCGTTTCCGGCTTCTTGACCTCGCCGTAGGACCACGACTTGATCTTCTCCGGCGATGCCAGACCAATGGAAATTGCATCGAATTCCTCGGTCTGTCCCTGTTGCTTCAGAAGTCTAAGCAAGTCTTTCAAGGCCTTCTCCTCCCACGCCGGGCATGTGCGCGGCGTGTGTCAGATAAACAATCATTGTTCCTCGAGTGCGATGTCGATGCCCAGCGAACGGATTTCCTTCACCAGCACATTGAAGGACTCCGGCATGCCCGCCTCCATGTGGTGATTTCCGTCGACGATGTTCTTGTACATCTTGGTTCTGCCGTTCACATCGTCGGACTTGACGGTCAACATCTCCTGCAGCGTGTAGGCGGCGCCGTAGGACTCCAGCGCCCACACTTCCATTTCGCCAAAACGCTGGCCGCCGAACTGCGCTTTGCCACCCAGCGGCTGCTGCGTCACCAGGCTGTACGGCCCGGTCGAGCGCGCGTGCATCTTGTCGTCCACCAGATGGTTGAGCTTCAGCATGTACATGTAGCCCACGGTCACCGGGCGGTCGAATTTGTCACCTGTGCGGCCGTCGAACAGGGCAGTCTGCCCGTTGGGGGGCAATCCCGCAAGCTCCAGCATGTTCCGGATCTCCCCCTCACTTGCTCCGTCGAATACCGGCGTCGCCATCGGCACGCCCGAGCGCAGGTTTCCGGCCAGGCGTACGACCTCCTCGGCCGACAGCGAATCCAGCTTTTCCCTGCGCCCGCTGTTGTTGTAGATCCGCTCCATGAATGCACGCAGCTCCGAGGCAGCAGCGTGCCGATCGAGCATCTCGCCGATGCGCAAGCCGAGTCCCTTCGCGGCCCAGCCCAGATGCGTTTCCAGTACCTGACCGACGTTCATGCGTGACGGCACGCCAAGGGGATTAAGAACCACGTCCACAGGTGTCCCGTCCTGCATGTGCGGCATATCCTCCACCGGGACAATTGTGGAAATGACACCCTTGTTGCCGTGACGCCCGGCCATCTTGTCGCCGGGCTGAATACGGCGCTTCACCGCCAGGTAGACCTTGACCATCTTCAGGACGCCGGGCGCCAGATCGTCCCCGGAAGTGAGCTTGGCGCGCTTTTCCTCGAAACGGCTGTCCAGTTCCCTGCGCAGCACGTCAAGTTGCGCCGAGGTCTGCTCCAAAATCTGGTTGGCCTCATCATTACGAAGCCGGATTTCGAACCATTTTTCGCGCGGCGTATCGTTCAGATAGGACTTGGTGATCTTGTCGCCAGAACGCAGGCCGGACGGCCCGCCCTCGGCCACTTTCCCGAGCAGATGCCGTTCGATGCGCTGGTAAATGCCGTCCTCCATGATGCGGAATTGATCGTTGAGGTCCTTGCGCACCTGATTCAACTCGGACTCCTCGATCTCCAGCGCGCGGGCATCCTTCTCGATACCGTCGCGCGTGAACACGTGAACGTCAATGACCGTGCCGTTCATGCCCGACGGGACGCGCAGGGAGGTATCCTTCACGTCCGATGCTTTTTCGCCGAATATCGCACGCAGCAGCTTCTCTTCCGGCGTAAGTTGCGTCTCGCCTTTCGGCGTCACCTTGCCGACGAGTATGTCACCCACGTTGACTTCGGCGCCGATAAAAACGATGCCGGATTCGTCCAGTTTGTTAAGCGCGCTTTCGCTGACGTTTGGAATGTCCGCGGAAATCTCCTCCGGGCCCAGCTTCGTGTCGCGGGCAACACAGGTCAGCTCTTCAATATGAATCGTCGTGAAGCGCTCCTCCTGAACGACGCGCTCCGAGATCAGGATCGAGTCCTCGAAGTTGCACCCGTTCCAGGGCATGAACGCCACCAGCATGTTCTGGCCGAGCGCCAGTTCACCGAGATCCGTTGCCGGACCGTCGGCAAGCACATCGCCCCTGGACACGAGGTCGCCCGGCTTCACCAGTGGTTTCTGGTTGATGCACGTGTTCTGATTGGAACGCGTGTACTTGATGAGGTTATAGATATCCACCCCCGGTTCCCCGGCCTTTACTTCGTCATCATGCACGCGGACTACCATGCGGCCAGCATCCACTGAGTCCACGACGCCGCCGCGATCCGCCGCCACCGTGACTCCGGAATCCATCGCCACAGTGCGCTCGATGCCCGTGCCGACCAGGGGCTTCTCGGTACGGAGCGTAGGTACGGCCTGGCGTTGCATGTTCGAACCCATCAATGCGCGATTGGCATCGTCATGCTCCAGAAACGGAATCAACGCCGCGGCCACGGACACGATCTGGCGCGGTGAAACGTCCATGTACTCCACGCGATCCGGACCGAACAGGGAAAATTCGTTCTTGTGCCGGCATGACACCAGGTCATCAATCAGATGACCCCTGTCATCCAGCGTGCTGTTCGCCTGGGCGATGACGTATTCGCCCTCCTCAATGGCGGACAGATACTCGATCTGGTCGGTGACGCGGCTCTTGACTACCCGGCGGTAGGGCGTCTCCAGAAATCCGTACTCGTTGGCGCGCGCATAGACGGCCAGCGAATTGATCAGTCCGATATTCGGACCTTCCGGCGTTTCAATGGGACAGACGCGGCCGTAATGCGTGGGGTGCACGTCGCGCACCTCGAATCCGGCCCGTTCGCGCGTCAGGCCTCCCGGGCCGAGCGCAGAGATGCGGCGCTTGTGGGTGATCTCGGACAGCGGATTATTCTGATCCATGAACTGCGACAACTGCGACGAACCGAAGAATTCCTTGATTACCGCCGATACCGGCTTCGCATTGATGATTTCCTGGGGCATCAACCCTTCCGATTCGGCCAGGCTCAGGCGTTCCTTGACGGCACGCTCCACCCGCACCAGTCCCACCCGGAACTGGTTTTCAGCCATTTCTCCGACGCTGCGCACGCGCCGGTTGCCCAGATGATCGATATCGTCCACGGTGCCCTTGCCGTTGCGGATGCTGACCAGGGTCTTCATCACATCAATGACATCGGACATGTCGCCGAATTCGCGATACGCCTTTTTCGCGTCCTCCTCGGAACGCTGGGCAAAGTACTTGCCGTCATAGACCACGCCGGCGCCCGTTGAGGTCTTGCGACCGACGCGGCGGTTGAATTTCATGCGCCCGACCGGGGACAGATCGTACCGATCGGCGCTGAAAAACAGGTTCCTGAACAGGCTCTCCGCCGCATCCTTGGTGGGCGGCTCGCCCGGCCGCATCATGCGATAGATTTCAATCTGCGCCTCCAGCGGCGTGCTGGTTCCGTCCATGCGCAGCGTCTCGGAGATGTACGGGCCGCGATCGAGTTCATTTGTATACAGTGTATGAACTTCAAGGTCACCGGCCACGACCAGCTTCTTGAGTATCTCATCGGTGATCTCCGCGTTGGCTTCCGCTATCAGTTCACCGCTGCCTGTGTCAATGACGTCGCGGGCCAGGACCTTGCCGATCAGATATTCCGGCGGCACCTCGAGCTGCTTCAGGCCGAGGCTTTCAATCTCGCGAATATGCCGCGCGGTGATGCGGCGATCGCCTTCGATGACCACCTTGCCCCTGGGGTCCTTGATGTCGAATGAAACCGTTTCGCCGCGCAGCCGTTCCGGCACGAGTTTCAGAAATACGCCTTTCCGATTGAAGATGAAAACATTGGTCTCGAAAAAGATTTGCAGCATTTCCTGCGTCGTATACCCCAATGCGCGCAGCAGCACGGTTGCCGGTATCTTGCGCCTCCGATCGATGCGGCAATAGACCAGGTCCTTGGGATCGAACTCGAAATCGAGCCACGAACCACGATAGGGAATCACACGCGCGGAATACAGCAGCTTGCCGGAGGAATGCGTCTTGCCCTTGTCGTGTTCGAAGAATACGCCGGGCGAACGGTGCAGCTGCGAGACTATTACGCGCTCGGTCCCGTTGATGACGAAGGTGCCGGTGCGCGTCATCAGCGGGATCTCGCCCATGTAGACATCCTGCTCCTTGACATCCTTGACGACCTTGTTGTTGAGCCCCGCCTCCTTGTCATAGATGACCAGCCGCACCTTGACGCGCAGCGATGCCGCGAAGGTCATGCCGCGCTGCTGGCATTCCTTGACGTCGAATATCGGCGCACCAAGACTGTAACTGACGTATTCCAATACCGCGTTCCCCGAATAACTCTCGATGGGGAACACCGAACGAAATGCCGCCTGAAGCCCGACATCCCTGCGCCGCTCCGGTACGACGTCCGGTTGCAGATACTTGTTGTAGGAATCGATCTGCATTTCCAGAAGATACGGCACCTTGAGGATGGTCGGACGCTTGCCGAAATCCTTGCGGATGCGTTTCTTTTCGGTGTAAGAATAAGCCATGCGTTTATCTCCAGAAATGTAGCCGGGCCGGAAAACTGTGCGACTGCGGGCCGCCGGAAGTTCCGCTCGGCGGCCCGCGCCGGTCGTGAAAATGCGACGCCGGTTGCGGTTTACTTGAGCTCAACCGTGGCTCCGGCTTCCTGCAACTGCTTCTTGATGTCCTCGGCTTCCGCCTTGGCCACGGCTTCCTTGACCGTGGACGGCACGCCTTCGACGAGGTCCTTCGCTTCCTTCAGACCCAGGCCGGTGATGGCCCGGATAACTTTGATGACGCTGACCTTGTTGCTGCCGAAGGCAGTCATGACGACATTGAACTCGGTCTTTTCTTCGACCGCGGGCGCCGCACCGGCTGCCGGCGCCGCAGCCACGGCCACGGGGGCCGCCGCAGTAACGCCCCACTCCTTTTCCAGCTCGCCGATTAATTCGACCAGTTCCATTACCGGCATCTTGCCCAGCGCCTGCTTGATCTCTTCACGTGTGACAGACATGTTTGCTGCTCCTCAAAATTTAAAGTGAATACCCGTAACAGGTGTTTATTGACAATTAAGGCATGGGCCTCAGGCTGCCTGCTGCCTGTCCTTGTAGGAAGTGAGCAATCTGACGAACTTCGCCTCCGGCTCGGACAGCACCCGGACGAACTTGCCGAGCGGCGCCTTGAACACGCCGAGCAGCATGGACCGTGCCTGTTGGAGCGACGGCAGGCTTGCCAGCCTTTCCAGCGCCGAACCGTCGAACAGGCGCCCGTCCACCGCGACGAGTTTCACGACCAGTTTGTCGCTCTGCCTGGAAAACTCGCGGATGACCCTGGCTGCCGAACCGGGTTCACCTCCGGCAAACGCCAGCAACAGCGGACCGACCAGTTTCTCGTTCATGCAGGCAAATTGCGTGCCTTTGAAAGCCCTGCGCGCCAGCGTGTTGCGCACAACCTTGACGAACACCCCGGCCTTCCGCGCCGAACTGCGCAACTGCGTGAGTTCGGAAACGGTCAGCCCGGCGTATTCCGCCGCGACCACGTTGGACGCCCGGGCAGCAACGCCTGCAACTTCGCTTACGATTGCCTGCTTCTGCTCCAAGTTGAAACCCACTTTCAGCTCCTCCTCTTGCCGTGACGGCATGCGCCGCATGATCCGGGATATCCGGCTCATGCATCCCGCCCTCCGGCAGGCATGCCTCGTTTCCCATCACGGTGACCTTCCCAGGTCTGCACCTGTTAGGGTGGCACCGTCTGCGCAGGCAAGCCTCGCGGGGCTGCATTAAGCGGCACCCGCCTTCGCGGATGCAGTCACCTGCGGTCTTCGACGGCCGGCAAAATCCCTGCTGCCAGCCCAAAGTCTTTAACAACTCACGCCGCGCTCCGCGGCGCCCTGACTCTCAAATTCCCAGACTTCCCTGATCAAGAAGAACGCCCGGACCCATCGTGGTAGACAGGCTGATCTTCTTGAGAAATATGCCCTTTGCGGTCGGGGGCTTCGCCTTGACAAGGTCGTGCAACAACGCCATCAGATTCTCGGTCAATGCCTCCGGCGGAAACGAGATCTTGCCTATGGCACAGTGCACGATGCCGTTCTTGTCCGCCCGAAACTGCACCTGGCCCGCCTTGGCGTTTTTTACCGCAACACCCACGTCCTTGGTTACCGTGCCGACCTTGGGATTCGGCATCAGACCTTTCGGACCGAGGAGCTTGCCCAGCTTGCCCACCACGCCCATTGCCGATGGCGCGGCTATGACCACGCCGAAATCACTCATGCCGCCCAGGATCTGATCGGCAAGATCCTGCATCCCCACGTAATCCGCGCCGGCGGCCTTTGCCTCCTTGGCCTGATCGCCGTCGGCGAACACCGCAACCTTGACCGTCTTGCCGGTGCCGCGCGGCAGCACCGATGCGCCGCGTACTGTCTGGTCGGATTTGCGCGGATCGATTCCCAGATTGATTGCCACATCAACGGACTCGTCGAACTTGACCGTTGCACAGGCCTTCAGCAGGCTCAACGCCTCGTTCAGTTCGTGCAGTCTGCCCGGCTCGACCCTGGCCCGGCAGGCCTCTGTTCTTTTCGATAATGCGCCCATGACTCACACCCCCTCCGTTTCGATCCCCATGCTGCGCGCGGTTCCGGCAATAGTCCGGACAGCGGCGTTGAGATCGGCGGCGGTAAGATCCGGTGCCTTTTGCTTCGCGATCTCTTCCAGCTGGCTGCGGGTCACCCTGCCCACTTTGACGGTGTTGGGCGTGCCGCTGCCTTTCTCAACACCGGCCGCCTTGCACAGCAGATGCGCCGCGGGCGTGGTCTTGGTGACAAAGGTAAAACTGCGATCCGAGTAGACCGCGATGACCACCGGAACCGGGGATCCCTTTTCCAGGCCCTGCGTCTGGGCGTTGAACGCCTTGCAGAATTCCATGATGTTGACGCCGTACTGGCCCAGCGCGGGCCCCACCGGCGGGCTGGGATTGGCCTGGCCGGCCGCAACCTGCAGCTTGATGTATGTCTCTATTTTCTTTGCCATTTCCTAATACCCTTTGGTGCCCGGGCTCCGATTGGCCGTAAAAAGTGAAAAGTCAAAAGTGCAAAGTAAACAACACCGCCTGTTTTACTTTTCACTTTTCACTTTCCACTTTTCACTCTTTCTCAACCTGCGTGAACTCCAGCTCGACCGGCGTGGAACGGCCAAATATCAGTACCGACACCCGCAGCCGGCTTTTCTCGTAATTGACCTCTTCAACAACGCCGTTGAAGTCCGTAAACGGTCCATCTACGACGCGGACCACTTCGCCAGGCTCGAACAATATCTTTGGCCTGGGTTTGTCCGCGCCGTCCACGACACGCTGCAGTATGGCCTCGGCCTCGGCATCGCTGATTGGCGCCGGACGGTCCGGCGTCCCGCCGATGAATCCCAGCACCTTCGGCGATTCCTTGACCAGATGCCAGGTGTCATCGCCCATCTCCATCTGTACCAGAACGTAGCCCGGGAAAAACTTCCGCTCACTCTTGCGCTTCTTGCCGTCGCGCATTTCAACTACTTCCTCTGTAGGCACGAGGATATCTCCGAACTTCGACTCCAGGCCGCTGCGGCGAATGCGCTCGCGCAGCGTTTTCATCACATGATTTTCGAAGCCCGAGTAAGCGTGCACGACGTACCAGCGCAACGGCATCTGCTCAGCTTCCCGTGCCGATGACGAACTGGATGCCCCAGCCCAGGAACCAGTCCAGCACCCACAAGAAGAGAGCGGTGCCGATCACCACGATGATGACGATGCCGGTGGTCTGCAGCGTCTCGTCACGCGTCGGCCACACGACCTTGCGGACTTCTATCTGCGCCTCGTGAAGGAACGCTGTGACGGCGCGACCCTTTTCGGTGCGCAGCGCGATTATCAGCGCGACCAGCGCGCACGCCAGCAGCCCAACAACCCGCAACAGCAATGAATGACCCGAAAAAACGTAGTAGCCCGCCATGCCGGTGCAAACCAGCAGGGCGGCGACCGTGAGTTTCAGCGTGTCCAGCCTGTCGTACGCTGTCTCTACCTGGGCGTTCATGTCACGTTTCATCCAACCGTCTTTTCGGCTCGTCCGCGTCTACGTTGCTGCTTGTCGGTATCTGGCAGGCCAGGAGGGAATCGAACCCCCAACCTGCGGTTTTGGAGACCGCCGCTCTGCCAATTGAGCTACTGGCCT
>JACORW010000058.1 GCA_016179185.1 Gammaproteobacteria bacterium | reverse complement strand
GGATCGGCGCGCCCTGTTCCAGGTCGCGCACAATGTCACGCGCCAGCTCCTTCCCGAGTTCCACGCCCCACTGGTCGAACGGGTCTATGTCCAGCAACACCGCGTGCACGTACGTCCGGTGCTCGTAAAGCGCCAGCAACATACCGAGCACCTCGGGTGTGAGGTCGTCATAAATGATCGTCGTGCTGGGTTGATTGCCGCGGACACCGCGGTAGTGGCGTTCCGGATCGACTCGACCTTCCATCAACGCCTGCCCCTGCGCCAGGCACGCTGCCAGCAGCCTCTGGTGGTGGCGCGCTCCATGCCGCGGCCGCGCCGCCAGGAGCAGGTCCACCGGCACCGAATGGGTGCCTTGGTGCAGCAATTGAAAGAACGCATGCTGCGCATCCGTTCCAACCCCGCCCCAGATGATGGGCGCTGATGGAAACTGCAGCGGCTTGCCCGCGTTGTCAACGGACTTGCCGTTGCTTTCCATTACCAGCTGGCCGAGGTAGGCCGGCAGCAGTTGCAGGCGCTGATCGTAGGGGACCACCGCGCGCGTGGGCGCACCCAGGAAGGCGCTGTTCCACAGATCGACCAGCCCAAGCAGAACGGGAAGGTTTTCCGGCGGCGCTGCGCCGGCAAAATGTTCGTCCATGCGCCGGGCGCCCTCCAGAAATTCCAGAAACGCCTGTTCGCCGAGTTGTGCCGCAATCGGCAGGCCGACGCTGGACCAGACCGAATATCTGCCGCCGACCCAGTCCCACAGCCGGAACACGCGCTCTGCGGGAACGCCGAACGCCTGCGCCGCGTCCGGTTTCGCCGTGATCGCGGCGAATTGCGCCAGCGGTTCGGGCTGACCGTGCTGCTCCAGCCAGCGGCGCGCGGATTCTGCGTTCGTCAGCGTTTCCACGGTTCCGAATGACTTGCTGGCGACCAGAAAAAAAGTTCGCGCGGGATTGAGGCCGGACAGGCACCGGTACAGCGCCTGGCCATCCAGATTGGAAACAAATTCCACCCGCAGATTTCCCCGCCGATGTTCGTATAAAGCGTCCACGACGAGTCGTGGCCCCAGATCGGAACCGCCGATGCCGATATTCACGATCGAATCAATGGCGTTGCCGGTTCCTGTGACGCGTCCCGCGGCGAGTTCCGCGGCAAAGGCGAGCATTCGGCGCCGCTCATCCAGGACCTCGCGCAGCCGGCCGTCAGTCCGCGCGCCGGCCTCCGGCCGGGCGCGCAGCAGCGTGTGCAATGCCGGCCGATCCTCGCTCCGGTTGACCGGGGCGCCGGAGAGCAATTCATTGATCCGCGTCCGAAGCCCGCTTTCGTCGCACAAATTCAGCAGCAACTGCAGCGCCCGTTCGTCGAGCCGCTGCCGGGCGAGACTGGCCAGCACCGGGCCGACGCGCACACACAGATCCCGTGCCGCCAGACTCCGGGTGCGAACCAGATCGCGCAAATGCCGGGCTCCGATTTCGCCGGAATACGCCGTCAGCGCCCGCCAGGCGGCCGTGTTGCAGGGCGTCTGAATGTTTTCGGTCGGCATGGCGGCATTGTTGCACAGTTCACGCCGGACGGAAGTTGGCGGCGCGGGTTGTTGCAGCCGGCGCGCTGTCAAAACCGGCACGAGTGAAGTAACATTTCCCGTCACAGGACGTACCCCTTCAATTATCAATGGCGGCATAACCTTCGGCGTCATCCCTCCATGCCCGAATCCATTCCAGTCAAGCTCGGCAAGTATGAAGTGCGGGAGGAGATCAGCCGCGGCAGCATGGGCATTGTCTACCTTGGTTATGACCCGTTCGTCGATCGCCCCGTTGCCATCAAGGTGGCGCTGTCGGAATCCCTCAACGATCCGGAATCCGGTTCCCGTTACCGCAAGATGTTTTTCAACGAAGCCCACAGCGCCGGGATGCTGACGCATCCGAACATCATCAACATTTACGATGCCGGCGTGGATGCCGAGACCTGCTATATCGTCATGGAGTACATCGAAGGGGGCGAGACCCTGAAGACCTATACGCGGTCGGAGAGCCTGTTGCCGGTGGAGAAGGTTGTCGAAATGGCATTCAAGTGCGCCAAGGCGCTCGATTACGCCCATCGCCAGGGCGTCGTGCATCGCGACATCAAGCCGGCCAATATCCTGGTCACGAAGGACATGGATATCAAGATCGGCGATTTCAGCATTGCGCACATCAACAAGCCCGACTCCACGGCGACACAGCACGCCGGGATGATGGGATCCCCGAAGTACATGTCGCCGGAGCAGCTGCGCGAGGAGACCGTGGGCAATCAGACCGATCTGTTTTCGCTCGGAGTCGTGATGTTCGAGTTGTTGACTGGAAAGCATCCGTTCGAAGCCGAGAATTTTTCCCGGCTCGTGACCCGGATACTGAACGACCCGGTGTCGCCGTTGCGGGATTTTCGATCGGATGCGCCGGTAGTGCTCGAGGACATCGTTCAGAAGGCGCTGGCCAAGGATCTCGCCGGACGTTACCAGATGGGACTTGACCTGGCCACGGATCTGGCCAAGGCCTTCGAGTCCCTGGAAGGACCGGTACG
>JACORW010000056.1 GCA_016179185.1 Gammaproteobacteria bacterium | reverse complement strand
ACCCGAGCAGCGTGAACAGCACTTCCTGCTTCTTGTGCAGTTCGCGCTCCAGTGCGCGTTTCAACAATGCGTGATCGGAAAGCGCTTCGATCTCCATAATGCTGCGCAACAGCCAGGGCGCGCACGTGGCATAGTTCAATATCAGCGCTTGCACCAGTTTTCGCCCGGCCTCACCCGGGCGGTAGTTGCTGCGCGCCAGCGCCATGATCGCCTCCTGCTGCAGTTCCGGTTCGGCCTCCATGAGCCGCTTCTCCAGCAGCCGGATGCCTTCGGCCGTTTTCACGCGGCCGTAGATGCGCAGGATCATCGCCCGCAGATCCAGCTTGCTGCGCGACTTCTCGTAGAGTTGATCCACCGGCGGCAGCAGGACCTCCGATCCTTCAATCAGCGTTTCGACCACGGTCGGGCGGAGTTCCGGCTGAGCCAGGTTCTCCACCACGGGCGCGCCGAGCAGCGGGTTGTGCAGAAAGCGCGCCGCCTCGATGGCCTTGCGCCGCACGTCCAGGTTTTGGTCAGTGAGCAGCGGGACGATGAGCCCGTCCAGGGAAGATGCCCCGATTCTGCCCAGCGTCTCCGCGACAAATATCCGCTGCGCCGGCTGGGTCGAGGTCATGAGCTGTTCGAGATTGCGTCCCGCGCTGCTCATGCCCTCCGCGCCGCCGTAACGCGCCAGCCCCACCAGCGCCCCCTGCACGATACGCAGGTCCGCGTGCCCGAGAAACTTCTGCAACACGCCCGCACTGTCGCTGCCCCCGGACTTTCCCAGTGACGGAAGCAGTGCAGCCACGACTGCCGGGTCCGATTCCTTCCCGAGCGCCTCCTGCAGCACGGCGTGGTCGGAAGAGCTGCCATGGTGCTGGAACACGGCGGCGGCCCGGGCGCGGACCTGGGCGTCGGGGTGCTGTAACGCCGCGGTCAGTGCCGGCTTGAATTCCTGCCGCGTCTCCCGGTCAACAAGCTCCAGGCCGCACAGCGCCGTGCGCGGATCCGGGTCGCCCAGCATGTTGAGCAGCATTTCGGCCGTGCCCGGGTCATGCAACGGCAGCTCCACCCCGGAGATGGCGCGTTGGCTCAGCATCTGTTTCAGGTTCGTGCTGTAGGCCCGGGCGGCGCGGCGCGCGATCAGGATGATGAGGAGCAGTATAACGGTGGTCACGGCCGCGATGTCGGGAGCCTGCGCGCCGAACAGATGGATCATCGCCAGCAGCGACAACCCGGACAGCCCGCCCAGCACCGGCGACAGCACGGTGCCGGAAAGGGCCAGCACGCGGTCCTGGACGATAGGCGGCAGCGAGCGGACCAGCGTAAATTGCGCGACATCGTTGACGTTCACCATCACGGTGTACTGCACGAACTTGGCGCCGGCCATGCACGCGAATACGAACGCCGGCGCCAGGCCGATCCAGTTGGAGGCAACGAACGCAAGCAGCATCAGCACCAGCAATGACGGCCCGAACACCAGGCAGCCGCCGATGCCGAAGAACTGCATGAGCCGCGACGAGGCGAGCATCTGCACCACCGACGACACCACCGAGGCGATCGCAAAAAACGTCCCCAGAAACGTGGCCATCGCCTCCGGGTCGCTCAGGTACTGCTCGGTCCGGGAATAGAAGGCATTGTTGACGAATTCGAGGTTGAATTCGGACAAGGCCTCGATGCCGAGGATGCAGAGCACGAGCGGATTCCTGAGCAGCGCGCGGATGGAAACCGCCGCGCCGCTGTCTTCATCGTCGAATCGATCCTGGACATCACCGGACTCGACGCGGGCCCGGTACGCAAGCGTGGCGTAGTAAAACAGCAGCAATACGATCGCGCTGACTCCCGCCGCCACCAGCAGCAGGTTTTCGACCCCGAACCGGCCCACGATCACGCCGACCAGCAGACCCGCCGGAACGCCGGCGATGTCCGAGCCCGTGGATATCGGCCCGAAAACCCGCTTGGCCTGGCGCAGGTTGAACATGCGGTTCACGAACGCATCTATCAGCAACGCCGCGAAGGCAACATCCAGGTAGTACCACACCGAGAACGCGAGGCTGGGCCAGCGCAGTCCGTCGCCGGACAACAGGATCCGGAACAGGACCGGCATTAACACGAACAGCGCGGCGAAAATCAGGAATTGCCGGGAAAACGGCAGCCAGCGATTCAACCTGATGAAAGCCAGGCCGGACAGCGGTATCAACACCGCGCTGGCGATACTGATGATGGGAAGTTCCGAGGCGTTGTAGTATTGCAGGAACAGCGTGTTTGCCGCCGTCCAGTTCAGCATCTGGGCGAAACCCCAGGTGAACGAAATGGCGAAGCAAAGCCCCGCCGGGTGAATCTCGTCGGGTTCGAGGTTAAGCCATTGGAGTACTACTTTCTGCCGAAGCCAGCGCACGCTGGAATGATGCCCTCAGGATCTGCCAGTGTCCGTGGAGAACCGGCACGAGGTTCCCATTGCTATTATGCGCGGTAGTGTGCGCTGCCCCACCGGGGAGGTCAATGATTCCGGACCGGGACGGACCCGGCAGTTCGCTTCCGCCCAGGATGCGCTAATTCACAATTTGCCCATGATCACCGCGGCGGAACTGACGGTGCAACCGCCCGCCGACGGTTCCACTTCCAGCGCTGTGACCTTGCCGTCATCAATAACCATCGCGAAACGCTGGCCGCGGATGCCCATGCCGAATCCCGAGGCGTCCAGTTCCAGGCCGAGCGCCCTGGTGTACTCGGCGTTGCCGTCGGCCAGCATGACGACCTTGCCCTCTGCGCCGCTGGCCTTACCCCATGCGTCCATGACGAACACGTCATTCACCGACAGGCAGGCGATGGTGTTGATGCCTTTCTTCCTGATCGCGTCCGCCTGTTGCACGAAACCGGGCAGATGTTGCTTCGAGCAGGTGGGCGTGAATGCGCCCGGCAGGGAGAACACGATCACCTTCTTGCCCTTGAACAGCTCATCCGTGGTCAACGCCGCCGGACCTTCCGGCTTCATGACCGTGAATCTGCCTGCGGGTACCCTGTCTCCAACCTTGATCGCCATTTTCCTTCTCCTGTTTATGGTCTATATCAGTCTGTAATCAGCTTCTGATTATGCCACGTACTGAGCGGTCAAACGCGGCGCGGAAGACCGGCCAGGTAGGCAAGCGCCTCGTCCTTGCCGACCACATCGCCGTACTTGCTGGCGATGTCGAACAGATTCGCCTCGTGCGGATCGGGATGGCGATCGCCGACACATTCGCGGATCACGATGGCGCGAAATCCGTGCTGCACGGCGTCCACGGCGGAGGCACGGATGCAACCGCTGGTGGAACAGCCCACCAGGATGCAGGTGTCCACCTGCGCCGCCGTCAGCAGCGCCGCGAGGCTGGTGCCGAAAAACGCGCTGGCATAGTGCTTGGTCAACACCGGCTCCCCGGGCGCGGGACGGACCTCGCTGCAGGTTTCCGCCAGCGGTGCCCCCGGCACCATCATCTTCAATGCCGGGAGCTTCTTCAGCCACACGCCGCCGTCCAGAAACGCACCCGGCGTGTAACACACATTGGTATGAATGACCGGGATCCCGGCGCTGCGCGCCGCCTTGAGCACTTCCACGGTCTCGCGCACGGCGCCTATCACCTGCGGCGCAAACAGCGGCGAACCTTCGGTGGTGTAAGCACGGACGAAGTCCACGCACAACAGTGCCGGCCGCACGCCGAAGCCGATACGGTTATCGAACACACCCGCGTAGTTGTGCTGTTTGCTTTCGGTCATCGGAAATTGGAGAACGGGGGTCTGACCCCATACGGGGTCAGACCCCCGATGTTAAGTGCCTGATTTCACGTCATTGTCTTGCGGTACTGCTGGTAGTAATCAATGACCTTTTGAACGTAGTTTTGCGTTTCGGTGAAAGGCGGGATCCGGTTGCCGTATTTCTTCACGGCGTTCTCGCCGGCGTTGTAGGCCGCAAGCGCCAGTTTCAGGTTGTTATTGAACATCACCAGCAGATCGCGCAGGTAGCGCGTGCCGCCGCTGATGTTGTCGGTGGGATTGCGCCGGTTGCTGACTCCGTACCGGCGCGCGGTCTCGGGCATCAGTTGCATCAGCCCGACCGCCCCGGCGCGGGACACGGCCTCCGGGTCATAGGCCGACTCCGCGGTGATGACCGCGTGCAATAACGAGTGGGGCAACTGATAGCGTTCCGCGTATTGCCGTATCGTGGTCTCGAACCGGGCGCGGTTCTTTTCGAAATCCGCCAGCGCGATCCGGCTTTTCGGCTCCTCCCATCCCTTCCAGGTCTTGATCAGCCGCTTGTAGCCGGTATGGGCGGGCTTGTCCGTCAGGATCACGCGCCCATGCTTGTCCACGTACTTGTAGATGTCCGCGTGCGCGGCCGGTGCCGCCAGCCATACCGCCAGCAGAACCAGCGCGATCCCCTTCCCGTTACCGAACATCAACCCCGGACTCCCTGCAGGCACGCTAATATTTATGGTTCAATTGTCTCTGTAACCGCTCATTATATATGATTTTTTATATGGCTCCATGTGACGCAGGGTTGCGCGTCCCGCTCACTTCGCCGAAATCTTTCCCGAACCGGGGAGGAGATGCAACCATGTGCGGCACGTTTGTTCCTGGCCAGTGCCATGGGTGCCGCCCCCGATTTTGCCGATCACTTCTCCTCCCAGGCGCCGGCTTACCGCCGCCACCGCCCCGGGTACCCGGCGGGGCTGTTCGACTATCTGGCCGGGGCCGAACCGCTGGAACTGATCCGGGGTCCGTTGCGGGCCGCGTTGGGTAACGCGGACGCGCCCGCAGTGGTGCGCCGGCCGATCAGCCTGCGCGCCGGGCGGAAGCCACGCGAATGAAATGATGCATCATCCGCAAACAGGGAATGGACCGTCCGCGGGCCTGTACGCGCGCATTTATCAGGCCGTCGCCGGGATCCCGCGCGGGCGCGTCTCCAGTTATGGGCGCATTGCGAAGATCACCGGCGGATGCACCGCGCGCCAGGTGGGATACGCGCTGTCGGCGCTGTCCGATGAATCGGACGTGCCGTGGCAGCGCGTGGTAAACAGCCGGGGCCGGATCAGCGCACGCAGCGGCGGCGATTCCCATCAACTGCAACGCTGGTTGCTGGAGGACGAGGGCGTCAAATTCGGCCCGGGTGATGCCATTGACATGGGCCGGTTCGGCTGGCCCGACGCTGCGTTGCCGAGCAGTGCATCCCGGGATCTGTGCGATGCCTGAACACCCTGCCGCCGACACATTCGTCATCTCACTCGTGAATCCATGCGGCAGCGAGCGCGATCAACGCCACCCAGATGCCCATGACGATAATCGCACCGGACTTTTCCACCCAGGCGGGGACGGCGGCCGGCGCAGAATCGCGCCGGTAGCGCGCCAGCAGTTCCGCAGGCATCAGGCGCCACGCCAGTTTCAATGCCAGCGGCACCAGGATCAGTTCGTCCAGGAGTCCCAGCACCGGAATGAAATCCGGGATCAGATCAACCGGAGACAGTACATAGGCCACGATTAGAAAGACGATGATGCGCGCGAGCCACGGCGCATCGGGATCGAAGATGGCGCGCGCGAGCACATGCACGTCCGCCAGCAATTCCGCCGCCTGGCGCCTCAGCCCCTGGAAGAATTCGGCCACGCGCTGCGCTGCCAGATAACTGTTCCGAAGTGCAGACCACCCATTGACTACACACAGCATACTTCGGAATGCGCAATCAGATACGATGCAGCGGTTCCAATTCGCTTCCGGCGTCTTCGTCATCCGTATGCCGATTCGACCGTGTCGCGGCGAACGCCCGCCATAGCGCCGATCCATCCCAGGTTCCCTGCTCCCTGCCGTAGAGATGCGCATCCAACTTGCGCAGGCATTGAGCGAATTCCAGCTCACAACGTTCCGCAATATCGCCGATGCTGCGCGGCGCATCATCGGGCCAGCGCAGCAGCGCCCACGCCAGCAGGCAATCCTTCGCGCCGCCGGGATCGTTGCGGGAGCAGGCGCCCTTCAGGTCGCGCCAAACTTCGCCGAGGCTGCGAACGCGCGCGTCGCCTGCGGACGGCGCGCGCCGGCGCGACTGCCACCACCACGCCGCCAGCGTGGCGATCCAGAAAAGTCCCAGGGCCGCGCTGACCCACGGCCACGGACCCGGCGCGGTGCGATCACCTTGAATTTCCGGCGCGGGGACCATGCCCGCAGGTGGCTGCGGCGCCGCGGCGGGATCCGCCGGTTGCGACGCCGGCGCCGCGATGCCTGTCGCCGGCAGCACCTGAATGCGCTGCGCCGGCAGCTCGGCGTATTCGAGCCGGTCGCGTTCCGTATTCCACCAGCGGACACTGATCGCAGGCATTTCATACACGCCCGGCACTGACGGGATGACCGCCACCTT
>JACORW010000063.1 GCA_016179185.1 Gammaproteobacteria bacterium | reverse complement strand
TAATGTATATTATGTTAAATTAGCGATCTGCCGGGGACTACCGCACAAGCTGGCGCCTCCATGAGGATCCGTCTCCCCCTTCCCGGGCACCCCTTCCGGTGGTCTGTCGCATGCGCGCAAGATCCCCAACCTTCATATAGATACAGGCGAAACCTTCTGTCGAGCCTCTCTGCCGCGCAGTCGGTCGGATTTCGCGCCACGCGAAGCAACTAGCGCGTCCAGTTCGTTGTCACGGCGCCCATCCGGGCGCGTGATACATTCCTGCCATGTTGATGCCCGCGCCCGACCCCGACGCCCTTGCACGGCGTGAACCCCTGTTGTGCGAGCTGCGGCGGCTGTTGCGGCCGGACCAGGTCATTGAAGATCGTGCGTCATTGCGCGCGTACGAAACCGATGGACTGACCGCCTACCGCCAGCCGCCCATGCTGGCGGTGCTGCCGGATACCGCCTCCCAGGTCGGCCGGATCCTGCAACTGTGCCGGCGCATGGGGATCAAGGTGGTGCCCAGGGGCGCCGGGACCTCGCTGTCCGGCGGGGCGCTTCCCCTTGCCGACGGACTGTTGCTCGGTCTGGGCAAGTTCAACCGGATACTGGAGGTTGACCTGCCGAACCGCTGCGTCGTGGCCCAGTCCGGGGTCACCAATCTCGCCATAACCGAGGCAGTGGCCCGGGATGGTTTCTACTACGCGCCGGATCCCTCCAGCCAGATCGCCTGCACCATCGGCGGCAACGTCAGCGAAAACGCCGGCGGCGTGCACTGCCTCAAGTACGGTCTGACCACCAATAATGTATTGGGCATCGAGCTGGTGACCATGGACGGCGAGGTACTGCGTCTCGGCGGGAAGCATCCGGACCCGGAGGGCTACGACCTGCTCGGCCTCATCAATGGCTCGGAGGGACTGCTCGGCGTGATCACCGAGGTGACGGTACGCATCCTGCCCGCGCCATCCGACGTGCGTGCCATGCTGCTCGGGTTTCCGGGCAACGAGGCCGCCGGGGAATGCGTCGGCCGGATCATCGCCGCCGGGATCATCCCGGCAGGCGTCGAGATGATGGATGAGCTCGCCATCCGCGCCGCGGAACAATTCAGCCGGGCCGGCTACCCGCTGGAGTGCCCCGCCCTGCTGATCGTGGAACTGGATGGACTCACAGCCGAAGTGGATGCGCTGGTGGCCGCGGTGACGGCCATTGCCCGCGACTGCGGCGCCACCGCGATGCGCGTCAGCACCACCGCCGGGGAACGGGAACGCATCTGGGCCGGGCGCAAGGCCGCATTTCCCGCGATGGGCATGATCTCGCCGGACTATTACTGCATGGACGGCACGATCCCGCGCCGCGAGCTGCCGCGCGTTTTGGCGCGCATGGCCGCGCTGTCCGCTCAATACGGCCTGCGCGTCGCGAATGTCTTCCATGCCGGCGACGGCAATCTGCATCCGCTGATCCTGTTCGACGCAAACCGGCCCGGGGAGCTGGAGCGGGCCGAGCACTTCGGCGCCGACATCCTGCGACTGTGCGTGGAAGTGGGCGGCGTGCTGTCCGGTGAACACGGCATCGGCGTGGAAAAACGCGACTTGATGCCCGAGTTTTTCAGCACCGACGATCTGGCCCAGCAGCAGCGCGTCAAGTGCGCGTTCGATCCGGACGGGCGGCTGAACCCGGGAAAGGTGTTTCCCACGCTGCACCGGTGCGCGGAGCTGGGCCGCCTGCATGTGCATCACGGCGCACTGCCGTTTCCCGAATTGCCGAGATTCTGATAAGGCAGCAACAAGCCACAAGCGACAAGCTACAAGTGAAAAGAAGAAAGTGAAAAGTTAAAAGTAAAGACATGTCGACATTCCAGCCAGGAAATGAAAATGAAGTGCAGGAAATCGTGCGCTGGGCGGCGTCGCGGAACGAGGCGCTCGCAGTTTCCGGCAGCGACAGCCGGACAGCCTTCGGACACGCTGTCAATGCACCACACTCATTATCTTTGTCCGGCCTTACGGGTATTTGCGACTACGATCCGCGCGAACTGGTGTTGACCGCTCTCGCCGGCACGCCGCTGACGAAGATCGAGTCGGCGCTGGCGCAACAGGGCCAGCAACTGGCCTTTGAACCGCCCTGCCCCAGGGCGTTGTTCGGCTCCGCAACCCCGGGCACGTTCGGCGGCGTGTTTCTCGGCAATCAAAGCGGCCCGCGGCGCGTGCAGGCCGGCGCCGCGCGCGATCACATTCTGGGCGTGCGCGCCGTAAACGGCCGCGGCGAACTGTGGAAGTCGGGCGGCAGAGTGATCAAAAACGTCACCGGCTACGACCTGAGCAAATTGATGGCCGGCTCCTGGGGGACGTTGTCCGTCGTGACCGAGATCACCTGCAAGGTATTGCCTGTGGCGCCGGAATCGCTCACGCTCGGTGTCCCCGCCATGGATGCCGCCGCGGCTCTCGCAGTGCTGTCGCGGCTGGCCGGGAGCGCGCTCGCGCCGACCGGGCTCGCCTACGTGCCGCATAGGGTCAACGATGCGCCGGAACTGCCGACGGCCGCCCGCGCGCAGTGCCTGATCCGGTTTGAGGCCTCAGCCGCCGGAATCGGCGGGCGCGTTCAGGCGCTCGGCGCACTGCTCGAACCCGGGGTTCACACGTGCCGGTGGACCGGTGCCGACTCTGCCGCGCTATGGAGGGCGATACGCGATGCGGTACCGGTCGCCGGCCATCCGGTGATCATCAGGCTTTCCATTCCTCCCGCGCTGGCAGCCGCTGTGGTTGGGGAAGTTTCCGCTCCCTGCGTGCGCGCGTGGTTCATGGATGCGGCCGGCGCGTGGCTGTGGATCGGCGCCACGGCCGAAGGCGCGGTGGATCTGCTGCGCGCGCTGCGCGCCCGCGTGCGGCCGGACGGAGGATCGGTGGTCATCATGCGCGCCCCGGAAGAAATAAAAACCGCCGCCGGCGTGTTGACGCCGCCGCCGCCACCGCTGGCCGCGCTTAACCGGCGCCTCAAGGAAAGTTTCGATCCGCTGTCATTGTTCAATCCCGGCCGGCTCTACCCGCACTGATGCAGACCCGGTTCACAACCGGACAACTGGCCGATCCGGACGTGCAGTCCGCGGATGCCATCCTGCGCCGCTGCGTGCATTGCGGTTTCTGCAATGCCACCTGCCCCACCTACCAGCTCACCGGCGATGAACTGGATGGGCCGCGCGGGCGCATCTATCTGATCAAGGGCCTGCTGGAGGACAACGGCGACTCCAGCCCCGATGTCACCCAGCACCTGGATCGCTGCCTGTCCTGCCTGTCCTGCATGACCACCTGCCCTTCCGGCGTAAATTACATGCATCTGATCGATCAGGCGCGGCCACGCATTGCCCGTAACTCCGGGCGCGGCCGGTTTGCCGATGCAGGGCGTGGGCTGCTTGCCTGGCTCCTGCCCCGCGCCGCCCGGATGCGCGGTCTGTTTCCGATTGCGCGCAAGTTGCTGGAGCTGGTCCCGCTGCCGGCCGGACTGCGCCCGTTGCGCGAGCTGATGCGCACTGTGCCCACCGCCGCCACGGAATCCCTGGTGGAAAGATACCCGGCAACGGGTTCGCGGCGCGGCACGGTCGCGTTGCTGGCAGGGTGCGTGCAACAGGTCTTTGGAAACGAAATCAATCACGCCACCGTGCGCTTGATCAATCGTGCCGGTTTCGATGTCGAGGTACTGCGCAACGGTTGTTGCGGCGCCGTCGCCCATCACCTGGGCGACCGGGAGTCAGCGCTGCGGCAGGCCAGGGAGAATGTCGCGCACTGGGCCGGGCGCGCCCCCGCCTGGCAGGCCATCATCGCAAACGCCTCCGGCTGCGGGACCATGCTGAAGGACTATGCGCATCTGCTGCGAGCCGATGCCGCGGCGGGCGCGTCCGTGACTGCGCTCGCTCCCCTGTTCCGGGATGTATGCGAGTTCCTCGCGCAGGACGGCGCGCTTCCCGCGGCAGGCGATGCGCACCGCAGCCTGAAGATCATCAGCCACACGCCCTGCTCCCTGCGTCACGGCCAGCGTGTTATTGGAGCGCCGCGCGAACTGCTGCGCCGCGCCGGGTTCACGGTGACTGATGCGCCGGATGACGGCATCTGCTGCGGCTCCGCGGGCACATACAATCTCCTGCAACCGGGACTTGCCGGGCAATTGGGACGCAACAAGGCCGCCGTTCTGGAGGCGGCGGGCGCAGACATCGTCGCCAGCGGCAATCTGGGCTGCATGATGCAGATGGCGCGCTTCATGTCGCTGCCCATGGTCCACACCGTGCAGTTGCTGGACTGGGCGGGTGGTGGTCCGCAGCCCGCTGCGATTGGAGGATCGCAGGTTCTCAAACAGCCCGGCGGCTGAAATCAGCCGATCTTCCCGCTCTACCATTACGGCGCGCCGCTGCGCGCCTGCATTTTCTTCGTTCTCCCTATAACGGCTCCGGTGGCATGAGTCGTGCAGTGTTCGCCGATCCTTCATAACACAAACTCTCACAAGGAAGCTCGATATCCATGGAAACACGCTTGATGGTGTTGCATCTCATTCTCGCCTCCGCTTTGGCGATATCGGTCGGGAGCCGGGCCGAATCCCTGCAGGAAATCAACGTGACCGCGACCCGCCTCGATCAGAAACTGGCGGATATTCCCGGCGGCGCCAGCGTGGTCACGGCGGTGGACCTGCATGGCGGCCGGCAGGAACTGGGACTGGATGAATCCCTGGCGCGCGTGCCCGGGGTGTTTTTCCAGAACCGCTACAACTTCACCCAGGACCTGCGCATCTCCATTCGCGGCTTCGGCGCGCGTTCGAACTTCGGCATCCGCGGCATCAAGATCTTCGTGGACGACATCCCGTCCACGCTGGCGGACGGACAGAGCGGCGTGGATGACGTGGACCTGGGCTCCATCGTCCGCGCCGAAGTCATCCGCGGCCCCTCCTCGTCGCTGTACGGTGCGTCCGCCGGCGGTGTGGCCAGCCTGTACACCGAGGACGGCCCGATGAGTCCGTTTGTCGAGGCCACCGTCGGCGTGGGCGAATACG
This sequence comes from Gammaproteobacteria bacterium, assembly GCA_016179185.1. Taxonomy (GTDB): domain Bacteria; phylum Pseudomonadota; class Gammaproteobacteria; order Eutrophobiales; family Eutrophobiaceae; genus 2-02-FULL-61-13. Next base: position 15,964 of record JACORW010000063.1, on the reverse strand, counting down.
ATCATCAGAAGTATCAGCTCAAGGCCGGCGGACAGCTCAACCGCCTCAACTACCTGTTGAATGCGTCCTATCTCAACAATGACGGCTACCGCGATCATTCCGAGGTGAATCATTCCCTGTTCAACAGCAAGTTCCGCTACGCGATCGACGATGTCTCCGACCTGACGCTGGCCATCAATGCGGTGGATTCCCCGGTCGCGGACGATGCCGGCGCACTGACACCGGACGAGGTCGAGGCGGATCCGAAGCAGGCGCAGGCGCGCAACCTGTCGTCCAACGCCGGCGAGGCGCTCGAGCAGCAGAAACTGGGCTGGGTCTACCGGCGCGAACTGGCCGACGGCCATGAGATCCGGCTGCGCAATTATTACACCTGGCGCGACTTCGGCAATTTCCTGCCGCTGGGCACGCACATCCCCTTCTCCGCCATTGACGGCGTGGTCGAGTTCGATCGCTTCTTCTACGGCGGCGGCGCGCAATTCACCTGGACCGGTGCGCTGTTCGGGCGCCCGAACCGGTTCAGCGCCGGGTTCGACATTGACCGCCAGGAGGATGACCGGCAGCGTTTCGTGAACAACTCCGGCAACAAGGGCGCACTGACCTTCGACCAGATGGAGGAAGCCACCGAGTGGGGCATTTACGTGCGCGACGTGCTGGCGCTGACGGACACCGTGCAATTGACCGTGGGCGGGCGCTTCGACCAGGTGGATCTGGATGTCGAGGATCGGTTTTTCGCCAACGGCGACCAGTCCAGCAACGTGGACTTCGACGAGTTCAGCCCGAGCGTGGGGCTGACCTGGAATGTCGTCGGCGACATGCGCCTGTACGCGAACTATTCCACCGCGTTCGAAACCCCCACGTTCACCGAACTGGGCAACCCGGCGCAGGACCTGGGCGTGAATCTGGGCGGCTTCAACAACATCGAGGCGCAGACCGCCGATGGCTTCGAGGTCGGCACCCGCGGCACGCTGTGGGGCCGGGTCTCCTTCGACCTGTCGGTTTTCGACATGAACGTGGAGGATGAGGTGACCAATGTGGTCAGTACGGGCAATCGCGCATTTTTCGAGAATGCGGACACCGATCGCTTCGGCTTCGAAGCCGGGGTCATCGCGGACCTCCTCGACGACCTGCGCCTGACGCTGGCCTACACGTATTCGGACTTCGAGTTCGACACGTTCCCGGCCAATCCCGCGGCTGAAGGCATGCGCCTGCCCGGCATCCCGGAGCAGCAGTTCTACGCGGAACTGGCCTGGCGGCACGCCTCCGGGTTCTTCCTCATCGGCGACGTGCTGGCCGTGGATGAACTGTTCACGAACAACACCAACACCGGGACGTCAGAGGCCTATGCGGTCGCAAACCTGCGCGCCGGCTGCGAGTTCACGTGGGGACAGATGCGCCTGACGCCCTATGTCGGCATCAACAACCTGTTCGACGAGAGCTACATCGGCAATGTGCGCCTGAACGCGTTCGGCGACCGCACCTATGAACCGGCGCCGGACGCAAATGCCTACGGCGGCCTGACGATCCGTTATTCGCTGTAAGGATTGCGGCCCGGCGATCGCCGGAAAAAAAGAACACCGCCCTGCATGGCTTTGGGGGGTGATCCAAGAGGGAAGAACTCTCTTGAAAATGCAAGGCGGTGTTTGTAACCCCTTCAACTCCGACTACGACTCCGAACCTCCCCCTGACGGTATCCGATTCAGGGCTGGTCAGGGTTCGCCGGAGAAAGTGTAGTACCCGCCTTTCGCGGAATATTGACCTGGATCAACCTATCGCGTTCCTCGCGCCAGTGTAAGCTGTTTGGCCATGTCCGCTGCGATCCCCGTCGCCTTCCTGCTCGGGCTTGCCAGCACGCTGCACTGCTGGGGCATGTGCGGCGGGATTCTTGCCGCCTTCACGCTCGCCATTCCCGGCAAATCCGCCACCGGCGCGCGTCGCGACTTCCTCATCGCCGGGTTCAACCTGGGGCGCATCTTTTCCTATACGGCGGCCGGCGCCCTGGCGGGCGCACTCGGCGGCGCATTACTGTCACTTGCCTGGCGCGCCCCGCTGTTCCTCGCGCTGCAAATCGCAATGGGAGTGATTGTCATCGCATCGGGGCTGCGGCTCGGCGGCTGGCTCCGTGCCGGCGGATGGATGGAGGCGGCCGGTGCGCGGCTCTGGTCCCGCGTGCAGCCGTGGTGCCGGCGCCTGCTGCCCGTGGACCGGATGCACCGTGCCCTGGCGCTGGGCGCGTTGTGGGGCTGGATCCCCTGCGGCCTGGTGTACGCGGCACTGGCATCAAGCGCGGCGTCTGCCGGGGCCGTTGCGGGCGCCGCGACGATGCTGGCCTTCGGGGCCGGTACCTTCCCCGGCATGCTTGCCGCCGGCCTCGCCGGCGCGGGACTGAGCGCGCGTTTCTCTACCGCGGCGGCGCGAAGATCACTTGGCGTGATCCTGATTGCGGCCGGCGTGCTTGGTCCGCTGCTGTCCATTTACACCGGCGGAATTCACCATGGCCTGCATCTTCATTGATCACGGCCGGCAGTGTCACGAGGCGGCGGCCGGTCGTCGTCATCCAGCAGGATGTCGTGGCGCGGTTTCTCCAGATCCTCATACTGCCCGGACCGCACCGCCCAGTTGAAGATCAGCGCGATCAGCCCCACAAACAGCAGCGACATCGGGATCAGCAGAAACAGGATGTCCATGACGATCCCCCGTCACGCGCGAACCAGGCGCGACGCGTTCATCACCACGAGCAGTGAACTCAGCGACATCCCCAGCGCCGCCATCCATGGCGTCACCTGGCCGGTGGCGGCCAGCGGCACGGCGATGACGTTGTAAGCGATCGCCCAGCCAACGTTCTGGCGCATGATGCGCAACGTGCGCCGCGCGACATCTATCCCCGCGCGCAACGCATCCAGCCGGCCTCCCAGCATCACGATGTCGGCACTGGCCTGCGCCAGATCCGCGCCGCCCCCCACGGCCACCGACACATCGGCAGCGGCCAGCACCGGGGCGTCATTGACGCCGTCGCCGGTCATGCAGATGACCTGTCCGGTTGTGCGCAATTGATTGAGCCGTTCGAGTTTCCGGGCCGGCAGCAGCCCTCCTTCGGCGTGGGTAATTCCCGCTTGCGCCGCGATGGCCGCCACAGCGCCGCCGCCGTCCCCGCTGAACAACCGCACACCGTGACCGTGCGTGGACAAGTACCGGACCAGTTCCCGCGCGCCCTCGCGCAGCGAGTCGCTCAGCAGGATCTCCGCCAGCAGCGCCGCGCGTGTGGCCAGCACGACCCGCGTTACCGGCCCCTCCTCCTCGCGCGCTGCCGGTGCGGCAACGTTGACCCGGCCGTCGGTCATGCGCGCCACAAATGCCGGCGTGCCGAGAAAATGCTCGCAACCGGCAACCGTCCCGGCAACACCCTCCCCGGCGACAGTCCGGATCGCCCCGGCGGGCGCCACGCTGCCGCGCTGCACTGCCCGGATCGCGCGGCCCACCGGATGCTCCGAACCGGCCTCCAGCGCCGCAGCCGCCGCCAGGCCCGCAGCCGCGTCGCCGCCCTGCGGCACGCGCACCGCCACGACCTGCAACTCCCCGGTCGTCAGCGTTCCGGTCTTGTCGAACACGAACAGCATCGCCCTGCCCAGGCTCTCCACGGCGTGGGCCCGTCGCACCAGCAATCCGAGTCGCAGCAGCGTCCCCGTTGCCGCCGCCAGCGCCGCCGGCGCTGCCAGCGCCAACGCGCACGGACAGGTGATCACGAGCACCGAGATCGTGATCGGAATCCAGCGTTCCGGATCCCGAAACCACCAGAACAGCGCGACGCCCAGTGCAATCAGCAGCAGCCGGCCGATAAACCGGGCGGCCACGCGATCTGCGAATGTCCCGCCTTCCGGTCGTGTCGATTCCGCATCCCGGGCCAGGCGCGCGATCTGCGCGAGCCGGGACTCGGCGCCGATGCGGCTCACCTGAATACAAAGCGGCGATTCCACATTCACGCTGCCGCCAATGACGGCATCGCCCGGCCCCCGCCGCGCGGGAAGGCTCTCTCCGGTGAGCAAGGCTTCATTGACGCTGGAGTCACCGGCAGTGACCTTGCCGTCCACGGGGATCGTTTCCCCGGGCCGCACACGGACCTGATCGCCGATTTCAAGCACCGTGACCGGCACCACCTCTTCACTGTGGCCGCCGCCGGGATCGGCGCGCAGGCGCGTCGCGGTCGCCGGCTGGATACGCTGCAGCCGGTCCCATTGCGCCGCGGCGCGGCGGCGCACGGAAAATTCCACGAACCGGCCGCACAGAAGGATAAACACGAACATGGCGATGGAATCGAAATAGACGTGCCCGGTGCCGGTCAGCAGCGAATGGATGCTGCCCAGGAAGGCAATGGCGATCCCGAGCGCCACCGGCACGTCCATCCCGAAGGTGTGCGCGCGCAGGCCACGCGCGGCGCCACGAAAGAACGGCACGGCCGAATACAGAAGGATCGGCAGCACCAGCACGCCCGCGGACCAGCGAAACAGCGGTGCCAGGCCCGGATCCACGCCGGCATCCGCCCCCAGATACAGCGCCAGCGACAGCACCATTATCTGCATTCCGAACAGGCCGGCGATGCCGATGCGGCGCAATTGCACGCCGCGCTCCCGGGACAGTTGCAATTCCGCGGCGCCGGCGTCATAGGGCGCGGCGTGATACCCCAGTTGCGCGACCGCGGCCAGAATGCCGCTGAAGGCGAGCCGCGCCGGATCCCAGCGCACGGCCGCCGTGTGCGCGGCGTAATTGACGCGCGCATCCTTCAGGCCATCCAGACCGGCGAGCCGCTGCTCGATGAGCCAGCAGCACGCGGCGCAGGCGATCCCGTCAAGCAGCAGCGTGGCTTCGGAGTCACCGTCCGGCAGCCGGACCACGAAGCGCTGTTGCAGGACGGGGTCATCAAATGCGGCAAACCGCGCGGGAAGGACGGCCGGCTGCTCATCGGGCCGGGGTGCCTCGCCGGTCCGCATGCGATAAAACCGATCCAGTCCGCAGGCGACGATGGTCTCGGCCGCCGCCTTGCAACCGTGGCAGCACATCGGCCGCGCGCTGCCGCCCACGACCGCCTCCAGCCGCGCCCCACCCGGCATCGGCTGGCCGCAGTGGAAACACCGCGACAGGCTGCCGTCGCATTCGATGATCACGGAACTCACGCCGGAGAACCCTCGATTGGATTTGATCCACGTCAATGTTGCGCAGCGGACATTTTGCCATGGTGCGCGGCACTTGCGGCGCCGCTGAATGCGCAGGGGAAGGTGCCGGCAATCTCAACGAATTTCGCCATGCCTGCGGGGCCTGTTCCGCAGGCGAAGTCCCGGCCGTTGATTTCACATTCAACCCTTGAGGAACACATCATGAGAATCGTCACGATGCGCGGGGCGCTGGCCCTGCTCGGCATTGCCACCCTTGCCCTGGAGCCCGTTCCGGCGCTGGCAGAGACCGGCGACTGGCTGGTGCGCGCGCGCGGGATTGCCATCGTCACCGACGACAGCAGCGGCCCCATCCACCTTGAAGCGGGCGGGATCAGCACGCCCCTGGACGGCAGCGGTGTCGGCGTGGACACGAATTTCGTACCCGAACTGGACGTTACCTACATGGTCACCGACAACATCGGCATTGAGGCCATTGCTGGAATTGCCATCCATGACGTGGATCTGGAAGGCCCGGGTCCGCTGCTGTCCAGCCTCGGTTTTACCGACGGCTTCAAGATCTTCGACAGCTGGGTACTGCCGCCGACCGTTACGGTGCAATATCACTTCATGCCCGAAAACAACATCCGGCCCTACGTCGGCGTGGGGGTGAATTACACCGCCTTCCTGTGGAATGACGCCACCGACAAGCTGGAAGCGGCGGTCGGCCCCGTGGACGTGGACATGGACAACGGCTTTACCTGGGCGGCCCAGATCGGCGCCGATGTGGACATCAACGACAAGTGGTATTTCAACGTTGACGTGAAGTACATAGACATTGACAGCACTGCGAGCCTGCTGATCAAGAACGGTGCCTTCGCCAATACCGGCCTGCGGGTGAACGTGGACATCAACCCCTGGGTCGTGGGCGCCGGCATCGGCCTGCGCTTCTGACCGCGCAGATCCTCCGCGAGTCTGGTACATTTTCATGGTACCGCATCTGGCGGTGGGGGTGGTCCATGCTCTGGCAACATGTTGTCGGTTTCTTTCTGCATCCCCTCCATGAGTGGGAGGAAGTGCGCAGGCAGAACCTCACCATCGGCCGGGCGCTGGGTCACACGCTGATCCTGGGCGCGATCCCGGTGGTCAGCGGTTACCTGGGCACGACCGAGTTCGGCTGGCAGATCGGCACCGCCGAAACCGTGAAGCTCACGCACTGGAGCGCCGGGATCATCGCCCTGCTCTATTACCTCGTGATCATTGCGGCGGTGCTGTCCGTGGGCTGGATGATCCACTGGATGGGGGAAACCTATGGGGCGACCCAGCCGCTGGCCCGCTGCATCGTGCTGGCGGCCTACATCCCGATCCCGCTGTTTCTCGTCGGGCTCGCGCAACTGTACCCGGTGCTGTGGCTCAACCTGCTCATCGGCATTCCGGCCGCCGCGTACACCGTGTTCCTGCTCTACCTCGGCATCCCGGTGATGATGGAGATCCCGGCCGAGCGCGGCTTCCTGTTCGCCAGCGCGGTGCTGGCCTTCGGCCTCGTGGGACTCGTGGGCGTGCTCGCGGCCACCGTCATTCTGTGGAGCCTGGGTGTCGGCCCGGTGTTTACACACTAGCCACAAGCTACAAGCCACAAGCCACAAGCTACAAGTCGCAAGTCATCGTTGACAGGTTACGGGTAAAAACGGGATACGGGCAGCTGAACGGATGAGCGAAATGGGCAACACCTATAATTACAAGGTCGTGCGGCAGTTCGCCGTCATGACCATCGTCTGGGGCATCGTCGGCATGCTGGTGGGCGTCATCATCGCCGCGCAACTGGCCTGGCCGGCGCTGAACTTCGACATCCCGTGGCTGACCTACGGCAGGTTGCGGCCGCTGCATACCAATGCGGTGATTTTTGCGTTCGGCGGCTGCGCCCTGTTCGCCACCTCCTACTACGTGGTGCAGCGCACCTGCCACGTGCGCCTGTGCGATGACCGGCTGGCGGCGTTCACGTTCTGGGGCTGGCAGGCGGTGATCCTCGCGGCCGCCGTCACCCTGCCGCTGGGGATCACGACCTCCAAGGAATACGCGGAACTGGAGTGGCCCATTGACATCCTGATCACGCTGGTGTGGCTGGCTTACGCCTACGTCTACTTCGGCACGATCCTGAAGCGCCGCGTGCGGCACATCTATGTCGCGAACTGGTTTTATGGGGCGTTCATCATCACCGTGGCGTTGCTGCACGTGGTCAACAGCGCGGCCCTGCCGGTCAATTTCCTCAAATCCTATTCCGTGTATGCGGGCGTGCAGGACGCCATGGTGCAGTGGTGGTACGGCCACAATGCCGTGGGGTTCTTCCTGACCGCCGGCTTCCTCGGGATGATGTACTACTTCGTGCCCAAGCAGGCGGAGCGGCCGGTGTATTCCTACCGCCTGTCCATCGTGCACTTCTGGGCGCTGATCTTCGTCTACATCTGGGCCGGACCCCATCACCTGCATTACACCGCCCTGCCCGACTGGGCCCAGTCCCTCGGCATGGTGATGTCCCTGATCCTGCTGGCGCCGTCCTGGGGCGGAATGATCAACGGCATCATGACGCTGTCCGGCGCGTGGCAGAAACTGCGCACGGACCCGGTGCTGCGCTTCCTGATCGTGTCGCTATCCTTCTACGGCATGTCCACATTCGAAGGCCCGATGATGTCCATCAAGACCGTCAACGCGCTGTCGCACTACACCGACTGGACCATCGGCCACGTGCACTCCGGCGCGCTGGGCTGGGTGGCGCTGGTGTCCATCGGCAGCATGTATTTCCTGCTGCCGCGCCTCTACGGCCGCGAGATCCACAGCACGAAGCTGATCGAGGTGCATTTCTGGATCGCCACCCTTGGCATCGTCCTGTACATCAGCTCCATGTGGGTCGCCGGGATCATGCAGGGGCTGATGTGGCGCGCCGTGAACCCGGACGGCACATTGATCTACAGCTTTGTCGAATCCGTGCAGGCCATGCACCCGTTCTACATCATCCGCACCGCAGGCGGCCTGTTCTTCCTGATCGGCATGCTGATCATGGCCTGGAACCTGTGGAAGACGTGCATCGGGGCACAGCCCGTGTCTGCGCCGATCCCGGCACCCGCAGGCGCGCACTGAGGGCCCTGACATGGCGGGCGGGCACGAAAAAGTCGAAACCAACCTGGCCCTGATGGCACTGCTGATCCTGGCGCTAGTCCTGGTCGGCGGACTGGTGCAGATCGTGCCGCTGTTCTTCCAGCATTCCACGACAGAGCCCGTCGAGGGCCTCAAACCCTACAATGCCCTGCAACTGGCCGGGCGCGATGTCTATATCCGCGAAGGCTGCTACGTGTGCCATTCGCAGATGATCCGGCCGTTCCGCGCCGAGACCGAGCGCTACGGTCACTACTCGGTCGCGGGGGAATTCGTCTACGACCACCCGTTCCAGTGGGGCTCGAAACGCACGGGACCCGATCTCGCGCGCGTCGGCGGCCGTTACAGCAATGAGTGGCACGTGGCGCATCTGCTGAATCCGCGCGACGTGGTGCCGGAATCCATCATGCCGGGCTATCCGTGGCTCGCGGAAAATCCGGCCGACCCGGGCGACATCCGCTACCGCATGCAGGTGCTGCGCCGCCTCGGCGTGCCGTATTCGGATGAGGAAATTGACGGCGCAACGAAGACACTGGAAGGCAGAACCGAGATGGATGCCATGGTCGCCTACCTGCAATACCTCGGCACCGCCATCAAGACGCGGAGATGAGCATGGATATCGGCGCCTGGCACGGTCTGTGGAGCCTGCTGATCCTGGGCCTGTTCATCGGCATCGTCGCCTGGGTGTGGAGCGGGCGCCGCAAGGACTACTACGAACAGGCGGGACGGATCCCGCTGCAGGACGACGATGAATAATGACAAGTTGATGCAAAAGTCCGTCCGTGGACTTTTGCCAAACTTCATGCCCCGGCGGACTGACCCATGAGCGATTTCACGAGCGGTTTCTGGAGCTGGTTCATCGTCCTTGCCACCGTGCTGTCCATCGCCGGCGTGCTGTGGCTGATCCGCTGGATGTCCGGCGGACGCCGCGCCCCGGGCGAAAAGGTCGAGACCATGGGGCACGTCTGGGACGAGAACCTTGAGGAACTGAACAACCCGTTGCCGCGCTGGTGGCTGATCAAGTTCTACCTCACGCTCGTGTTCGGCGGCGTCTATCTGCTGCTCTATCCGGGCCTCGGAACCTTCAAGGGACTGCTCGGGTGGACCGGGATCGGCCAGTATGAGCAGGAGGTCGCGGCGGCCGAGGTGGAGTATGGGCCGCTGTACGAAAAATACCGCGCGATACCGATCGCGGCGCTGGTCAATGATCCGGCCGCGGTGCAGGTCGGGGAGCGCCTGTTCTCGACTTACTGCACCACGTGCCACGGATCCGATGCCCGCGGCGTGCGCGGATTCCCGAACCTGCGCGACGATGACTGGCTCTACGGCGGCACCTCGGCGGATATCGAGCAGACGATCATGAATGGCCGCAACGGCGTGATGCCGGGATGGGAGCCGATCCTCGGCTACGAAGGCGTGTTTCAGGCGGCGGAATACGTCAGCAGCCTGAGCGGCCGCGAGGTGGATTCCGTCGTCGCAGGAAAAGGCAAAGAGATCTTCGTCCAGAACTGCGCCGTCTGCCACGGCGCGGACGGCGCCGGCAATACCCAGATGGGCGCGCCGAATCTGACCGACAACATCTGGTTGCATGGCGGGACGCAGAAGCGCATCCAGGAAACCATCGCCGGGGGCCGCAACAGCCACATGCCGCCGCACCGGGAGTTTCTGGGCGAGGCCAAGGTGCACCTGCTGGCCACCTATGTGTTCGGCCTGCGCGTGGACAGGGACATTACGGAAAGATAGCTACAAGCCACAAGCGACAAGCTACAAGTGAAAAGTCAACACCGGAAAGTGAAAAGTTAAGGATGCGCAAGACGCATGACATGAAGCTCAAAATACGAGATACGAAATACGAGATAAGAGATACGAGGTACGTGAAACGTAGTTTCGTGGCCAGCCACCAGCCACCAGTCACCAGCCACCAGTCACCAGCCACCCGATGTGTTGACCTCCGCTGTATTTCGGTGCCCCATATAGGCTATGGATACCCACGCCACGACACCTGACAACGGCCAGGACGTCGAGGAGGTCCTGTACGAGAAACGGCAGAAGATCTACCCGCGCGAGGTCCACGGGCTGTTCGCGTACCTGCGCACTACCGGCGTGCTCGTGCTGCTGGGCCTGTACTACGGGGTCGCCTGGTTGCAGTGGGACGGCCGCCAGGCCGTGCTGTGGGACCTGCCGGCGCGCAAGTTTTACGTCTGGGGGCTGATCTTCTGGCCGCAGGATTTCATCTATCTCGCCCTTTTGCTGATCCTCGCCGGCCTGTCGCTGTTTTTCTTCACGACGCTTGCCGGGCGGCTGTGGTGCGGCTATGCGTGCCCGCAAACGGTCTGGACCGAGACGTTCCTGTGGATCGAGCGGCTCGTGGAGGGCGACCGCCCGAATCAGATGAGACTGGACCGATCGCCCTGGGACTCGCGCAAGGTGCGCATCAAGGGGACCAAGCATTTCCTGTGGATTGTGTTCGCGCTCTGGACCGGATTCACTTTCGTCGGCTATTTCACGCCCATCCGCGAACTGGGCGGGCAACTGTTCGCCTGGTCGGCCGGCCCCTGGGCGACATTCTGGGTGTTCTTCTACGCCTTCGCCACCTACGGCAATGCCGGCTGGATGCGCGAACAGGTGTGCAAATACATGTGCCCCTACGCCCGTTTCCAGAGCGCGATGTTCGACCGGGACACGCTGGTTGTTTCCTACGACCCCGGGCGCGGCGAGCCGCGCGGCTCCCGCCGGCGCAGCATCGCCCATCGTGCCGCCGGCCTGGGCGACTGCATTGACTGCGGTATGTGCGTACAGGTGTGCCCGACCGGGATAGACATCCGCAAGGGGCTCCAGTACGAATGCATAAGCTGCTCGGCGTGCATTGACGCCTGCGACTCGGTGATGGATACCATGGGCTACCCGCGTGGCCTGATCCGGTACACGACTCAGCACGCGCTGGAGGGCAAACCCACGCAGGTGCTGCGGCCGCGGGTGTTCGTCTACGCCGGTCTGCTGCTGCTCATTTCCGCCGGCCTCGCATGGGGCATCCTCACGCGCCTGCCGATTGCGCTGGACGTGATCCGCGATCGCAATCAGCTCTATCGCGAGACCGATGACGGCCGGATCGAAAACGTCTACACGCTCAAGGTCATGAACATGGATACCGCGCCCCATGAATACGTGCTGTCGGCCCGCGGCATAAAGGATCTGGCATTGAAGCTGGAGCATCACGGCATTTCCGCCGCGCCGGGCGAAGTGCGCAACGTCGTCGCCCGACTGCAGGCCGGCACGGACACTCTCGAGGCGCGCAGCACGGCGGTGTTCTTCACACTGGCCGCCGTGGATAACCAAAAACTCACCGTGACGGAAGAGGCCCGCTTCCTGGGCCCGAACCCGTGAGCCCCTCCGCCGCGCCCGCCGACAAATCCGAGAGGCCGTGGTACCGGCAGCCGTACCTGTGGCTGTTGATCGCCTTTCCGGCGATTTCCGTGGCGGCCGGGCTGGCCACGCTGTTCATCGCGGCAAAGTCCTGGGACGGACTGGTCGTGGACGACTACTACCGGCGCGGAATGGAAATAAACAGTGACCTGGATCGGGATCGCGCCGCGGCCGTGCGGGGCCTGAACGCCGCCCTGGAACTGGAGCCGGGTGCCAAACGGTTCCGGATCCTGCTGGCCGCGCAATCGGCGCAGGCTGCGCCGCAGGCATTGCGCGTCAGCTTTTTGCACCGAACGCGAAACGGCTTCGATCGGCAGGTCAATGCCACACTGCTGCCGGCTTCCGCCGGCGCGACACCTTTTATCTACGAGGCCGCCACCCCGGACCTGGTTCGCGGCCGCTGGGACGTGCTGATCGAGGCCGCGAACTGGCGCTTGCTGCAAGAGTTTACTGTTTTCTAAATAGCTGTTCCGAATTCCAGGTCAAACAGGCGTTCCGATCAAAGGTACCGGAGTTATGGGGCCGGCCGCTCCGGACATCCTGTCCTCGCGCGGCATTTCCCACATCCTGTGGGTCGCCGCTCCGGACATCCTGTCCTCGCGCGGCATTTCCCACATCCTGTGGGTCGCTTCAGCCGGCCGGTCTCAGGCCGGGTAAACCCGGCCCCACAGGTGATCGAGCGGTCCGCCGTCCGCCAGAAAGGGATCGGGCCTTCCGCTGGAAGCCTGTAGCATATTTCAGAACAGTTATTTAGTTTCGGCCCGGCGCCGCTTCCAGATCGGTTTGCCCCCGCAAACCGCCGCCACGACGTGATGAACACGCGGATATACAATGTGGCCAATCGGGGAATCGAAACCAGATGACCATCATTGGCGACATTGCAGTGGCCTTTGCTTTCGCCGCGGCGGCGCTGATAGTCATTCACCGGGAACGTACCCTGCGCCGGCGGGCGGAAACGCAATTGCGTGAATCCCGTGATCAGAATGAGGCGCGCATCGGCAAACGGACCGCTGAAGTATCGCGGGCCGATGTTGCACGGCGTACCAGCGACGAGCGATCCCGGCTGGAAAACCAACTCCGCGACCTCCTGATGCGCCATCCGGGCGACGAGATGTATGCCAACGTGCTCGATCTGCTCCTGAAGCGGTTCGACAGCCGCTTCGGATTTTTCGGCTACATCCGCAACTTGGACGGCGCGCTGGTCTGCCCGTCCATGACCCGTGACATCTGGGAGCAGTGCGCCGTGAAAGGCAAGAGCATAGAATTCCCCCGATCCTTGTGGGGCGGTCTGTGGGGGCGCATCCTGACCGAACGGCAGCCGCTGCTCAAGAACACAGCACACACGACGCCGGAAGGGCACGTGCCGCTGTTCCGGTCAATGGGCGCGCCGCTGCTCGTGGACGGGGAACTGGTCGGTTCCATCCATCTGGCCAATCGCGCCATTGACTACACCCCTGCCGACCTGGAACTGCTGAACTACCTCTGTGGCATCCTCGCCCCCACCCTCAAGCTGCGCCTGGAACGCGACAAGGCGGACGAGGCGTTAAAGGCGAGCGAGCAGCGTTTTCGCGAGATTTTTCATACGGCCAACGTCGGTATTGCCCTGGCAGACAAGGACCGGCGCCTGACCGACGCCAACGAGACATTTTGCGCAATGCTCGGGTACAGTCCGGAAGAGTTCCGGCAACTGCACACCATGGACCTCGTGCATCCCGATGATGCGGAAGGATCCCTGCGGATGGCCGAGGAGGTTCGCGCCGGGGTAAGGGAGGTGCACAGGGCTGAACGGCGCTACCTGCGCAAGGATGGCTCGATCGTCTGGGTGGACGTCTCTGCCCGTCGGATTCTCGACCAGTCGGGGTTGGAAAAGTACTCCCTCGCTGTCATCAGCGACATCACCGAGCGCAAGTGGGCGGAACAGAAACTGCAGAATTACGCAATCATCGTCGCCACGACCACTGATCTGATGGCCTACCGGGATGCCGACAACCGCTACGTGGTAGTCAACGATCAATACTGCAAGTACTTCAACAAGTCTTTCCACGAAATCATCGGCCACACTCCCGGCGAATTGTTCCGCAAGGATCAATTCGAAAACAGTATCGGTCTTTATTCGGACCGGTGCCTGCACGGCGAAACTGTGCACGCCGAAAACTGGATCGACTATCCCGGCGCCGGTCATCGCTGCATGGAACTGCATTACCACCCGTTTCGTGATGCCATGGGCGCGGTAACCGGGATCGTGGTGAGCGCCCGTGACATCACCGAACGCAAGCAGGCGGAAGATCAGGTCAAAGGCGCATTGCAGCGCCTGAGCATGCTTTCCGACCATCTCCTCTCGGTGCAGGAGGAAGACCGCCGGACGCTGGCCTACGAACTGCATGACGAAGTCGGTCAGAGCCTGACAGCGGCGAAGATCCACCTGCAGGCGATGCAGCAGGCCCTGCAAGACAGCCCGGCGCCTCCGGCATTGGAACACCTGGATGAAGCCCTGCTCGCGATCGCAATGTCACTGGAGCGGGTGCGCAACATGTCTCTGGATCTGCGTCCAATGCTGCTCGATCACCTGGGCCTGGAGGCAGCGCTGCGCTCGCTGGTGGAGCGGCAGGCTGCTGCTGCCGGATGGAACGTGCGTTTCGAAGCGCAACTCCGCGACGCGCGCTTCCCCCCCAATCTGGAACTCGCATGCTTTCGCGTGGCCCAGGAGGCGGTGACCAATATCATGCGCCACGCCGCGGCAAAAGATGTCTGGCTCGCGCTTCAGCAGGGCGATCACGAACTGTGCCTCACGGTGCGCGACAACGGCAGCGGCTTCGACAGCGCAACCATTCAGTCCGCAAGCGGCTGGCGCAGCCTGGGGCTGCTCGGCATGGAAGAGCGGGTCAAAAAAACCTCGGGTCGGCTCGAAATCCAGGCACAACCCGGTGCCGGTACCCGCGTGTGCGCAATCTTTCCCATTGCCCCGGTCAATTCCGGAACGATCCCCGGTCCGGGGGCGCGCCGGTGAGCACGATCCGCGTCCTGCTGGCCGATGATCATGCGCTGGTCCGCAACGGCATCCGCATGCTGCTCCAGAGGATCGACAACGTGGAGGTTATTGCCGAGACCGGCGACGGACATCAGGCCCTGGCGCTGGTCGAGTCCCTGCGGCCCGATGTGGCGCTGATCGATATTTCCATGCCGGGCATGAACGGCATCGAAACAGTCGCCCGGATCAGGGCGCGATTTCCCGAAACCCGGACCGTGATCCTGTCAATGCACGCCGAGGAAGAGTTCGTCTCACAGGCGCTGAAGAGCGGCGCATTGGGGTACCTGCTGAAGGACGCAACCCCGGCGGAACTCGAGCTTGCCATTAAAGCCGCGGTGCACGGTGAAATCTACCTCAGCCCCCGGATATCGGGAATTGTGGTCGAAAAATATGTGCGCCTGGGGGGCACCGACACAGGACCCCTGCATCTGCTGACGGACCGCCAGCGCGAGGTTTTGCGGCTGCTGGCCGAAGGCCACAGCACCAAGCAGATTGCCGCGCACCTCGGCGTGAGTATCAAGACCGTGGAAACCCATCGGGCCATGTTGATGGATCGGCTTGGCATCCGCGAGCTTGCCGGCCTGGTTCGCCTTGCCGTGCGGACCGGGCTCGTGCCGGGAGACCGGTAGCGCGGCAGGTGAGTTGCGGGTTTTGTCGGTCATTTTCGCCAGACTTGCCCTCATTCAGGTTTCCCCTTACCTCATTTGAGGTATTCGGCAGGCCGTTTTTCGGTGTTTCCTGATTCTTCCGTCTACCCATAATGTATTTGGCAGGTCGTTTTCCCGCTCTACCTGATTTCAGCGGCAGACGCATCCGGAGATACTTTCCAGGCGCAGGACCGGTGTCCGTCAGCAGCCGACGGCGCGTGATCAGTGGTCCCTGCAACCTGTGTAGTCGGCGAATCCGGCTGGACTACCAGGAATTTCCCTCTCTGCCAGCAAGGGGGAATCAGTTAAACCAACTGGTTGCGGAGTCAGGACCATGCAGTCATGAGCGCTGTGTCGGAAATGGCCGGAACTAATCTTGCGGAGGCCGGCCGCGGCTCCCGGAATGGCATCGCATGGGTGGGACTCGGAATCGTGGCTCTCCTGGGCTTGAGCTTTGCGTTTGCTTGGATGATTCAGTCGTGCGTCCTGTTCGGCATTTTCTCTCCCAATGTTCCGTTGGTCTTCAACACCGCCCTGTGCCTGGCATTGGTGCGCTTGGGGGGGGGGGGGTGAGC
>JACORW010000057.1 GCA_016179185.1 Gammaproteobacteria bacterium | reverse complement strand
GGGAATACCACGGCGCTTGACCAGCGGCGGCCGCTCATTACCGGAACCGCAACAGACGCGAGAGGAATCCATCATGGGCCCGGACAACAAGGCGGAAATCGCCGGACTGGAAAAGGACTGGAAGCAGAACCCGCGCTGGAAGGGCGTTCGGCGCGATTACTCCGCCGCCGACGTGGTGCGGCTGCGCGGCAGCGTGCATATTGAATACACATTGGCCCGCCGCGGCGCGAACCGGCTGTGGAAGCTGCTCCATGAGGAGCCCTACGTGAACGCCATGGGCGCCATCACCGGCGGGCAGGCCATGCAGCAGGTCAAGGCCGGCGCGAAGGCGGTTTACCTGTCGGGCTGGCAGGTGGCCGCGGACGGCAACACCAGCGAGACCATGTATCCGGATCAGTCGCTGTATGCGGTCAATTCCGTGCCGGCGATGGTCCGCCGCATCAACAACACGTTCAAGCGCGCCGACGAGATCCAGTGCGCGAAGGGCAAGGGCAACATAGATTACTTTGCCCCCATCGTCGCCGATGCCGAGGCCGGTTTCGGCGGCGTGCTGAATGCCTTCGAACTGATGAAGGCGATGATCGAAGCCGGCGCGTCCGGCGTGCACTTCGAAGATCAGCTCGCCTCGGTCAAGAAGTGCGGGCACATGGGCGGCAAGGTGCTGGTGCCCACGAAGGAGGCGATCCAGAAGCTGGTGGCCGCGCGGCTGGCTGCGGACATCCAGGGCGTCCCCACCATCGTGCTGGCGCGCACCGACGCCAATGCCGCGGCACTGCTGACCTCGGACCTGGATCCGCGCGACAAGCGCTTCGTCACCGGCGAGCGCACGCCGGAAGGTTTCTACGTCACCCGCGCCGGCCTGGATCAGGCCATCGATCGCGGCCTGTCCTACGCGCCGTATGCGGACCTGTTGTGGTGCGAAACGGCGGTCCCGGATCTCGATGAGGCAAAGCGTTTCGCCGAGGCCATCAGGAAAAAGTACCCGGATCAATTGCTGGCCTACAACTGCTCCCCGTCCTTCAACTGGAAGAAGAACCTGGACGATGCCGCCATCGCCCGGTTCCAGAAAGAGCTGGGCGCCATGGGCTACAAGTACCAGTTCATCACGTTGGCCGGGATCCACAGCATGTGGTTCAACATGTTCGATCTGGCGAAGGAATACGTTGCGAAAGGCATGACCGCCTACGTGGAAATGGTGCAGGAAAAGGAATTCGCAGCGGCTGCCCGCGGTTACACGTTTGCCAGTCACCAGCAGGAGGTAGGCGCCGGCTATTTCGACGATGTAACCACGGTGATTCAGGGCGGGCAGAGTTCCGTCACCGCACTGACCGGATCCACGGAGGAGGAGCAGTTCCACCTCTGAAAAGCCGTATTCCCGCCGCGAATCAATCACCTGCGCAAACGCCGGACGGACGCCATCCCTTGCCGTGACCCAGGAGTAAGATAATCCCCCGACGATGCCCGGAAACGGCGGCGTTGGTGTGCAGCGTAAATAATGCCAAACGGGGGGACAGGCCATGGACGCGAAAGAACTGATCAAATTTACCCGCGAAAACAAAGTTGAAATCATCGATCTGAAATTCGTAGACCTGCCGGGACTGTGGCAGCACTTTTCCATTCCCGCGTCCGGATTCACCGAGGATCTGTTCGAGGAGGGGATCGGCTTCGATGGCTCCAGCATCCGTGGATTCCAGAAGATCCAGGAAAGCGACATGCTGTTATTCCCGGATCCCGACGCTTTTTTCCTGGATCCATTCACCGCGGTACCGACATTGAGCGTCATATGCAATGTGCGCGATCCCCTGACCGGGAAACCATACAGCCGTGACCCCCGGTTCGTGGCGCAGAAGGCGGAGCAGTATCTCAAGACCACCGGCATTGCCGACATCAGCTATTGGGGACCGGAAATCGAGTTCTACATCTTCGATAACGTCCGCTTCGACCAGACTTACAACCAGGGTTTCTATCACATAGATTCGGAGGAAGGATTCTGGAATGCCGGCGACGCGAGCCGTCCGAACCTGGGCTACAAGCCGCGCTACAAGGAAGGTTACTTTCCCGTACCGCCGATGGATCACATGCAGGATCTGCGATCGGAGATGGTGCTGACGATGGAAAAAATCGGCATCCAGGTGGAGGTTCACCACCACGAGGTCGGCACGGCCGGGCAGACGGAAATTGACATGCACTACGGCACGCTGACGCGCATGGCCGATCAGGTGCTGATGTACAAGTACGCGACCAAGAATGTCGCGCGGCGCCACGGCAAGAGCGTGACGATGATGCCCAAACCGCTGTTCATGGACAACGGTTCCGGCATGCATACGCACCAGAGTCTGTGGAAGAAAGGAAAGAATCTGTTCTATGACCCGAAACACTATGGGCTGATCAGCGATATGGCGCGCCAGTACATCGGCGGGATCATCAGGCACGCAGACGCGCTGTGCGCGCTGATCGCGCCGACCACCAATTCCTACCGCCGGCTTGTGCCCGGATATGAGGCGCCCATCAATCTGGTCTATTCACAGCGTAACCGGAGCGCGTGCGTGCGCATTCCGATGTACAGCACGAGCGAGTCAGCACGGCGTCTGGAATTCCGCACACCGGATCCGAGTTGCAACCCGTACTACGCCTTTTCCGCCATGCTGATGGCGGGGCTGGACGGGATTGAAAACAACCTGGAACCGCCCAAGCCGATCGACAAGGACCTGTATGACCTGGAACCCGAGGAACGCGCAGACGTGCGCTCGGTGGTGGGGACGCTCGATGCGGCGCTGGATGCCCTGGAGCGCGATCATGAATTCCTCACCGCGGGGGGCGTATTCACACAGGACGTAATTGACACGTGGATCGCGTACAAACGCGAGCGCGAAGTGGACGCGATCCGCCTGCGCCCGCATCCATGGGAGTTTGCGCTGTATTACGACATCTAAATAGCTGTTCCGAATTCCAGGTCAAACAGGCGTTCCGATCAAAGGTACCGGAGTTATGGGGCCGGCCGCTCCGGACATCCTGTCCTCGCGCGGCATTTCCCACATCCTGTGGGTCGCTTCAGCCGGCCGGTCTCAGGCCGGGTTAACCCGGCCCCACTGGTGAGCGAGCGGTCCCCCGGTCGCCAGAAGGGGATCGGGCCTTCCGCGGGAAGCCTGTTGCATATTTC
>JACORW010000055.1 GCA_016179185.1 Gammaproteobacteria bacterium | reverse complement strand
GTGGCTGGTGGCTGGTGGCTGGTGGCTGGTGGCTGGTGGCTGGTGGCTGGTGGCTGAAAAATCGTCACAGTACATCGACAGGCGTCAAGTCCTTTCTTCCTTGCCAGCCACCAGCCACATTTTACAAGGCACGGTGTTATTCATTTTTCTGCGTCCATTTTGACAATCCTCACCCGATCTTCGCGCCGCACGGCCACCTGGAGGCCCGGGGCCGGCGTACGGAGCTGCCGCGACCTGCGCCGTAGCGTCAACGCTATCGCCGCGATAATCGCCACCAGCAGCACGGCCCCGGCCACCTCGAACGGATACAGGAAATCCGTGAACAGCGCCTGACCCAGCAGTTGCGTGTTGCTCCCGGCGACGGTGTCCTGCGCGGGCGCCGTTGCATTGATTCCGCCTGACCTGATGACGATCGCCATGGTCACCACCAACAGCGCCGCCACAGTGAGCCCAAGCGGCAGGTAGCGGGCGAAGCCTTCCCGGAGCGGCGCGAGATTGACGTCCAGCATCATGATGACGAACAGGAACAGCACCATTACCGCTCCCACGTACACCAGTACCAGCGCAATGGCCAGAAACTCCGCCTGCAACAGCAGCCACACCGCGGCGCTGGAGAAAAACGCCAGCACCAGGAACAGCGCCGCATGCACGGGATTGCGAACCGTGATGACCAGGAGCGCCGAAATCACCAGCACGGCAGCGAAGAAGTAAAAGGTAATTGCAGTCATATGAGTTAGCTACAAGCTACAAGCGACAAGCTACAAGGGATAAAGCAGCCCCAGGATCTAAGCGACAAATGACAAGTAAAAGAATCCGTTGAGATCGATTCAGAGCACATAATTATTCTTGTTTTCCTTGTAGCTTGTTGCTTGTGGCTTGTAGCTATCTGAACACCGCATCCGCCGCCCGGTCCGCCTGCAACTGCGCTTCCACGCGATCCCCAACCGCCAGCAACTTTTCCTTGGTCATGATCAGATCACCGCGCTGTTCCCCGTGATACTCGAAGATGCGCGTCTCGACAATCGAGTCCACAGGGCAGGATTCCTCGCAGAAACCGCAGAAGATGCATTTGGTCAGGTCTATGTCGTAGCGCGTCGTGCGGCGCGTGCCGTCGGCGCGCTGCTCCGATTCGATGGTGATGGCCACCGCCGGGCAAACGGCCTCGCACAGCTTGCAGGCGATGCAGCGCTCCTCGCCGTTAGGATATCGTCGCAGCGCATGCAGGCCGCGGAAGCGCGGTGACTGCGGCGTCTTCTCCTCCGGGTACTGCACCGTGAACTTGCGCTTGAACAGGTACCGGCCGGTGAGCTGCATGCCTTTGAGCAGCTCCCAGAGGAACAGGCTGCGACAATAGTTCTTTACAACTTCCAGCATTGTGCCGTCTCCAGACAAGTTAGCCACAAGCTACAAGCAACAAGCGACAAGGAAACGCAGAACCGCGCCCTGGTTGTCCTTGTTGCTTGTGGCTTGTGGCTGCTTTTCACTTGTTGCTTGTAGCTTGTTGCTTGTAGCTGCATCTCAATCAAACCACGGCGGCACCTGCGCCACCACCATCCCCGCAGTCACCACAATCCACGCAATCGTTATCGGCAAGAAAACCTTCCACCCCAGGCGCATGATCTGGTCGTAGCGGTAGCGCGGAAACGTGGCGCGGAACCACAGGAACAGGAATAGGAACATCGAGGTCTTGGCCAGCAGCCAGACCAGGCTCGGCTCGCCGATCACCGGCACACCCTGAAACGGCGACAACCAGCCGCCAAAAAACAGGATCGAGGTCAGCGCCGATATCAGGATCATGTTCGCGTATTCGGCCATGAAGAAGATCGAGAACGCCATGCCGCCGTATTCGACATGGAAACCCGCGACGATCTCCGATTCGCCCTCGGCCACATCGAATGGCGCGCGGTTCGTTTCCGCGATCCCGGAGATGAAATAGACACCGAAAACCGGCAACAGCGGCAACCAGAACCAGTGCAGCAGGCTGCCGTTCTGGGCCAGTATGATCTGGTTCAGATTCAGGCTTCCGGCGGCGATCAGCACGACCACCAGCGCGAATCCCATTGCAATTTCATAGGACACGATCTGCGCCGCAGAGCGCATCGCGCCCAGAAAGGCGTATTTCGAATTCGATGCCCAGCCGGCAATGATGATCCCGTATATGCCCAGGGACGTCAGCGCCAGGATATACAACAGCCCGGCATTGATGTCGGCAAGCACCATGCCGTGTTCGAACGGGATCACTGCCCAGGCCGCCAGCGATGGGGCGATGGACAACACCGGCGCGGCGATGAACAGCGCCTTGCTGGCTCCGGACGGGATGATGATCTCCTTGAACATCAGCTTCACCGCATCCGCGATGGGTTGCAGCCAGCCGCGCGGCCCGACGCGATTGGGGCCGATTCGCACCTGCATGTAACCGATGATCTTGCGCTCGGCGAAGGTCAGGTACGCGACACACAGCATCAGCGGCGCGACGATGACGACGATCTTGATCACCGCTTGCAGCATGTACAGGGTCTCGTCCTGCCACGCGCCGGGGATCACCGTCGCAACCAGCGGCGCCAGCACCTTTTCGGTCAGCAGTTCGTACAGGGCGTTCATGCCGGCTTCAATGTCACCCGGCCGAACCAGGGGCCCAGGGTTGCGAGCAACCCGTTGCCGCCGTGGATCAACACGGTATCGTCGCCGACTGCATCATCCAGCGCCACGGGCAGGGTCAGCGCCTGGCCGTCATGCCCGACAACGGCGTGCCCGCTGTCCAAAACACCGAAACGGGCCGCGGTCGCGCGGCTCAGGTGCAGCGCGCCGTCGGCACGATCGGCAGTCTGTTGCAACGCCTCCGCGCGCCGCACCAGCGCATCGGCGGAATTCATCGGCACCGTTGTGATGCGCTGCAATCCGGCGACCGCCGCAGGGAGCCGCACAAGCGCACGCCACGCGGCGCGATTCTCGGGACGGACGCCGGCCATCGCCTGCGCCGCGTCACGCGCTACTTCCTTCGCCGTTTCGTAGTCGCAGCCGGAAACGCCCAGAGTCTCCGCCAGCACGCGCAGCACTTTCCAGCCGGGCCGCGCCTCCCCCGGCGGATCCACAACGGCGCGCCAGGACTGCGGCGCGCCTGCCACGTTGACAAACGTGCCGTCGGTTTCGGCAAACACCCCCACTGGAAGCAGCACATGGGCGTATTCGCGTGCCGCGTCCGTGATCCAGGAATTCATTGAAACCACGCACTCCGCGTTGCGCAGCGCAGTCAGCCATTGATCCGGAGCGGCGCAATCGGCCTCCGGCTCGACCTGGTAGAGCATGAACGCACGCATGCCATTGCGCGCCATGGCACCCGCGTCCATTCCGCTGCGTGAAGCAGGCCTGCCGCCGGGACCGCGCTGCGGTATTGCTCCGCCCAGCCACGCACCGGCGCTGTTGGCAGCTTCGCCCAGGTAGCCGAATGCGGCCCCCGCGAGGTTTGCGAGTTGCCCGGCGACAAACCGCAATGCCGCCGCATCAGGCAATGACGCGGCGAGGTTGCCCAGCAGCACTGTGCCGCGGCCCGGGTTGGCCAGCTCCCGCGCGATGCGTCGCTGCGCATCGGTGACGGCCACGTCTTCCAGCCATGACTCCCGCGCCAGGGTGTCGGACTTCAACTCCGCCAGCGCCCTGCAAATCCCGGCGACCGCGCGCACCAGCCCGCCCGGCGCCGCGCTCAATTCCGCTGCCAGCGGATAATTGGACGGGAAACTCGCCGGGTTGACCATCATGATGCGCGCCCCCCGCAGCGCGGCCTTGCGCAGGCGGTGATTCAGCAACGGCTGTTCCTTGCGCGGATCGCCGCCGATGATCAGCGCGCAATTCAATTGCTCCAGTTCGGCAATGGACTGCCCGAGCCACGGGAATACCGGCGCGGCATCCTGATCGGAGAAATCCAGGTACCGCAGACGATGGTCAATGTTGCCGCAGCCGGCACCGCGCAGGAGTTTCTGGAACAGGAAGATTTCCTCCAGCGTGGCGGTGGGGGCGATCACGCCGCCGACTGACGCCGGAGCGGATTTCAGGATCGGACCCAGGCGCTCGCGCACCATGGCAAACGCGGTTTCCCAGTCCACCTCGCGCCAGCCCTTATCATCCCGGATCATCGGCGCGGTCAGGCGATCATTGCTGTACAGGCCTTCATAACTGAACCGGTCACGGTCGGACAGCCACACTTCGTTGATGACCTCGTTTTCCGCCGGCACCACGCGCTTCACGCGGCCGTCCTTGACGTGAAAATGGATGTTGGAACCGATGCCGTCATGGGGCGCGATGCCGGGATGCTGGCTCATCTCCCACGTGCGCGCCGAATACCGGAACGGCTTGGAGGTCAACGCGCCGACCGGGCAGAGATCAATGACGTTCCCGGACAATTCGGACGCCATGCTTTGCTCGACAAACGTCCCGATCTCCATGAACTCGCCGCGCCCGGTGGCGCCCAGTTCGCGCAGCCCGGCCACCTCCTCGCCGAACCGCACGCAGCGCGTGCAGTGGATGCAGCGCGTCATGTCGGTCTGCACCAGCGGCCCTATGTCCTTGTCGCGCACCACGCGCTTGTTCTCCTGATATCGGGACACGTCGCGGCCGTAGCCCATGGCAAGGTCCTGCAATTCGCATTCGCCGCCCTGGTCGCATATGGGGCAGTCCAGCGGATGATTGATCAGCAGGAATTCCATGACCGACTTCTGCGCCTCCAGCGCAAGCTTCGAGCGCGTGCGCACCTTCATGCCGTCCATGACCGGTGTTGCGCACGCCGGCAGCGGCTTCGGCGCCTTCTCCACCTCCACCAGGCACATGCGGCAGTTCGCGGCCACGCTGAGCTTGCCGTGATAGCAGAATCGCGGCACGTAGATGTCATGGGCATCCGTGACCTGGATCAGCATTTGGCCTTTCCGGGCCTCCAGAACTTTGCCGTCGACTTCGATTTTTATGGTGTCGTTCGTCATTCTGTTCCTGGTGGCTGGTGGCTAGTGGCTAGTGGCTGGTGGCTGGTGGCTGGTGGCTGGTAAATCAGTATGTGCG
>JACORW010000061.1 GCA_016179185.1 Gammaproteobacteria bacterium | reverse complement strand
GTACACGCGCCCCTTGTACGGCGCGAGCATTTCCACCAGCACGCGTACCACGTGGGACGGCGTGTAGAACTGCCCGCCCTTCTTGCCCTCGGCGCTGGCGAACTGGGCGAGGAAGTACTCGTAGACGCGACCGAGCGTGTCCTTGGCGCGGTCGGCGGGGCTGCCGAGCGCGATGTCGCTCACCAGGTTGATGAGCTGGCCGAGGCGCTGCTTGTCGAGGCCGGGGCGGGCGTCGTCCTTGGGTAGCACGCCCTTGAGCGTGGGGTTGTCCCGCTCGATGGCGGCCATGGCGTCGTCCACCAGCTTGCCGATGGTGGGCTGCGGCGCCATGGATTTGAGGTATTGCCAGCGGGCCTCGGGCGGGACCCAGAAGATGTTGACGGCGCGGTACTCGTCCGGATCCTCCGGGTCGGCGCCCTTCTTGCGCTGGGCGTCGAGCTCCGCGTGCTTGGCCTCGAAGGCGTCAGAAATGTACTTGAGGAAGATGAGCCCGAGGACGACGTGCTTGTACTCGGCCGCGTCCATGTTGTTGCGCAGCGCGTCCGCAGCGGCCCAGAGCATGGCTTCGAAGCCGAGATTGGAGGTGGGGGCTGCGCTTTTGTTCTTTTTCTTCGCCATCGGGTGACCGCTTCTGCTCACTGTTCCGGGGGTGGAGTTATTTTTGCCCAATTCCGGGGCGGCGTCACGGTGGCAACGGGGCAGATGCGTCTCACGCCTTAATCCAATGCGCCACGGGCCGCAGAAGGAACTTCTCCACCGGGATGCCACCGGCACCGACCAGCAGCGTGCGCCTGATCCTGAACACCTCGGCAAACGCAGCCAACCCCAGGCGCGCATCGCGTGTGCGGCCGCTTTTCACTTCAATGGCGATCACGGTATGGCCCGCACACACGATAAAATCCACTTCGCGATTGCGGTCACGCCAGTAAAACAGATCGCATTCGCCCGCCGCGGCTGCATTGGCCAGGTGTGCGCCGACGGCTGACTCCGTGAGCCTTCCCCAGAACTCGCGGTCGGCCCGCGCCTGCTTCAGGGTGAGGCCAGATTGGGCAGTCATCAGTGCCGTATTCAGCACCTGCAGTTTGGGACTGGAGCCACGACTGCGCACGGCCTCGCCGGCGAACTTTTGCAAGCCGGTGAGCATGCCCGCGCCCGCCAGCAAGTCGAGGTAGTGCGCCAGCGTCGTGGTGTTGCCCGCATCCTGCAATTGTCCAAGCATTTTGGTGTAGGACAGTACCTGCCCAGAGTAGCGGCAACCCAGCTCGAACAACCGCCGCAGCAGCGCCGGTTTGTCCACGCGGGAGAGCAGCAGCACATCGCGCGATATCGTCGTCTCAATCAACGCATCCATGATGTAGCGCGCCCAGCGCGCAGGTTCGCCGGTCAGCGGCGCGGCACCCGGGTAGCCGCCGTAGAAAAGATACTGATCGGGACTGACCCGGAATGCCGCCTGCATTTCCGTGAATGACCAATGCGGCAGGTGCAACACTTCGAATCGGCCGGCAAGGCTTTCGGTAAGCCCGCGTGCGATCAGCAGCGGTGCCGAACCGAGCAGCACTACCCGGACCGGGCGCTTGGCGCGCGTATCCTCGTCCCACAGGCGTTTGGCGGTTTCCGACCAGGCGGGGATTTTCTGCACCTCGTCCAGCACCAGCACCGCGCCCCGTTTGCCCGCGTCACGGGCGGCCAGGCGGGCGGCCTCCCACTGCTGCGCGATCCAGTCGGGACCGCGCAAGGTAGGCTCGTCGGCGCTGGCAAAATGGGTGGCAAGGCCGGACTCCTCTGTCACCTGCTGTACCAGCGTGGTCTTGCCGACCTGGCGCGGCCCCGTGACCACGTGGATGAATCGCCGCGGCTCGGCCAGGCGGCGGGCCAGCGTTGCGGATTGAGGGCGGATATAAAGCATGCAACTGTTCTCGAATTACTCAATATGCTGAGTATTTTTACTCAACTCGACGAGTAAAACAACAAGGATGGTTTTGCGGAGGATCCTGAGGCGCGATACCGCACCGGTGCCCCGGCTAGGCGGTTGCCCCCATCCTCGGGTTAAATCACGGCGCGGTCGCAGGTCAGTCGAATGGATGCTTGAGGATGATGGTCTCGGTGCGATCCGGCCCGGTGGATACCATGTCAATGGGCGTTCCGGTCACTTCTTCGAGGCGCTTCAGGTAGGCGCGCGCGTTCGCCGGTAATGCGTCCATGGATTTCACGCCCACGGTGGACTCCTGCCAGCCGGGCAGTTCCTCGTACACCGGGCGGCACTCAGCAAAGGCCTCGGCGCCGGCGGGTGGTGTCGCGCGTTTCTGGCCATTGACCTCGTACCCGGTGCAGATGCGAATGGACTCCAGCCCGTCCAGCACGTCCAGCTTGGTGACGCATATGCCGGAGACGCTGTTCAACTGCAACGAACGGCGCAGGGTCACGGCGTCAAACCATCCGCAGCGGCGCCGCCGGCCGGTCACCGCGCCGAACTCCGCGCCGCGCTTGAACATGTGTTCGCCCATTGCGTCGAACAACTCCGTGGGAAACGGCCCGGACCCCACGCGGGTCGTGTAGGCCTTGGTGATGCCGAGCACGTAATCGAAACTGCGCGCACCGAAACCGGTGCCCGTGGCCGCGCCGCCGGAGGTGGTGTTGGATGAAGTGACGTACGGATACGTGCCGTGATCCACATCCAGCAACGCCCCCTGCGCCCCCTCGAACAGGATGTGCCCGCCGGCCGCCTGGATGTCGTACAGCAGCTGGGTTACGTCGCTCACCATGGGCGCAATCTGTTCCGCCAGCCCCATGGTCTCGTCCAGCACCTGCTGGAAGTCCACCGCTTCGACCTTGTAGTAACGGGTCAGCATGAAATTGTGATAATCGAGCACCTCGCCCAGCTTCGCGGCAAAACGCTCGCGGTGCAGCAGATCGCCGACGCGCAGCGCGCGGCGCGCGATCTTGTCTTCATAGGCCGGGCCGATGCCGCGGCCGGTGGTACCGAGGGCGGCGCTGCCGCGCGCCTTCTCGCGCGCCTGATCGAGCCGCACGTGATACGGGAGGATCAGCGCGCAGGCCTCGCTGATGCGCAGTCGCTGCCGCGCCGGGATGCCGCGCTGCTCAAGCTGTCCGAGTTCCTCCAGCAGCGCAGACGGGCTGACGACGACACCGTTGCCGAGCAGGCACATGACGCCATCGCGCAGGATGCCGGACGGGATCAGGCGCAACACGGTCTTGACGCCGTCAATGACGACGGTGTGCCCGGCATTGTGCCCGCCCTGGAAACGCGCCACGGCGGCGGCCCGGTCGGTCAGCAGATCAACGATCTTTCCCTTCCCCTCGTCGCCCCACTGGGTGCCGATGACAACAACGTTCTTGCCCATGGCCGTCTCAGCCGCAGTTGAGGGGCTTCACGACCCAGCGCCCGCGCTCGAGCACGATCTCCCGATCGCAGCCCAGGTCCGCCGCGCCGCCGGTCTGGCCCGGCAGGTGCGTGATCACGACCGCGCCACCGGCGCGCAGGGAATCCACCAATTCCTGCAATGCGGGCAACTCCGACGCCGGGGCCAGGATCGCGGTGGCCCTGCGATCACGGGTCGAGCCCAGGAAGAACAGCCGCTTCACGTCCGTGCTGAAGCCGGTGGCGGGGCGCTCGCGTCCGAACGCCGCGCCGATGGCGTCATAGCGCCCGCCGAAGGCGACGCCGCTGCCGGCGCCCGGAATATAACAACTGAACATCATCCCGGTGTGATAGTGATATCCGCGCAACTCGGCGAGATCGAAGAACAGCGGCGCATCCTTGAACTGCCGCGCCGTCAGCGCCGCGATGCGTTCCAGATTGTCAATGCAAACCAGCGCCTCGGCGTTCAGGGGTCGCAACTGCCGCCGCGCGTCCGACAGCACGCCGGGGCCGCCGTGCAGTTCCACCAGCGCGCGCAACGGTCCGGCCAGTCCGGCCGGCACCGGCCATTGCGCGATATAGGCATCGATCTCCGCCGCGGCCTTGCGCTGCAACGAGTCGAACAGTTGCGCCTCCCGCGCCGGGTCCAGTTGCAGCCGGCGCAGCAGGGTCTGATAGATCCCCACGTGCCCCAGATCCAGGTGCACACCACGCACGCCGGCGACCTGCAGCGTGCGCAGGCACAGCGCCAGGATCTCGGCGTCACTCTCCGGACCGGCGTGCCCGTACAGTTCCGCGCCCAGTTGCAACGGCGCGCGTGAGCCGCCCGGCCCGCCCGGCAGCGTGTGCAGCACCGGTCCGAGATAGCACAGCCGGGCCGGCACGTCGCGGCGCAGATAGTGGGCGTCTATGCGCGCCACCTGCGGCGTCATGTCGGCGCGAATGCCCAGCAATCGCCCGCTCAACTGGTCGGTGACCTTGAAGGTCTGCAGATCGAGGTCTTCGCCGCTGCCGGTCAGCAGTGCATCAATGAATTCCGCCAGCGGCGGCATGGCCAGCTCGTAGCCCCACCCCGCCAGCAGATCGAGCAAATCGCGGCACAGGCGTTCCAGCCGCGCGGCATCCGGCGGCAATACCTCCTCGATCCCTTCGGGGAGCAGCCAGTGGCGGTTCCCAGCCTGCATTTCTCAAGCCCGTCCGTCGCGAGGGCACCGAGACGCCGGTGTGGCGGGCCGCACGGACTGAGCGGCGGCGAAGGCGTAGCCGACACTACGTCGAGCCGGCGCGATGGAGTACGGCCCGCCACAGCGAGCGGATCGACGGCCGCAGCAGGAGGGGCTTGAGAAACGCAGGCTAGTCATGAGATCAGCGCGCGAAATAGAGAATGATCAGGCCGATGCACATGCTGGTGAGACCGGCAAACCGCAGTGTCGCGTCATCCAGTTGTGACGCCGCGGCAAACCAGCGGCGCGCGCTGGCCGGCAGGGCAAACGGCAGCACGCCTTCGATGACAAACAGCAGCGCCAGCGCAGCCAGGAGGTCATTCCACACAAGGGATCGTTTCCGCCGCGCGCGGCAAAAGACCGGCAGGCCGCCGGCTAGCGGGCCCTGGAAGTGCCGAAATACTTGAAGAAATCCGTATCGGGCTTCAATACCAGAATGTCCCTGCCCGATCCGAACGTGGCCTGGTAGGCGCCGAGCCGGCGGTAAAAGCCGTAAAATTCCTCGTTCTTGCCGAACGCGGACGCATAAATCTCGGTGGCCTGCGCGTCGCCCTCGCCGCGAATGGTCTCCGCGTCCCGGTACGCTCCGGCGAGGATTACCTGGCGCTCGCGGTCGGCGTTCGCCCGGATGCGTTCCGCCGCCTCTTCGCCGCGGGCGCGGAAGTCCTTGGCGACGCGTAACCGTTCCGCTCGCATGCGGTCATACACCGAAGTGCTCACCTCCTCCGGCAGATCGATGCGGATCAGGCGCACGTCCGCAATCTTGATGCCGAGTTCCTGCTCAAGCTGCACCTTGGTCGGCGCGAGAAGCTCCAGGATCTCGCCGCTCGCGCCGGCGACGACCTCCTGTACTTTCCGGCGCCCGAATTCATCGCGCAATACCCGATTGATGCGCTGGCCGAGCAGTCCGTTGGCGTATTCGACGTCGCCGCCGCGCGTGCTGATGTAAAACGACTGGACGTTGGAAATGTGCCACTTCACGTAGTAATCCACGATGACATCCTTCTTCTCCACGGTGAGATAACGTTGCGGCTGCTGGTCCAGGTTCAGCAGGCGCAACGGGAATTTCCTCACCGTGTTGACAAACGGCATCATCAGATGCAGGCCAGGCTCGTCGTCAACCCGGCTTACCTCGCGGAACTGGAAGACAATGGCCTGTTCCCACTGCTGCACGCGGAATACCGACAGCGACGCCAGCAACAGCAGGGCGAGGAGCGCAAAAATGATGCGGTTCAACATGCCTGTCACCTCGCCGGGCGGGCGCGGGGCGCGGTCGCGTTGACGGTGTCCATTGCCGCCGGCGCGCCGGATTCGCGCCCGGCGGACGGCGCTGCGGGACCGCCAAGTGCGCCGCGCGCATTGTCCAGCAGCCGATCCAGCGGCAGGTACACCAGATTGTTACCGCCCTGCGTGTCCAGCAGCACTTTGCCGGTGCTGGCAAGCACGTTCTGCATTGCGTCCAGATACAGCCGCTCCCGGGTCACCGCCGGCGCGCGCTCGTATTCTGCCAGCAACTGCTCGAACCGAGCCGCTTCGCCCTCGGCACGCGCTATAACCGAGGCCTTGTAGCCATTGGCCTCTTCGCGCAGGCGCGCCGCCGCGCCGCGCGCACGCGGGCGAATCTCGTTGCCGTACGCCTCGGCCTCATTGACCAGCCGCTGCTCGTCCTCGCGCGCCTTGATGGCGTCATCGAACGCTTCCTTGACCTGCTCCGGCGGCTTCGCGGGCTGCATGTCCACGGTCACCACCAGGATGCCGGCGCGATAATCGCCCATCACTTTCTGCATCAACTGCTGTTGCGCCTGGGCGATCTCGCTGCGGCCTTCGGTCAAGACGAAATCCAGCTTGCTCTTGCCGATGATGCGCCGAACGGCGCTCTCGGTGACCTGGCCCAGGGTTTCCGGCGGGTTCATGACATTGAAAACGTAATCGGCCGGATCGGAGATGCGCCATTGCACGGCGACTTCCACGTCCACGATGTTTTCGTCCTGCGTGAGCATCGTCGCCTTGTGCGTTATGGAGCGCACCTGCCCCACGTTCACACGGATGACCTCATCCACCAGGCTCGGAAACACGAAATTGAGTCCGGGCTGCAGCGTCGCCACGTAGCGGCCGAAGCGCAGCACGACGCCTCGCTCCTGCTGGTCAATGATATGGGTGATGTCGAACAGCAGCGCCGCCAGCAGGATAAGCAGCCCGCCGATCCAGTACACCGGCGGCAGGCGGCGATCCCCCGCCGTCGGGCCGCCGCCGAACCAGCCCCCGAAACCGCGTTGCATCCGGCGCAGCAGCTCGTCCAGGTCAGGCGGCCCGGGGTCGTTGCCGCGCCCGCCCCACGGATCGCGCCCGCCGTTTCTGCCCCCAGGTGGTTCATTCCACGCCATCGTGATTGTTCCCGCTCGAAAATAGAATCCGGTTACGGATAAAAAGTCGCGGCAAATGCTATCACAAAGTTCCCGCCCGCCTACCGTATTGACTCGAGATCCACACCGTGTTCATGGGCGAGATGCCGCAGCGATCGGCCGTCGATCTCCACGGTCATGATCCAGCCGCCGCGCTGGTCGAGGATCTCGCTCGATACAGCCCCGAACTGAAACAGGCGTGATCGCAATGCGCCCGCGGTCGGCGGCAGACGCAACTCGCAGTGCTCCGGCAGCGGCCGCAGCAATGTTGCCATCAATTCTTTCAGGTTCCCGACTCCGTCGCCGCTGCGTGCGGACAGCCACACCGCCGGGGGACCTTCGCGTTCGTCGTCAACACGCGGCGCCAGGTTCGCGTTCAGGTCAATCTTGTTGTAGACGATGATTTGCGGAATGCGTCCGGCGCCAATCTCCTCGATGACTTGATTCACCTGTTCGATCTGCGCCTCACGCTGTCCGGCGTTGGCGTCCACGACGTGCAGCAGCAGGTCGGCCTCGCGCACCTCGTCGAGCGTGGCCCGGAAGGATGCCACCAGATCGTGCGGCAGGTGGCGGATGAACCCCACCGTATCGCTCAGAATCACACTCCGCTCCGGCGGAATCGTTACCCGGCGCAGCGTCGGGTCCAGCGTCGCGAACAACTGGTCGGCCGCGAATACGTCGGCGCCGGTGAGTTGATTGAACAATGTGGATTTGCCGGCGTTCGTGTAACCGATCAGCGACACCAGCGGCGTACCGGTCCGGGAGCGCCGGCGCCGGCCCTGCCGGCGCTGGCGCCGGACCTTCTCCAGTCTCTCGTGGATGTACTTGATGCGCCGGCCGATGAGGCGCCGGTCCATTTCCAGCTGCGTCTCGCCCGGGCCACGCAGGCCGATACCGCCGCGCTGCCGCTCGAGATGCGTCCAGCCGCGTACCAGCCGCGTGGACAGACGCTGCAACTGGGCGAGTTCCACCTGTAACTTGCCCTCGTAGCTGCGGGCGCGCTGGGCAAATATGTCCAGTATCAGACCGATGCGGTCCACGACGCGACAGCCGCATTTCTTTTCCAGGTTGCGCTCCTGGGCCGGGGTAAGCTCGTGATTGAATACGACCAGCTCCGCGGCGCGGGCCTTTACCGCCGCGCCGATCTCCTCCACCTTGCCGCTGCCGACGAAATACCTGGCGTCGGGAAACTGGCGTTGACCGGTAATGACATCCACGGTGCGCACGCCTGCGGACGCCGACAGGAGCAGGAATTCCTCCCGCTCCTCGTTGAAGCGCGGACCGCGGAAGCTGCAATGTACCAGCACGGCGGGAACGCCGCGCGGGGCATGGGACTGGAGCAGGACTGGACCGCTGGCCAATGTCTGATGTGAACTGGTCTCAAAATTGCTGCGCTTGCCGATTCTGCGTTGAAAACGGGCTCGAAATGCTCATTGACTGGCGTGTCAACTCGGCTTTGGCGTCCTGCGTCGCCCTACCGCCTGCGCGCCGCTCCTGCACATCCTGTGCTCGCGGCATTAGTACATCCCTGTACGTCATCCAGTAGGCGTCCGCTTTCTCGTCCATTTTCATCTTGTCTCGTCTGCGCTCGCTAATTTTGAGATGCTTCGTGTCAATCCTCTCCGCCGTCTTCCTCGGAGCGCGGCAGCTTGATGTTGCGCGCCGGGACAATGGTTGAGATGGCGTGTTTATAGACCAGTTGGCTCACGGCATTGCGCAACAGGACGACAAACTGATCGAAGGATTCCACCTGCCCTTGCAGCTTGATGCCGTTCACGAGGTAGACGGATACCGGTACCCGCTCCTTGCGCAGCGCATTCAGAAACGGATCCTGGAGTGTGTGACCCTTGCTCATAAGCGGTTCTCCTTATCTATAGTTATTTTCGTGGGGCCAGCCCGCCCCACCCGGCATCCGTGCATGGTCCGAGTATATAAGGATCGATATCTTAAGTAAGCTCTGAACAAGCCCATCCTGGGCTTGTCAGAGGACGGCAAGCGAAAAACGCGGTTTTCGCTTGCCTCACATTTTCAATGACTTGCAGTCATTGAAAATGGCAGTGTACGCGTCTGACCGCCAGGGATGGCGGAAATGCAGATGGCGCAGGAGCTCGCCATCTGCCCTGCACTGCGGAACCTCTGAAGTTTTTTCAGAGGTTCCTTGATTTCACAGTCCGGCAGCGGTGGTTCGTCGAATTCGTCTTGTCACGCACCTTGTATGGGGGCAAGTTGCAGGCTTTTCAATACCTTACCCGCCAGATCGGCGCTGGACGGGTCCAGCCACGTCGCGCCGGGTTCCTGCCGCAGCCACGTCAACTGCCGCCGGGCCAGTTGCCGCGTCGCCGCGATGCCTTTTTCCGGCAAGCGGCTGAACGGTATCTCTCCCGCCAGATGCTGCCAGCACTGCCGGTAACCCACCAGCCGCATGGACGGGTGACTGCAGGTCAGATCGCCGCGCCGGTACAACGCGCGGACTTCATCCAGCAAACCTGCCTCCAGCATCCGGTGGAACCGGGTTTCAATCCGGTCATGCAGACGGCGGCGGTCGCTGAAATTCAGCACGAACTTGTGCACGCGGTTGTCAAGCGGGTCGGCGTTGCGATCGGCAAGGTGCGATGACAGGGCGCGGCCGGTCAGCAGGTACACCTCAAGCGCCCGCTGGATGCGCTGGGGATCGGCCGGGTGTATGCGCGCCGCGGCTTCCGGATCCACGGCGCGCAGCCGTGCATGGAGGACCGCCCAGCCGTGCGCAGCGGCGTCGGCCTCCAGTTGCGCACGTATTCCGGCGTCGGCCACGGGCAGGCGCGCGATACCCCGCTGCAGACTGCGAAAGTAGAGCCCGGTACCTCCCACGAGCAACGGTACTCTTTGACGTGCGCTGATCTGCTCAATCAGGGCCCGGGCATCCGTCCGGAACCGCCCCGCAGAGTAGACCTCCGCCGGGTCGCATATATCAATGAGATGATGCGGCACCTGTGACCGGATATCCGCGGGGGGTTTCGCCGTGCCGATATCCATATCCCGATACACCAGCGCCGAGTCAACGCTGATGATCTCCACCGGGAGGCGTCGGGCAATCTCCAGCGCCAGGGCCGACTTCCCGCTGGCGGTCGGTCCCATCAGGAAAATGATGTCGGGTTCAGGCATGGGATGGGGCCTCGGACAACAATCGGGCCAAATCCTCCGGGCCCAGAAGCCGGTCGAGGCGGGGCAACGAAGCAGTTCCCCAATCCGAGTATTCACCCAGCATTTGCGTGAGTCCCGCGATGCCGATATCCGCCGGGGTCGAGCCCGGCAGTTCCGCGCAGAGCTGCCCGATCAGCGTTTCCGCCGTCGCCATGTGTTTGTCCGTCCAGGCCGGCACAAGGCCGCGCACCACCGGCAGCAACGGGCATGCGGACAGGGCGACCGGATACTCCCTGATCGTGATTTCCGCGGGCGCGGAGCAGTGCAGCACAAACCCCGACGCGGCGATCATGACGGCACGCGATTCAATGCGCTCCACGTCACCTTCCGCAACCGGCACCTGCAACGGCACGAGCAACGGCCGGCGGCGCACGCCGGCAGCGCGCAGCTCGCCCATTAGGCGCCGGTGAAATATTTCGCGGCACAGGGCCAGTCCGTCCACGAGCCAGAGCGCGCCGTCCCGCTGGGTGACGAGATAACGGCCGGCGATCAGCAGCCGGCCCGCTTGCGCCGCAGCCGGATCCTGGATCAATGAGGGGGCGGACATCGGAGGATTCCCCGGCATCGAAAACCATCGGGACCCGGGCGTGGCGGATTGCGGCCACGGAGCAGGCGGCTCTGCGACGGCGCTACCGCGGGACATCGCTCCCAGCGCATCGCGTACGCAGGACGAGACAAAATCATGCACGTCCCGGGCACGGCGAAACCGCACCTCGTGTTTGGTCGGATGGACGTTGACGTCGGCAGCAGCCGGGTCCAGTTGCAGATGCAGCGCGTATGCGGGAAACCGCCCGGGAGGAACAGCATCTCCATAGGCGACGCGGACGGCGTGGCTCAGTTGCCGGTCGCGCACGATGCGCCCGTTCAGGAACAGGAACTGAAAGTCGGACTGACTGCGGTGGAATGCCGGCTCGCTGAGCCAGCCGGCCAGACGCATGTCGGGCGCTGTGTATTCAAGCTCCCGCGCCCCGGCTTCCAGCCTCAGGCCCAGCACGTGTTGCAGGCGCTGACGTGGTTCCAGGTCGGCGCGAACATTGAGGACACGCCTGCCATCGCGCAGGAACCGCAGTGCCAGTGACGGCCGGCTCAATGCGAGGCGGCGTACGGTGTCGAGCACGTGCAGGTACTCGGTCTGCTCCGCGCGCAGGAACCTGCGCCGCGCCGGTACCGCGTGGAACAGCGCGCTGACCTCCACCGTGGTCCCCACCGGATGCGCGGCGGGACGGATCTGCGGCTGCGCATCCCCGGGAATACTCTGCAGTTCGCGGCCTGCGTCCTCATCGGCGATGCGCGACACCAGCCGCAGGCGCGCCACGGCTGCGACGCTCGGCAGCGCCTCGCCGCGAAATCCGAGACTGCGAATGGCAGCCAGGTCTTCGGCAGTGCGTATCTTGCTGGTGGCGTGCCGATCCAGCGCGAGGCGCAGATCGTCCGGGTGAATGCCGTGGCCGTCGTCCGTGACCCGGATCAGCTCCAGACCGCCGCGCCGGATCTCGATGATCATGCGCGTGGCGCCGGCGTCCAGCGCATTTTCGGCCAGCTCCTTGACCACGGAGGCCGGTCGCTCCACCACTTCGCCCGCGGCGATCTGGTCGGCCAGCAGCGGCGGGAGGCGCTGGATGCGGGGGACTATTGTTGATTCCACGGAACCTGATTGCACTTGCGGGGCCGGGTTCCTCCCGGCCATCCATTATCCGGCCGGCATAAAATCGGCTTTGTATCAAAACGCTGCCGGCTTCATCCCGGCCGTCATTTTCGCATCAGAAGGATGCTGTGGGCACCACGCTATCCGTCCGTGGCGGGGATGGCCAGCACCTGGCCTATACGGATCTGATCGGTGTGGAGATTGTTGGCGTCCCGCAGGGTCTGCATGCTGATCCGGTATTGCTGCGCGATGCCGGACAGCGTGTCGCCGCGGCCGATGACATGCCGGCGAATCGCCGCCAGCGTGGTACCCTCGGGGGCGCGGACGGTGAAGTAGCCGCGCAGTCCAGACAGGATCGCTTCGGCCACTTTCTGCTGATGCAGCGGGGAACGGAGTTTGACCTCCTCGTCCGGATTGGAGATGTAGGCTGCCTCGACAAGGATCGACGGGATATCCGGGGACTTCAACACCGCGAAACCCGCGGATTCAACCCGGCGATTGTGCAGCCGGCCGATCTTGCGGAGGCTCTGCAATACCCGCTCGGCCACGTCAATGCTGGCCTCGAGGCTGGCGGTCTGCGACAGGTCCAGCAACACCGACGCCAGCACGTTGTCTTCCGTGTCGAGGCTCACGCCCCCAACCAGATCCGAGGCATTCTCCTGCTCCGCGAGCCAGCGGGCGTGCTCGCTGCTCGCGCCCCGCTCCGACAACACATACACCGAGGAACCCTGAACGCGCCGATCCCGGAAGGCATCGGCGTGAATGGAAATGAACAAATCAGCGCGGTGGCGCCTGGCGAGTTCCATGCGCTTGCGCAGCGGCAGGAAGTAATCGCCTTCGCGGGTCAGGATGGCCTGCATGCCGCGCTCCGCGTTGATCCGGACCGCGAGTGACCGCGCCATCTGCAACGTGATCTGTTTCTCC
Organism: Gammaproteobacteria bacterium; assembly: GCA_016179185.1. Lineage (GTDB taxonomy): Bacteria > Pseudomonadota > Gammaproteobacteria > Eutrophobiales > Eutrophobiaceae > 2-02-FULL-61-13. Next base: position 5,270 of record JACORW010000061.1, on the reverse strand, counting down.
CAAGTGCCGCGCGGGCCGCGCGCGCCGGGGTCGTCGCCGCCGTGGCCGGCGTCCACGGCAATGACGACATCGCGGCGCTGATCGGTCGCCGCCACTTCCTCCTGCGGCTGCGGTTGGGGGGCCGTGTCCACCGCCGCATCGGTCAAATCCAGCACCAGGCGGTGGCCGTAGTGCTGGTTGGGCCCGAGCTGGAAGCTCTTCGCGACAGCGGGTTGCTTCAGTTCCAGAACAAAGCGCGCACCGAGATCGAACGGCACCGCGTTCACGTGACGGATGAAGAGGTCATGATCTTCAGGCTGGGCAGGGGCGCCGCCCACCGCCGCATCCTGTATGTCCATCACGACCCGGGCAGGGTCCTCCGCCACGGTTACCTCATGGGTGGCGGGACCTGACAAATCGAATACGACGCGCGTGCTGTCCGGCGCCGCCCAGATGCGGATGTTCTGCACGCTGACGGGTGCCGCCGACACCTGACCGGAAAGGCAGCCGAGGAGCAGGACTCCCAGCGCTGTGCGCATACCTACGCCCTCACATCTCAAGGTGGAGAGTTCGTTAGACCAATGTTTTCAAGTTTTTTCGTGAAAATCAAGGTATCTGTCTGTTTTGGATGGAATAAGGCGGCCAGATCCCGCCCCGGAAGCGACCATCGGGCCGGAAACAATTGGTGTTACTTTGTCAGCTAACTGCGGGGACCCGTGGCAGCAGCGGCGGGATCGCCGCAACACCAGTGTCGGATTGGGCTTCGAAGGTCAGCAGCCGTCCGCTGTCTTGCGGGCTGAAAAGAACGTGCAGGTCCGGTGTCCCCAGAAGCGGCCCTCCCCGCCGTGCCCATTCCACCAGGCAAATACCGGACCCGTCGAAATAATCCCGGTAGCCGAGCGCCTCCAGTTCGCGTGGATGAACGAGCCGATACAGATCGAAGTGAAACACCGGACCGATCCGGGTTCGATAGGGCTCGACCAACGTATAGGTCGGACTTCGGACCGCACCCTCGTGCCCGACGGACGCCAGAAACCCGCGCACAAACGTGGTCTTGCCGGTCCCAAGTTCCCCGTCCAGAAAGATGCGCAGGCCGGGTGTGGAACGCGCGGCAACCTGCGCACCCAGGAGCTCGGTGGCCGCGGCATCAGCGGCGATGAACCTGATCAGCGCTCCGGGTTTGCCAGGCGCCTCAACCATGGCATCAAATCCCCGGCCAACAGGCCGCGTTCCCCGTCGGCCGCGGCCCGGTCGGCGGCGGCGCTATGCAGGCAGACGCCGGCAAGCGCCGCGCCACCCGGATCCAGGCCCTGTGCCATCAGTCCGGCAATGACCCCGGTCAGCACATCGCCCATGCCACCGCTCGCCATGCCGGGATTACCGTCCGTGCACACGGCCGTGGGCGCATTGCCGCGCGCCACCAGGGTTCCGCACCCCTTCAGCACGACCGTGCCGCCGTAACGGGATTGCAACGCCTGTGCCGCCGCGATGCGGTCCTGCTGGATCTCACCCACTGTGCAACCGAGCAGTCGCGCCGCCTCACCAGGATGGGGTGTTAGCACCCAGTCCGGCCGCTGCACTGCGTCGCGCGCCAGGAGCGTCAGCGCATCGGCATCCACTACCAGCGGCAGTTTCGATTCGAACACGCGGGACAGGAGCAGCGAAGACCACTGCGACAGCCCCAGTCCGGGGCCGATGGCAATCACCGAGGCACGGCGCAGCAGGGGATCCAGGTGCATCGGCTGCTCGATGCCGGCGGCCATCAATTCCGGTCGCGCCGCCACCTGCAAACCCGCATGCCCGGGGCGCGTGGCGAGTGTCACCAGCCCGGCGCCAACCCGGGCGGCAGCCTCGCCGGCCAGCAGTGGCGCACCCGCAAAACCGGTGTCGCCGCCGACCACGAGTACGTGACCGAATTTGCCCTTGTGTGCGGCGCGCGCGCGGCGCGGCAATGGAAAACTCGCCGGGTTGTAACCGACGCGCACCGCGGCGACGTCGATGCCTTCAGCCAGTTCCGAATCGATGCCCAGCGTTGCGAACTCCAGCGCACCGGCACAGTCCGGACCCTCCCCGGTAAACAGGCCGGGCTTCAGCCCCAGGAAGGTAATGGTTGCGTCGGCGCAGGTGGCGCAACCCAGGATCGCGCCGGTGTCGGCGTTCAGGCCGGAGGGAACATCCAGGGACAACACCGGCAGCCCGGCTTCATTGATCTTCCCGATCGCCAGGGCAAAATCGCCCTCCACAACACGCGTGAGGCCGGTTCCCAGGAGGGCATCCACGATCACATCGGCATCGCCGGGCAGAGGATCCGGAAAACTGCGGATGCGGCCGCCGGCGTCCCGGAATTTTCTTGCGGCTGTGGATGCGGCCGGCGGCAGAGTATCCACCTGCCCCAGGGCCAGCACGTGCGGCTCCATGCCCTGCTCACGCGCCAGGCGGGCCACGATGTAGCCGTCGCCGCCGTTATTGCCCCCGCCGCAGACGATCAGCGGACGCCGCGCTCCGGACCAATGTCGCCGCAGCGCCTGAAATGCCGCGCCGCCGGCGCGTTCCATCAGTTCAACCGCATTGACGCCGGCGTGCTGCTCCGCCCGGCGCTCCAGTTCCCGCACGGCCGCGGCGCGATACAGGCGTTCCGGCAAATCGGTCACGGTGTAACCGAAGGTATTACGCAGGTTGATGCAAAACGTGATGAGCGCAGCCAGAACAAGGCGCGAGCCCCCGAAAAACCGGAGTGTACACGCCAGTACATGAGGATTTTGAGGGGGCGAGCAACGCGGTTATGGCAAGCGCAATAGTTTTGCATCAACCTGTCAGACGTTGAGATAGTGCTGCCGATAGAAACGCAATTCGCTGATGGAATCGCGAATGTCTTCCAGCGCCAGGTGTGAGGATTCCTTGCTGAACTGCGGCCTGTGGGGCGCCCAGCGGCTGACCAGGATCTTGATGGAGCTGACATCGAGATTGCGGTAGTGAAAGTATCCTTCCAGCTCCGGCATCAGCCGCGCCATGAATCGGCGATCCTGGCAGATGCTGTTGCCGCACATCGGTGAAGCCTGCGCCGGAACGTGCTGACACACGAATGCAAGCGTGCGCAATTCGCAGGCGCGAATGTCGGTGTCGCTGCGGCGCACCCGTTCCAGCAGGCCGGAGCGCGTGTGCTGGCGCACGTTCCATTCATCCATGGACGCGAGCGCCGCCTCGGGCGTTTTCACGGCCACGACCGGTCCTTCGGCGACGATGTTGAGCTGGTTGTCGGTAATTATCGTGGCGACCTCGATGATATAATCAGCAGCGGGGTTCAGCCCCGTCATTTCGAGATCCACCCAGATAAGGTTGTCCGCGGACTGCGTCATGCCGCGACATTCTAACAGGGTGATGCAAAACCCGGTTTTGCATCACGCTGAGCGAACCAGGGCAGATTTCTTGCTCCTGCGAAATCTGCACTTCCGCCGGCGGAAAATTGCTCCTTGCATTTTCCGCACTTCCGCCGTCCCTGGCGGTCGTCCATGGCGGGCGGACGGGACACAGCGTTTATCAGGCACGCAAGTGCTTGATAAACGGAACGAGGCCAAAGCGAGGCAAGGGTTCCTGGACGGACTTTTTGCATCAGACTGCGGAATACAAAAACCCAGCAGGTAGGCAACTTCAGGCCCCATGGACATCGTACTCATCGTAGCGCTGCTGACCGGGTTTTTTCTGCAGGCGGGACTGGTGCGGCGGCATGTTAAGCACATCGCCGCGCATCGCGACAAGGTTCCGGACGCGTTTGCCGGTCACATTCCGCTGACTGCGCATCACAAGGCCGCGGACTACACCCGCGCCAGAGTGCGCCTCGGTCTGGCAGACATTGCCGTCAACGGCGCACTGATGTTGTGGTGGACGCTGGGCGGATTGCTGGAGGCCGTGGATGCCTTCTGGCGATCGGCCGGTCTCGTGCCGCTGTGGACCGGTGTCGGCGTGGCTTCCACTTACGTCTTGTTCAGCGCATTGCTGGATGTGCCGCTGTCTTTGTGGCGGGCGTTCGGACTGGAGCAGCGGTTCGGCTTCAATCGCGTGACCCCGCGGCTGTTCCTCGTGGATCTGCTGAAGCAGGGTGCGCTGTTTGTCGTCATCGGGATACCGCTGATCACGCTCGTGCTGTGGACCATGATCGGCAGCGTGACGTTCTGGTGGCTGTACCTGTGGCTGATCTGGCTGGGTTTCAGCCTGATCATGATGTGGGCCTATCCGGCCTTCATCGCGCCGTGGTTCAACAAGTTCCGGCCGCTCGCGGACGAAGCGCTGCGCCGGCGCATCGAGGCCCTGCTGCAGCGGAACGGTTTTGCCAGTCAGGGCATCTTTGTCATGGATGGTTCGTCCCGTTCCACCCACGGCAACGCATACTTCACCGGCTTGGGCGCGAGCAAACGCATCGTGTTCTTCGACACATTGATCGGCGAGCTCAGCCACGAGGAAATCGAGGCGGTGCTGGCGCACGAGCTCGGCCATTTCAAGCGGCGGCACATCGGCAAGCGCATCGCGTTGCTGGCCGCATTCCTGTTCCTCGGCTGCGCGTTGCTGGGATGGCTTTCCGGCCAGCCGTGGTTTTACGCTGATCTTGGCGTCACGATGCCTTCGGCGCATGCCGCATTGATTCTGCTGCTGGTGATCGCGCCGGCATTCACGTTTTTTCTGCAGCCCGGATTCTGCTGGCTGTCGCGCCGGTATGAATTCGAGGCCGACGATTTCGCAGCCGGGCAGGCGCAGACGGCACACCTGATCCAGGCGCTGGTGAAGCTGTACCGGGAGAATGCCAATACGCTGACGCCGGATCCGATGTACTCCTCGTTTCACGATTCGCATCCGCCGGCGCCGGTTCGAATTGCGCACCTCCAGAGGCTGTCCCCGTGAAGGCGTGCGCGGCGTCTGCGCTGTCGCTGGCGCTGCTGCCGGCAATGGTGTGGGCGGGGGTACAGGAGCCTCCCTCCGGCGCCGAACTCTACGCGGCGCATTGCACGCGCTGCCACGGCACGGAAGTCCATGTCCGCCCGCAGCGGCTCGTGAATACCCTCGCCGAACTGCGCGCGCGAATACAACAGTGCGAGCTGACGGCGGAACTGGGGTGGTTTGAGGAGGAGGTTGACGCAGTCGTGAAGTATTTGAACGATGCGTACTACAGATTTCCGGAAATTAAGTGAACATTGTGGCTGGTGGCTGGTGGCTGGTGGCTGGTGGCTGGTGGCTGGTGGCTGGTGGCTGGTGGCTGAAAAATCGTCACAGTACATCGACAGGCGTCAAGTCCTTTCTTC
>JACORW010000051.1 GCA_016179185.1 Gammaproteobacteria bacterium | reverse complement strand
GCTCAACACCTTTGCGCTGAGCGCGCTGCTGTCCGGAATGCTGTGGGGGGTGGCGCCGATGATCATGATTCCCCATGAACCCGATCGCGTCGTTGAATACACGCTCTACCGGGGGTTGGTAATGATGGTGGTCTGCGGGCTGGTGGCGGGCGCCACCCTGGCCTACGCGGCCAGCCTGCGTACATTATTCTGTTATATCGTGCCGGCATTGCTGCCGCCGGGCCTGTATCTGGTGTTTCTCGGCGACCGCTACAACGGCGTGCTGGGCGGGTTTGTGCTGCTGTTCCTGGCCTATATCTCCACTGTGGCCGTTCGCATGCACCTACAACTGCGGCGCTACCTGGAAATGGAGTATCAACTGAACCGGTTGCGCGCGGATATTGACGGCACGCGCAACCAGACTATCCGGAACATCGCAGCAGTTCCGGCAGCGCGCGTGCCGCCGGCTGGCGGATGACGGCGCCGTTCTGACTGCTGCGGGCCAGCGGCGTGAAGGCATTTTCCTCGATGTTGATGTCCAGAATCGTCCCGCCGCGCTCATGCACGATGGAGGCCACGTGGTTCGGCAGTGTCGTCGAACCAGACGTGCCGACAATAACCAGCAGGTCAGTCTCGGCGGCGGCACGAATGGAGCTTTCGAAGCGGAAGTGCTCCTCATCGTAAAACTCGTCGAACCACAGCACATGCGGCCTGAGCCAGCCGCGGCACCGGCTGCAACGCAACAGCGCCCATTCCTCCGCGGACAGTTCCCGGTTCTCGCGCCGGCGCCGCAGTGGTTCCGCCAGCAGACTCAATTCAGGACTGCATTCGTTTCCGCAGCGCACCCAAAGCCTCGTGGCCGGCGTTGGGAGCGGCATCCAGGCACACGGTGAACCGGTACAGGTACCAGGACCAGACTTCCTCCGGGTGGCGCGCGAACATCGCATAGGTGGCCACTTCCTGCGGCGTGTACACGGCGGAGCCTATGGTCCAGTAGCCCTCCGGCCCGCGGAACGTGGGGATGCCGCTTTCGGCGGACATGCCGGCGCCGGTGAGGACGGTGACGCGCGTCTTCGGGGCGCCGAGGAGTTCGACGGTGTTTTCCGGGAACATTGTCAAAGTGGCTAGTGGCTAGTGGCTAGTGGCTGGCAAGAAGAACCAAATGCGTGACTTGACATCTGGGGGACAAGGATCACGATTTCTTGTCCACCAGCCACCAGCCACCAGCCACCAGCCACCAGCCACCAGCCACCAGCCACCAGCCACCAGCCACCAGCCACCACCTTTCCACGTGGCGGAATTGCCGGTAATGCAGCATGGTGCACGGATCAAGGACGCCGCATGGCCTTGAATTGATCGAGAACAGCGCGCACCGCGCCGATCAGTAGCAACGAATCCGTGCCGATGACCGGCAGCGTGGCGCCCCTGCTGAGCACACGTTTCGCACCGGCGGCGTCACCGGAAAAATATCCGACTACTTTGCCGGCGCGCCGGCACGCGCGCATGATCCGATCCACGGCGTCTTTCACCACCCTTGAGTGGACCTCGCCGGTGCAGCCCAGGCTGGCGGACAGATCATAGGGGCCGATGAAGATGGCATCCACGCCCGGCACCGCAACGATCGAATCAATGTTTTCCACGGCCGCCCGGCTCTCGGCCTGGATGACCACCAGCGTGTCCGTGTTGGCGCGATCCAGATAGGGGCGGAACCGCAGGCCGAAGCCATGGGCGCGGGCCAGCCCCACGCCGCGCCGTCCCTGCGGAGGATACTTCGCGGCGGCAACGATGGCGGCCGCCTGCCCGGCATCGTCCACTCGCGGCGCAATGATGCCGGCGGCGCCCGCATCCAGGACCCGTTGAATCCACACCGTGTCCTGACCGGGAATCCGTATGAGACACGGGCACGTTCCAGCGGCCTGAAGTATAGGAGTCAGATCGGAAAGCCCGATTGCGCCGTGCTCTCCATCAATGAACAGCCAGTCAAGCCCGGTTCCCGCGAGTGTTTCGATGACTTCGATTGATGCGCAGCCGACAATGGTCCCGATCAGGCAGTCACCGGCGCGCACCCGCTGCGCGAAGCCGGCGGTCCGGCGCAATTTCCTTGATTTTTTCATATTCGGTCCGATCTCCGGGCGTTTCTGGAATAATGATCGCCGTTGCACGCACCGGCGCCGAACGTGGGTCGGTGAATCTTGCCCGGTGGCGCCGGTCTATCAACCCTATAGTGACTTTTCAGGAACGGGAGTATGTCCGCAAAAGAAGAACTCCGGCAACTCGCCGGTTATATCCGCAGTCGCATCGTCGGGCAGGAACTGCTCATCAACCGGTTGTTGATCGCCCTGCTGGCCGACGGGCATCTGCTGGTGGAAGGCGCGCCGGGGCTGGCGAAGACGCGCGCCATCAAGGTGCTGGGGGAGGGGATCGAAGGTGATTTTCACCGCATCCAGTTCACCCCCGATCTGTTGCCGGCGGATCTGACCGGCACCGAAATATACCGTCCGCAGGACGGCACGTTTGTGTTCCAGCAGGGACCGTTGTTCCACAACCTGGTGCTCGCGGACGAGATCAACCGCGCGCCGGCCAAGGTGCAGTCGGCCCTGCTCGAGGCCATGGCCGAGCGCCAGATCACGGTGGGACGCAGGACCTGGCGCCTGCCGGAGCTGTTTCTGGTCATGGCCACGCAGAATCCCATCGAGCAGGAAGGGACTTATCCGTTGCCGGAAGCGCAACTGGATCGATTCCTGATGCACGTGCGCATCGGTTATCCCGGCGCCGGCGACGAAAAGGCGATCCTGGCGCTGGCCCGGGCCGAAGGGCACCGGTCCGCGCAGCAGCACACCTCGGCCGCGCACAAGGTCAGCCAGCAGACCATCTTTTCGGCCAGGGATGAGGTACTGGATATTTACATGGGGGAGAATCTGGAGGCTTATCTGATCCAGCTGGTGCTGGCGACGCGGGACCCCGGCGTCTACGGCAAGGATCTCGCGCAGTGGATCCAGTATGGCGCCAGTCCGCGCGCGACGATTTATCTGGATCGCTGCGCCCGCGC
>JACORW010000054.1 GCA_016179185.1 Gammaproteobacteria bacterium | reverse complement strand
GCCTCGATGCCGCCGATGATGACGGGCACGTCCGGGAAGGCCTCGCGCACGCGCTGCGCGTAGACGATGAGGGAACGATCCGGGCGCTTCCCGCCCTCGCCCCCCGGTGTGTACGCATCGTCACGCCGGATGCGCCGGTCGGAGGTATACCGGTTGACCATGGAATCCATGTTGCCGCCGGTGACGCCGAAAAACAGCGCCGGCCGGCCCAGCGCCCGGAACGGTCCGGCACTGCGCCAGTCGGGCTGCGCGATGACGCCGACGCGGAAGCCCTGCGCCTCCAGCACGCGGCCGATGATGGCCATGCCGAAACTGGGCAGATCCACATAGGCATCGCCGGTGACAATGATAATGTCGCAGGCATCCCATCCCAGTTCATCCATTTCCAACCGTGACCTCGGCAGGAACGGCGCCGGTGTGAGCCGTTCCGCCCAGTGCCTGCGATAACTGAATAACGATTTCCCGGTCTGCATGTCAATGCAACAGGTTGATCGCCGTGGTGATCAACAGCGCGTTGATGAAATCAATAAACAGGGCGCCGACGATGGTGACCACGAAAAATGCCCGTGGCGACGGGCCGTACTTGCGCACCAGTTCACCCATGCAGGCCATGGCATTCGCCGTCGTGCCCATCATGAAACCAAAGTACCCGGTGGAGGTCACGGCGGCCTGATAGTTGCGGCCCATCACCGGGAACACCAGCAGCCAGCACAGCGCCCCCAGGATCACGATCTGGCCGCACAGGATAAGGAGCACCGGCAACGCGAGATTCGCGATCTCCCACAGCCTGAGGCTCAGCATCGCCAGCACGATGAAAAGCTCCAGCGCAATCGTGGCGATCTCATCCATGCGCGCGGGCGTCACGTTGCCGCCGCCCAGTGCATCGTCGAGATTGCGAATCACGGCGGCACAGATCATCGGCCCGATGTATACCGGCAACGTGATGCCCTGCGCGGCGAACCCGGTATTGATGAAGGTCCCCAGCGCCATGGCGATGCACAGCACGACCACGGTGTTCATCCAGCTTGTCGGCGGCGTGCCGTCGGTCTCTTCGACGACGACCACGGCCGCGTCCGCGTTCATGGGCCGGGCCAGATCATGCCGACGGATCAGATGTCCGCCGATGTGCCCGCCCAGCAGACCGCCGATGACGATGCCGAACATGCCCGCACCGAGCCCCAGGGCCGATGCCCCGGCGACGCCATTGGCCTCCAGCACCGGTCCGAAGGCCAGTGCCGTTGCCGGCCCGCCGGTCAGCGAGATGGCGCCGGGAATAAGCCCGACCAGTGGATTGAGACCCAGCAGCGTTGCCGTCCACACGCCCCAGAGGATTTGCAACAGCAGGCCCAGCACGGCGATGCCCAGAAATACTGCCACTTCGACGCCGCCCAACCGCAGCAACTGGAGGCTGGCATTCATGCCGATGGTCGTGAAAAAAGTCACCATCAGAATGTCGCGCACGGTGGTCTGGAATTCCACGCTGACACCCCGGCCGTGCAGGCCGGTGACCACCAGCGCGAACACGAGCCCGCCGACGATCGACGGCGGGATGTTTACGCGACTCAGCGCGGGGAACCGGCGCGTGATGACGCGGCCCAGCACTACTCCCAACCCCGCGAGCCCGAGCAGATGGAACGCGGTAAGCTCGATGATCACCAATGTGCCTCCCGGCTGATTGCGAGACCCGACCCCGCCATCTGGTATCGTATCCTGATGCGCGCATCGGAAACATCAACGCCCACCGCCGCCACGGAACTTGTCGCCACCCTGAAGGCGTGCGCCGCCCGGGCGGCCGGCAATCAGCTTACCCTGGGCGAAGTGCTGGATTCGGTGCAGGAGGCAAGTTATGCCTTCGTCTGCATCCTGCTGTCTCTGCCGTTCCTGCAGCCCGTATCGCTCGGGCCGCTGGCGGTGGCCGGCGGATTGACGTTTGCGCTGCTGGGCTGGCAATGTCTGACCGGCCATCATTCGCCGGTGCTGCCGGGGAAGATCAGAAATGCCGTACTGACCCAAAAACACTGGGAGGCATTGATCGCAACGTGTCTGCGGCTGCTCGGCTGGTGCGCAAACATCACGCGGCCACGCCACCTGGACTGGGTGGTCGGCGAGCGCGGCCACCGCATGCTCGGCGCCATCCTGCTCGCCGGCGGGCTGCTGATGGCAGTCCCGTTCTTCGGCCTGCCGTTCAACAATGCCCTTCCAGGGCTTGCGATCTTTTTCGTCAGCCTGGCGCAACTGGAACGCGACGGGCTGATGGTATTCGTGGCAATCGGCTGGCTGGGCGCGACAATTCTGTATTTCGCCGGCGTCCTGACCGCGATCTATTTCCTGGGCCGTCAGGCCCTCGGGTTTGCCGTCTGACTCAACCCGTCAGCACGAAGGTCAGGTAACCAAGATACAGCCCGCCGTTCACAAACAGGTGCCACACGCGCAACTGGCCGCGGTGGGACAGAATTGTCAGCCAGCCCGCCGCCACGATGGTCACGAGTATGCCCGAGAAAACGGCCGGGCTCGGCGCCCACGGCGTGAGCATGATGCCGATGGCGGGCAGGAGACTCCCCTGGAACACCATGGCGCCGGTGATGTTGCCGAACGCGAGCGTATCCTTGTGCCGCCGGATCCAGAGAATGCTGTTCACTTTCTCGGGCAATTCGGTGGCAACCGGGATGATGAGCAGGGACAGCACCAGCGGCGACAGCCCCACCATCGGCGCGATCGCGTGCACGCTGTGCACGAATCCCTTGGCGCCGCCGATCAACAGTCCAAATCCGATCAGCAACTGGCCGATCAACACGGGCCAGCCATCCGCCAGTCCCAGCCGGCACAGGTACATGTCGCTGTGGGCCTCGGTGCCGTGCCCGTCCGCCACCAGTTGCGCCGATACGCTTAAGGTCATCATCACGTAGATGAAATACACAAACACCAGGGCGATGGCCAGGATCGCGCGCACCGTATGCGTACCATGGGGCACGAACATCGCCGCCAGCGAAAATCCGAATGCCACCAAAAAAAATTGCAGATCACGGCGCAAGCCATGGCGCTCCGGATTCAATACCCCGCCCATTCCCCGCCTGCGCACCACGGAAACCGCCATCAGGAACAGCGTCAGCGTGGACAGCATCAGCGGCGCCCCGAGTATCGCGCCGACGCCGATTTCCTCGTTGACGCGGGCATCCTCGGTGCCCGCCAGCACCGCCACCAGCGGCACCATGCTCTCCGGCATGGCGGTGCCCACGGCGGCGAAGATCGAACCGGTCACACCCTCGGAGATTTTAAGCCGCTCACCGAGGTGTTCCAGGGCATTGGTAAAAATCTCCGCGGCTGCCAGGATTACCAGCAACATCGCAATCAGAATCAATCCGGCGGACATCGGAACTCCTTCCTGTGGTCAGTGCCTTCGAATAGCGTGATTCAGTTCACAAAGCGGCGGGGATCCGAGAAAATTTTGTGTGACCGAATTCAAATTTTCCACTAATTCCGGGATACTTCCCATTGATTATGGTCTAATAGTACCGATGACAGGCTATTTTTCACAACCGCCACAACAGCGCGAGGAACAACATGAGCAGTCACGATTTGAATGACGATGATGACATTGAAGGAACGGACGATGACGACGATCTGAAACCCGACGCATCGGGCGGTGACGACGATCTCGACGGCGGCGATGGCGACGACGATATTCCCGGCAAGGGCGGCGACGATAATCTAAGCGGCGGCGGCGGGAGCGATCACATCACCGGCGGGAGCGGCAACGATCTCCTCTACGGCGACGATGATTCCGACGACCTCCGGGGCGGCAAGGATGACGACGACCTGTTTGGCGGCTACGGCGAAGACAAGCTGCGCGGCAACGACGGTGACGATGATCTGTACGGCGGCGCGGACGATGACGACCTGCGTGGCGGGAACGGAAATGACCTGCTGACCGGAGACGACGGCGACGACGACCTGCGTGGCGGCTTCGACGACGATGATCTGTTCGGCGGCGACGGCGAGGACAAGCTCAAGGGCGAACATGGCAATGACAGCCTGGACGGCGGGAATGGGGAAGACCGGCTGTTCGGACTTATCGGCGACGATATTCTTTACGGCGGTGCCGACAACGACCGGCTGGAAGGCGGCAAGGACAACGATCGGCTGTTCGGTGGTGACGGGGACGACCGGATGAAAGGCGGCCACGGCGATGATCTCCTGGACGGCGGGTACGGCGACGACGATCTCAAGGGCAATAACGGCGCCGATAACATGGACGGCGGATTCGGCGATGACTCCATGAAAGGAAACGGCGGCGACGATGCGCTTTACGGCGGCGACGGCGACGACACGCTCCAAGGCGGCGGCGGCGACGACTACCTGGACGGCGGCAACGGCGACGACGTGATGAAGGGCGGCGGCGGCGACGATATCATCAATGCCGGAGCGGGCAACGATACGCTGAAGGTCGAGGACGACGGCGGCACGTATCTGGGCGGTGACGGAGAGGACGTGTTCAAGTTAAGCGACCTGCCGCTTCCCGGCAACGCCGCCACCATCGGTGATTTTACCGCCGGGGTGGATTCGATCAGACTGGATGCGGATACGTTCACGGCCCTGAGCGTCGTGTCTGACGATGACGCGCCGCTGGACGCGGACGAATTTGTCGCCAACAGCACGGGCGAGGCAGTGGATGCTGACGATTACATCATCTACAACACCTCCACCGGCGAGCTGTATTACGACGCCGACGGCAGTGGCAGCGGCGCGAAGATCCTGCTGGCTACCTTGACCGGCCAACCGGCACTGACCGTGGACGACTTCACCGTAGACGGATAAGCGCTGCACCCTCCAACCGGAACCCGGGCCCGCTGCCGGACACGGCGCGGACCCGGGTTTTCTTCTTTAGGTTCCTTCGTGTTACGGCGATGCGATTAGATCACGATCGTGCGCAGCCACTTCCGGAAGGGCAACCTGTTCCGCCAGCGCCGCCCGCTGTTCCAGCAGTCCCGGTTCGCCGGGCCGGGTGTCAATCAGGGAGGAAATACGCTCAATTGCGTCATACCAGTAACCGCCGGCAGCATAGATGGATGGAACATCCAGTTGGCCGGCTGACGTCAGATCGGTTTTGACGTCTTCCGGGACGGGCACGTACTTGACCGTTGCCGTGGCAAATACGTCTTTGGACCGTTGTTCGGGATCCACCACCAGCGCGACCGACCACTGATATTCCACATCCGGCTGAAGGTGTATGCCGTAATCCGACAATCTCGTCTTTTGAATCCCGTGTAACCGGGAAGCATTGCCCGGGATTTCCAGAACCGGTTCTGCGGATACATCATCAATCAGCGTTATTTCCAGGGGCAGATCCGCCGGCTGGGACAGGAACCAGTAGAACACCGGCTGATCGGTTCCCGAATAACCCACATCCTCCGGCGCCAACAGGCGGATAATCAGCGCATTCGGGTCCACACCCCGCGTACCCCCGCCGACTCTGCTTTTCGGCGCGCCGCGCGCAGGAGGAACGTACACTATTTTCTCTTTCTGGGCGGCGGGCGCAGGTCCCTTGTCCGCGGCCACCAGGTCCGAACTGCCGGCCAGGGAAAGAACACCAAACATGATGATCAGCGGAATCTTCTGGGTCATGCTGCCTCCTCGGCCAGTTGATACGGCGCGGCCGGCCCGGTCACTCGATGCACTTCCAGCGAATGTTCACGCCCTTTCAGGTCGATTTTCCCGACCGGAACGGTCTGAAATGCGCCGTTAACATAATGTTCCGTCTTCCCCCCGATCAATATGCGACAGATGCTGTTGTCCGGATTATACGATTTCTCATAACTTTCGAGTCTCGATGCGATATTGACGGTATCGCCAATCACCGTGTATTCGGTGCGCTGCTCGCCACCCACTCCACCGGCGACCAGCGGCCCGGTATGTATCCCGACCCGCATGGATACCGGGGGCAGTCCCTGTTCGTGCCAAACCGCGTTCAGTTTTTGCAGTTGCTTCTCCATGAGCAGCGCGGTGGTCACGGCCTGTATTGCATCCCGGCTGATTTCCTCGTCCGTCTTGCGGGCAAACGGTACCCCCCAGATTGCCATGATTGCGTCGCCGATATACTTGTCAACAATGCCGTGATTCTCGATGACCAGCCTGGTCATCGCACTCATGTAACTGTTCAGCCATTGCATCAGGCTCTCGGGATCGAGTTTTTCCGAAATCGAGGTAAACCCGACCAGGTCCGTAAACAGGACCGTTGCTATCAGGCGCTGTGAATGCAGACGGCCGTCCTTCAGGACCTCGTCCCGTTCCTCCCAGATAAGGCGCGCCACGTCCGGGGACACGTGCCGGGAAAACAGGTTCATCAGAACGGTCCGTGATCTCCTTTCCTGTACAGACAGATAGGCGTCCGACAGCGCCGCGGACAAAAGCCAGCCGATCGCGGGGGTCGCAACGGGGATCCACACAGCGTGGGTCAAAAAGAAATATGCCACGGCTCCCATCAAGGCAATACCGATGGCGGTCAGAATCAGGAAAGCCAGCATGGAAATGTCGAGCATTGCGAACGCCGCGCCCCCGACACACAGGAGCCACAGGGTCAATATCTCCTGGGTATTGGTAGTGGTCGTGATCAGCGCGCTGTCGCCGGATGTCAGGCGCAGCAACTGATCGACGGCAAGGACGTGCAGCAGCACTCCCGCAATGCGGTCCGTGCCGTCGGTTACTTCAACGGGCGAATAGAAGAAATCGTTCACGCTTTCGGCAATTACCCCGACCAGCACGATCTGATCCTTTATCTCCTCGCCCGCGAACGCACCCGTAAGGACCTCATCAAGCGAAAACATGACCGGGGCGTTCTTCACCCTGAGATAATCGAGCAATATCTGGTAACCGCGCGCATCGGCATTGACATAACCCCCGTCATCCTGCTCGAACGGAATATACGTGGTCGCGCCCAGACGCATGAAATCGGGCCGGGATTCATCCGCTTGCGGTTGAATGCCGGCGGGCTCCAGATACTTGACCACGGTCTGCAACGGCAGGGACGTGCCGTACCTCTCTCCGTCATCGAGATACAGCAGCACCTTCCTGACCACCCCGCCGGGATCGGCGATGACATCCGTGAAACCGACCTGCCGGGTATCCTTGAGTACTTCAGGCGGCGCCACGCCAAAGGATTTCTCATCCGGAAATTTCTCCGAAAAGATGATGTTGTCATGGGTCGAGAGCAATTGATCGAGTCTCTCCGCGCCTTCGCCCACCGGCATGTCCCGGTATATGTCCACCCCGATGACGCGTGGATTGCCCACAACCAGGTCACCAAGCAGGTCGGACATCAACTCATCGGTGAGGGGCCAGCCGTACTTTTGAACATCACTCTCCGTAATACCCACGATCAGCGCCTGAGGTCTAGTCGTGTCCTGGCGTTCAATTCGCATGCCCGTGAATTTGTCATACGCATACAATTCGACGCGCTGAAGTATTCCCGTGTAGCGGAGACCCAATAAGCCAAGGAAACTGACCTGCGCGATCAGCAAGGCAATCAGCCAGGGGTTGGTCAAAATTGCCCGCGCCTTGTGCGTCATGGAAAAAGTCCTGCTACAGCCAGTTTCCGATCAAAAGGAAAGATGACCAGTAACCAGGATGCCGGTGCCGTCTGTCTGCCAGCATGCGGAGCTGTGCCTGCCTCAGGGCGGCAGCCTTCGAAGTCTGCGCTTCCTTGAGGTTGCGATAGAATTCCGTCACCAGTCGCGCGGTAGCCTGGTCATTGACGAACCACAGACTGGCCAGCGCGCTGCGGGCCCCGGCCTTGACCGCTACACCCGCCAGCCCGAGCGCCGCGCGCTCGTCCCCCGCGGCCGTCTGGCAGGCGCTGAGGGTCAAAAGTTCGACCGGGCGGTCGCTGTATCTGGTCGTGCCAATCAAGCTCTGCAACTTGTCCATGTTCACTTTCTGATCGTAAGCGAGCAGAAAGGTCTGGTTGGCTTCATGCCCGAACTGCGCATGCGAGGCGATATGCACGACACCGAATTCGGATTGCATGAGCGCCGTATGCAATGCCTCAACCAGAAACCCTTCGTCCGTGAATACGCGGCTTTCATACCCTGAGGCCACCGCGGCCAGTTCCTCGCCCACGTAGGGCAACGGCTCGAAACCCTGGGCCCCCTTGATAAGCCCGTTAAGCAATACGCGCACATCGCGCCGCTCAAACGGCTGGGGATCAGTAAGCGTCAGGCCCGGCGTGACCGCCACCGAGTACGATTCGATCAGAAACCGGCTGCCGTCGTGCAATGCCGCCAGGGGAATGGTTCTCAGGATGTCATCAGGAACGATTACCAGCGTGCTGACGCCCTGTGCGCGCAACTCGGCGGCTACCGGTCCGATCAGCAGGTTGTACAACTCCTGTGCGTGGGGGAGATACTGGCGCGTGGTTCGTTTCTCGAGCAGTTTCCTGAACTCGCGGACACGCCTGGAAAAATCCTCCTTCGCGATCGGAATTTCGAAGCGCCGGATCGCATCCGGCAGCGTCAACAGCAGCTCGATTCGCTGCTCGAAGATAATCGGATACAGAACAGCGGTATCCGGCGCAATATGGTCAATACCGGCGGTTCTGCTCTTCTGAGCCGCCACGCAGTCGTCCTGGAAGTAGTCCTCGAGTTCGGCCGCCTTGACCAGCTCCACGGTCTGTCTGGCTTCCAGAAGAAGTTCTTCGCGGCTGCCCGTGTAACCCGGGTCCGCGTAGCGCCGCAGCAGCAGATCCGCAAATTCAAGATAGATTGTCGAAGAGCCGTCGGCAAACTCATGCTCTTTGAGAGCGGCCACCCGGCGGAGTTCCGGCCGTACCGACTGCAATATCTGTATCGCGAGCCGGTATTGGCCGGCCGCCGGTTCAATGTCGCCCTGCGCCCGCAGGTTGCGGGCAATCAGCCATTGCCAGCGAAACTCCAGCTCGCGGTAACCGCCTTGCTGTGCGGCAAAAAGCGCGCGCCGCGCCAGATCCAGCGCCTCCCCGGTGCGTAAACTGTCTTCGTACAACCCGGCGAGGTATCCCAGCGCATAGGATTGTGCCGCCAGGTCATTGATCAGCTCCGCCACCCGGAGCGACTCCCTGAGCGCCTCATAACTGTTCCTCTGCGCGACCGATGACAGCGAGGTATCGCTGCCGGCGAGCCGATGATAACGCCGGCCGGTTCCGGCGAGCAGGAAGGCCTTGTCACGGGTTTCCGGCAGCTGTTGTGCCATGGCGAACGACTGCTCGAGCAGCTCATTGGCGCGCGCGTGGTCCGATATTTTCATTGACGCATCCACCGCATTCAGCCGGGATCGGATCGCCAGCTCGGCATTCCCCGTTTGCAACGCAAGGGTCGCCCCTTTTTCGAAGTCGCGCAGCGCATCCGCGAATTCACGCTGGTAAGCGCGCAGGGTGCCGAGATTGTTGTGCAATACGGCCTGCACTCCGCGATCATCCGCCTGCGCGGCCAGTTCCATCCCTTCGTTCAGGGATGATTCGGCGGCAGTGAACTGTTCCAGGCCGAGCTGGGCCGCACCCAGGCTGCCAAGCAGTGCGCCGCGCAGCGACGGCGTCCATTGCGGCGGGTGTTGTGCCAGCAGAACCTGCAGATTGGCCGCAGCCTCCGCGTACCTGCCGGTCGCAATGTAGGCGTCGGCGAGGATCAGGTGCAGCCGTGCCAGTTCCGCGGCGGAAATATCCGACCCGCAGCGGGCGAGGGCCCCGGTAACGGCTGCGACGCCTTCGTCAAGGTGGCCGCGCTGAACCAGCGCAGCGGCCGACTCCGTTGCCGCGGGACCGCATTGGGCTGCCATGGATCCGGGATCGGATCGGGGAGATTCCGCGAACGCCAGCGAGCACAACGTCCACGCACAGAGAGCCGCGGTAGTTCGTTTCACGTGGGTTCCGATCCTAAATAGCTGTTCCGAATTGCGCGCAAACGGCTGGTCCGATCTCATGTTGGCGGACACGCCGTAAATACATCCATGTAGGCTCGGGTGCCGCTCCTGCGGCACACGGTCCGCCAACATGAGATCGGACCAGCCGTTGGAATTGTGTAGCACATTTCGGAACAGGTATTTAGGATCCGGGGCTGCCGGTACCACAACCTGACGCGGCCGCCGACGTGACCGAGGCCAGCCTGATTGATTCCGTACCGGAGACGGGTTCATCCTTCCGGGTTATATTGAAAGAGGGTGTCTCCCGCGCTGATGCAATGAGCGCTCCGCCCGGCTCCGGCACGGGAATATTCCCGGTGTCGGCCACCAGGCTGCTCCGCCCCGTTCCGCTTTGCGCGCCACACCGCTGCGACATCAATGTCGTGGCATCGAGATATGATTCTGGCAGCACCGTGATGGATCCGCTTACGTCCGTGTCCGGCGATGCTATCGTCACGGTCCCGTCTATGCCCCTGGCCGACGAGGCGTCCACAAGGCTGTCGGGGCTCTGAAGGAAGACCCCCGCCACAATCTTGATGTTGCCGCCGGGACCCTCGTAAGCCTGTGCAAGAATGTCGCTGTTTATCAGGACCACAAACTCCGGATCGATGGTGATGTTTCCTCCTTTCCCTTCCCCGCGCCCGACCGAAGTCGAGACAATGCTGTCCATGAATGAAACGAGGTCTGACGCCATGAAGAAGATGTTTCCACCGTCGGATTCGCGCGCTTCGGTGGTGAGAGAACTGCCTTGGCTTTCAAACAGGCTCCCGGCAATTATGACGATATCGCCGGCAAATCCCGGTCCAAAGCTGATGGCGCTGATTGAACTGTCGTCCAGGCTGATCTGATCCGCTGACAGGGAAATCGAACCGGCGTCCCCCGCTTCAAAATAGGACGTGGTGTCCAGGGTGCTGCCGCCCGAAATCCGTATTGACTCCGACGCCGACAGGGAAATACTCCCCGCGTCCCCGGCGCCAAATGTCTCGGCAAGCAGGAAGGCACCGGATAACACAAGCATGTCGCCGGCAAGCCTGATGCTGCCCGCATCGCCGCCGTCCGGGCCGTCAAAGTCGAGGCTGCCCGTGAAGAGATCGCCGTCCACCACCTCCACCAGCGGGGCTTCGACCGTCACTGTACCGCCGGCCCCGTCCGCATAGGTATCGCTGCTCACGGTGCTGAATCCGGAAATTGACACCGCCTGCAAGGCGGTTATGACAATGTCGCCCGCAGCGCCGGCGCCGTAGGTATCGGAGGTGATCAGACTGAAGTCGGAAATCTCAATCGAGTCCGTCGCGGTCAGCAAGATTTTCCCCGCATTGCCGGCACCCGCCGTGGTCACAAACAGAAACGCGTCAATTAATGCGATATTGTCACCCTCGATGGTGATGTTGCCGGCAACTCCTGTGCCGGTGCCAATGAGTCCCCCGTCTTCAAAATCATAGCCATAGGCGTCCGCGGCAATATCGCTGTCCACGATCTCGACCAGCGGCGCCACGATGGAGACCGATCCCGCGTCGCCTGCCCCCTGGTTGGTGCTGGAAAGAATGCTGAAGCCGGATATCGCAATGGATTCGGACGCCGCCAGGGAAATATCCCCCGCATCGCCATCCGCGAAGGATTCGGAAGTAATCCAGCTGAAATCCAGGATCTCAATCGAGCCGGACGCGGTCAGCGAGATGCTCCCCGCATCTCCTGCACCGTAGCTGTCCACAAACAGAAAGGCGCCGATCAACACCAGGTCTTCACCGGCAAGCGTGATGTTGCCGGCATTGCCCGCCCCCGTCCCGCCGAAACTGTTTGACGTAATGTCGCTGTACGCGACCTCTATCAGCGACGCCTCGATGAAAATAGACCCGGCGTTTCCACTCCCAAACGTATCCGTCGTAATATCGCTGAAATCGGCGATGTGAATGTTTTCCGCCTCGATGCGCAAATCTCCTCCCTGACCGGACCCGTAATTGTCCACAAAAATGAAGGTTACATCGCGGAGTTCGACATCATTCGCGACGATGGACACGTCATACCCGTCTGCATTTCCAAAGGTCTCGGAATGTATGTCCGAATATGATGCGACGAACCGGCCGGCGCGGATGTAAACCGGCCCGCCCACGTCACCGCTGGTTGACAAGACGGCAGGATCCGAGAAAGACGGATCCGTTACGGACACTGTGCCCATGGCGCTGAAAGTGCTCACGTCCATGCCGTCCGCGGCAGGCGCGGCTTCTCCCGCCGATGCCACGCCCACCAGGTTGATGCGCCCTGCGGGGGCCGTTACGTTTGCGCTGGTAACCGAAACATCTCCGCCGACGATGGAAATTGTCTCTCCTTCGGGGACCTCCAGCGCGCTGCCGTTGACCCGGATCGGCCTAGGATTCTGGCCCAGAAATCCGAACGCTTCCGGCGCCGCCGAAGTCAGCACGGTGTCCGAAGGCGCGGTGGCGTCGAAACGACCGCCATTCCCCAGCCGCAGATAGTCCGCCGTGCTGACATGGAAGGAACCATCCACATTCAGCGAGGCGTTCCGGCCGAAGATGACCCCCGCCGGATTGATGAACCAGAAGTCGGCGCTTTCGATCGTGGAGCTGAGCAAACCGTCAATGGAGGAACTGCTGCCGCCGGTCACCCTTGCGATGACGTTGTCTATGACCGCCGGCCCGGTAAATGTGGCACTCTCGCTCAGCGCGATGTTGAAAACGCTGAAACTGTGAAACAGATTGGAGCCGAAGGTCGCGCCATCGGAATTCGGGATGAAAAAGTCGGGGCCGGCAATCGCCCCGGACGGGCCCATGGTGCCATCGCGAATGACTTCAGCCTGCGCGACCACGCTGCCCAGGCAGAGGAGGAAAAGCGCCGACCCGATCCAACTGTGACCTGGTTCACGCTTTCGCTGATTACCACCCATCATGGGGCCTCCTCTCAGGCTGCGCGTGTCAGTCAGAATACTGACCCTCAACCAGGAAGTGTAGCCCGTGATCCTGCAGATTGCCGCCAGGGTCGTCGGTGTCCACGAATGCCTTTCCCCAGTAGAGATGGGCATGAATCATCCTGTCGGGGTCCAGGCGCAGCCCGATACCGGCCGAGGCGATGATTTTCGGCGACGGTGTTTTGGCGTCCACGTCCCACGACCCGCCCACATCTACGAACGGCGCCAGTTGCACCTTGTTCGCACCGATGACCTCCGCAAACAGCGGGAACCGGTACTCGAGGGAGGAAACAAATCCCTGATCACGCACGAGCTGGTTCTCGCGATAACCGCGCACGCTCGCGGCGCCGCCAACCGCGAACTTTTCCAAAGGAAGCAAGGGATCAGCCGCAACCTGCACGTCCGTCCTGAATATCAGTTGCCCAACCTTGAATCTCCGGGCGATCTGGAACTGGCCAAGCCAGGTAAAAAATCGTCCATCCGGGCCGGTGGAATTTATCGTCGGACCGAATGCATCCACACCGACATTGAAAGACGAGCGGGCAGCAATGACCCGCTGCTGTGTTCTGCTCAGCCAGTCCTGCGAGATCCGCAGCACGGTGACTTCGCTTTCGCCATCGGCCTCCACGCCGGGGGCAAACGGGAACGGGACACCGAGCAGGAATGTCTGGCTCCGGCGCTTCTCCAGCGATACACCCGCCCAGAGACTGTCTCGCGGAGTGCGATGGAATGGATGGCGCGACGAAATTCCCCAGGCGCGGTATTCGCTTTCGATGTCAATGATGTTGAACGGCGCTTCGATCGTTTCGGAATCGCTGCGATCCGCCCACAATCCGAAAGTGGTATCCCGGGCATTGACCGGAATGCTGTAATTGAACGCGTACTGCTCCAAGCCCTTGGAGCGCTCAATCTTTCCCGACAGCGTGTCGCCCCAACCGGTCAGATTTTTGTGCGCAGCGGTAATCGTAGCGTGTTCACTTCCTATGGCCGGCGCAAGTTGATTGTCGAACGAAAGTTGAAGTTGATAGGGCAGCCGTTCTTCAATCGTTGCCTTGAGCGTCCCTTCGCCCGGGCTTGCCCCGGGTTGCAGTTCGGCATGGATGGCCTTGATGTGCGGATCCTGCAACAGAATATGTAGCTGATTCTGGAGTTCCCGGATGTTCAGCGGGGTGGAAGCTCCGAATTCCAGCCTCTTTCGAAGATACGCGGGTCTGAGGCGCTTGACGCCGTCCACCGAAATATCGGTCAGCACACCCTCAACGATCGCTATTTCAACGACACCATTTTCCACCTGTTGATCGGGTATGACGGCGCCCGAATTGATGTAGCCGCGCTCAACATAATACTTCGTAAGGGCAAGACGGAGCGCTTGCAGCTCTTCGGTCGTGATCTCGCGATTCTCGTATTCAGCGGTTATTGCGCCAAGTTCCTCGGCCGGGAAAACCGTGTTCCCGGTAAGCCGGATTTTTTGTACGAAGACCCTGGGCATGGCGGAAAGCCTCGATTCCGGCGCTACAGGCGCCGGGAACGGAGGCAGGATGAATTCCGGACCCTCTTCCGGCCGCTCAAAGGCCGGGAGATCAGGTCTTACGTCTCCGGGGCGGGGGGTTTCCGGCAGCGGGGCGGCACCGGCCGCGATGCAGTCATTGATCAGCGCCAGCGCAATCCCCGATGCGAGTGCCGATCGGAGGCAGGACTGCAGGAATTTTCCGGGGATACCTCGAATAACCCGGGGCACGGATGCGCGCGCATGACGCTGCGGGCGGCCATTCAGGAGGTCTGTGGAACGGATCACGAAACACACTTTCCTGTGACTCCCCCAGGCATTCATCGGCACGGACTCAGGCCAGCAGCGCTGTTCTGATCCCTGTCGGGCGGAATTTATCGGGTCGCGTGTACCGGCGTCGGCATCCTATCGGGCGATGTCCGGTAAAGCAATTTGCCTCCGCGATCCGCGCGTTATTCCCTTGTCACTGCCGTTGGGAACTGTGAAGATCCACGCCGTGCCCCGGTAGCTCAGGGGATAGAGCGACGGCCTCCTAAGCCGTAGGTCCCAGGTTCGAATCCTGGTCGGGGCACCAGTTCTTTCGTGCAATCCCAGAGGTCACGCACATGAACGCCCTGACCCGCTTCCGGGTTCCATGGATTGGACTGCTCTTTACCGCAGCCGCCGCGAGCGCCGCCCCAGCGGGGCAATTGACTACCGTGGCGGAAAATTCTGGCCTCCGCGAGACCGGTCGCTACGCGGAAGTGGAGGCGCTGTGCCGGGAGTTTGCGTCCCGTTACCCGAAGCGGGCGCGCTGCTTCAGCATTGGGTCAACCCCGGAGGGCCGCACGATGTGGGCGCTGGCGGCCTCCAACGACGGCACGCTGACGCCGGAACAGGTACAGAAGCGCAAACGCCCGGTTATCGTGGCCCAGGGCGGTATACACGCCGGCGAGATCGACGGCAAGGACGCGGGATTCATTGCGCTGCGCGAGTTGCTGGATGACGACGCGCGCGGCACCGCGTTGAACGCGGTCACGTTCGTGTTCATACCGGTTTTCAACGTGGACGGGCACGAACGCTTCGGGCGCTGGAACCGCCCGAACCAGATCGGCCCCGAAGAGATGGGTTGGCGCACCACGGCCCAGAACTTCAATCTCAACCGGGATTACATGAAGGCGGACACGCCGGAAATGCAGGCGATGCTGGGGTTGCTGAACGCCTGGGACCCGGTGCTGTACGTGGATCTGCATGTCACCGACGGCGCCGACTTCGAGCATGACATCTCGATTACCACCGAACCCGGCGGCATGGCCGATCCGGAATTGCTGTCATTGGCGGCTGAGATACGCGACCGCGTCATCGAACACCTGGCGCGATCGGGATCATTACCGCTCCCGTATTACCCCAGTTTTGTCGTTGAAGACGACCCCGGTTCCGGATTCGCGGTCAAACCCGCACAACCCCGTTACTCGGACGGCTACTGGGGGTGGCGCAATCGCGTCGGCATGCTGGTGGAAACGCACAGTTGGAAGAACTATGCGCACCGCGTCCGTGCCACCCTGGAAACATTGCGCGGCGTGCTCGCAGCCGCGGCCCGGGATGCGCCGCGCTGGCGACAAATCATCCATGACGTGGACAAGCGCGAGTCGCAGCTCAACGGCGCGCCGGTGCCGCTCGCGTTCGAGAACACCCAGGACGTGCGCATCGTCGAATTCCGCGGCTACCGGTACGAACGCACGCCGTCCCCGATCTCCGGCGCATTGATGACCCGCTATGATTCGACCCGGCCTGAGCTGTGGCGCCTGCCCATGCGCGACCGGATCCGCGCCTCGCTGACGATGTTGTCGCCCGGTCTGGGATACGCGATCCCCGCCGTGACCGCGCACTGGCTCGTGCCGAAGCTCGCGCTGCACGGCGTCCGCACCGGGCCCCTGCCCGACGTTAAGCCCGAGTCAATCCATGCCTGGCGCGCCGACACCGTGACGCTTGCGACCGAATCATTTGAGGGCCACGTGGAAACAAGGCTCACCGGTGCCTGGCGACCCGAAGCAAGGAAACTGCCCGAGGGCGCAGTATTCGTGCCCATCGCGCAACCCCGTGCCCGGCTGATCATGGCCCTGCTGGAACCGGAAGCGCCGGACTCCCTGGCGGCTTGGGGGTTTTTCCCGACGGCTTTCGAGCGGAAGGAGTATATGGAACCCTATGTGGCCGAACAGGTGGCGCGGGAGATGATGGCGCGCGACCCTGGGCTCGCACAGGCATTCCAGCGCCGCCTCGAGGAGGATCCCGCCTTCGCGGCCGATCCGAAGGCGCGGCTGGATTTTTTCCATCGCCGCCACCCGTCCTGGGACGAGCGCTACAACCTGTACCCGGTGCTCAGGCTGGAATAGTCCGGCTCACCCAGTCAGGACACGCACACCAGACAACCTGGCGGCCGATTTTTCAAACGTCACCATGCCGGCGCCTGAATTCAAATACTCCGCGTGGATGAGTCGATCCACAAATCCCGGCCGCAATGTGGCAAGAGATGGCATTGTCAGAACCTCTTTTGCAGCAGCACTGGTTTCCATTGCGCTCATGCGCAGGAAGTCGCCAAGAATTTTCAGCGCAGCAGATTTATTCGCACGGTAATGGTGCTGAAGCGCAAAATATATCTCGCTGATCACCAGATCCGAAATCATCAGCACGTCCTTTCGGGCCAGGCACCGCTGCACTTCACGCAAGGCTACGAGAGCGAGGACTTTGGGTTCCCCGGTGATCAGCCGCAATACCACCGACGTATCCAGACCAATCCTCATCGTTTAGGTTTCCTATGCGGGCTTCGCTTCGCCTCCGCCGTTTCTTTCGCCCGTCCTCTTGCAATGCTCGTGCGAATCTCCTCCAGGCTGTGATCCTTCACACTGCGGGCGTAATCGCGGGCGAGCCCGAACCACGGCGGCGGTGGTTGCTCTTGCACACCCTGCGGAACGCCAGAAGATTCCCGTCCGGATTTCGGCGCCGCGGCCATAGCAGCCGTTTCCTCAACATAAAAGCGAAACAAATCCACCGCCACTTGTCGGACCGGGCGCCCTTCCAGGGCACTCTTCGCCTTCACGCGCCGATACAGGTCGTCCGGAACCTCAATAGTCGCCTTCATGAATACAGTAAACCGTATTCCTGTATTGCCGTCAACCCGATAACCGCGCGCGCCCCACGGGATTTAATCTCCACACTTCCGCTGAAAATCAAATTCGCCAGGACCGGCGCCAGGATGAGTTTCGCAATGATTTCCGCGAAGCCCGCAGATCATCGCCCTGCTGCGCCTGCAACGGTGCCGCGTCCGCCGGATTGGCGCCGGCACGGCGTGCCAAACGGACTATACTTTTCAAAGGTAAATGTTTCATCGGCGCCGCTGGGCAGTCTGGGCAAGGAGTTGGCTGGCGGCAGCAACAGCCAGTGTTACCCGGTGCATTGTGCGACGCAGGAGGTGTAACCATGTCAGTTTCAACGGCGGTACAGAACTGCATCATCCGGCAGGGCATTCATTACGATGTAATCAGCCACACGGCCACCGGAGACAGCATGCACACGGCGAACGCCGCCCATATTCCGGGCGATCAGCTTGCCAAGAGTGTTATGCTGGAAGATGACGGTGGATTTCTGATGGCGGTGGTGCCGGCGACTCACCGGGTCGAGTTCGGAACGCTGCGCTGGCAACTCGACCGGCGGCTGGGCCTGACCACCGAGGAAAACCTGGACCGGTTGTTCCCCGACTGCCAGCCCGGCGCGATCCCGCCGCTGGGCCCCATATACGGCCTGGAAACAGTCCTTGACGAGAGCCTCGCCGAATGCGAGGACATCTATTTCGAGGCCGGGGATCACCGCCATGTCGTGCACGTGTCCGGGCAGGACTTTCTGAAGCTGCTGGAGGGATCGGGACGCGGTCGGTTCAGCCGCCACGTTTGATTGCTGTGGAGATCCCGGCCAATGCCGGCGGGTTCGTGGGTGCGATGAATGCGCCTCGCTAAGGTATTACTGCTCGCGCTGCTGCTGTCAGCCTTGCCCGCCAACGGCGGCGCCGGCGGTGTCATTGTCGTGCTCACAGTGGATGACGCCATCGGCCCGGCGATCAGCGACTACCTGCACCGGGGTCTCATTGAAGCTGCGGAACGCGAAGCGTCCGTGGTGGTGATCCAGTTGAACACGCCCGGCGGCCTTGACCTCTCCATGCGCGACATCATCCGGGACATGCTGGCCTCCCCGGTGCCGGTGGCCGTTTACGTTGCGCCCGCGGGCGGCCGCGCCGCCAGCGCGGGAACCTACATTCTCTATGCGGCCCACATCGCCGCGATGGCGCCGGCGACCAACGTCGGGGCGGCAACACCGGTGCAGATCGGCGGTATTCCGGACTTCGCACCCCCGGACCGCGCGCGTGGCGGCGACGGCACCGCGGACAAGGACGGGGAGGAGAAATCTGCGAATGACGACACCGAGGATTCCGACGGTAAGCCTAAGGCCGGGGAAAAGGCGCCACCCGAGCCGGAGGACGCGATGGAAAGAAAACTGATCAACGACGCGGTGGCATACCTTCGCAGTCTCGCGGAAATGCGCGCCCGCAATGCCGAGTGGGCCGAGCGGGCCGTGCGGGAGGGCGCGAGCCTGTCCGCGCAGGAGGCCCTTGCCAACGGTGTCATTGATCTCGTGGTCGCCGACCTGGAAGAACTGCTGGCCGCCATGGACGGCCGCGCGGTCAAGATTCAGGGCCGGGATCACCGCCTGAGCACCCAGGGACACGCCATCGAGCACATCGAACCCGGCTGGCGCAGCAGATTGCTGGCGGTCATTACCAATCCCAACGTCGCCTACATCCTGATGCTGCTCGGGATCTACGGACTGTTTTTTGAACTCGCGAGCCCCGGTTACGTGCTGCCCGGCGTCGTGGGGGCGATCTGCCTGTTGCTCGCCATGTATGCGTTGCAGGTGCTGCCGGTCAACTATGCGGGGCTGGCGCTGATCCTCGTGGGGGTCGCGTTCATGGTCGGCGAACTGTTCGTATCCAGTTTCGGCGTGCTCGGGATTGGCGGCATCATCGCTTTTATTGCCGGCTCCGTGATCCTGTTCGAGCCCGGCCTGGAGGGGTTCGAACTGTCCATCGGCCTGATCGGCGCCTTCGCCGCCTTGAGCGCCCTGTTCTTCATGGGCGTGGCCGCGCTTGCCGTCCGTATCCACCGGCGCCGGGTCGTCAGCGGTCGCGAACAGATGATCGGGAGCCTCGGCGAGGCACTGGAGGATTTCCAGGGCGCGGGCCGGGTGCGCGTGCAGGGGGAGTCCTGGCAGGCCGTCTCGCCCGCGCCGCTCCAGCGGGGACAGGCAGTGCGCATCACCGGCCTCGACGGACTGACACTCATTGTGAAACCGCAGAAGGAGGAACACTGACATGCCATTTACCGTGCTGACACTGCTGATTGCCTTCGCTTTCCTGTTCCTGTGGACGATTCTCAACATCCTGCTGGAATACGAACGCGGCGTGGTGTTTTTCCTCGGGCGGTTCCAGGAGGTCAAGGGCCCGGGGCTCATTGTCATCGTTCCCGGCATCCAGAAGATGATCCGCGTGGAGCTGCGTACCGTGGTGCTGGACGTCCCGGCGCAGGATGTCATCTCCCGCGACAACGTCTCGGTCAAGGTCAATGCCGTGATCTATTTCAGGGTCATCGATCCTGAGCGTGCCATCATCCAGGTTGAGAATTTCCTCGCAGCGACCAGCCAGCTTGCGCAGACCACGCTGCGCTCGGTGCTGGGACAGCACGAGCTCGATGAGATGCTGGCCGAACGCGAGCGCCTCAACGTGCACATACAGAAGATCCTGGATGTCCAGACCTCGGCCTGGGGAATCAAGGTCAGCAACGTCGAACTCAAGCACGTGGACCTCAACGAGAGCATGATCCGCGCGATCGCCAAGCAGGCGGAGGCCGAGCGCGAGCGGCGCGCCAAGATCATCCACGCCGAGGGCGAGCTGCAGGCCTCGGAGAAACTGCTCGCGGCGGCGCAGACGCTGGCCGGGAATCCACTAAGCATGCAACTGCGTTTCCTCCAGACGCTCACCGAGATCGCCGGCGACAAGAGCTCGGTCATCGCCTTCCCGCTGCCGCTCGACCTGGTGAAGCCCCTGCTGCAGGCAACCGAGCCGCCGCCGGGCGGTTAAATGCGAATGTTTTTCTGATACTGTATGCGCGTATAGTATGCAGTGGAGCCTGAATGACTGACCTGACGTCGCGCCAGACCCAGATTCTGAAGCTGATCCGGGATACGATCGAGCGGACCGGCCTCCCGCCCACGCGCGGCGAGATCTGCAAGCTGATGGGGTTCAGGTCGCCGAACGCGGCGGAGCAGCACCTGCGCGCCCTGGAGCAGAAAGGGGTCATCGAACTGGTTCCCGGCACCTCGCGCGGGATCAGGCTGCTCGCCCAGGGCATGCTGACGCCGGAATACACGCTGCCGGTCGTCGGTCGCGTCGCCGCGGGGCAGCCCATCCTGGCCGCGGAGCACATCGAGGATCACCTGCGCGTGGATCGGGCGTTATTTCACCCGCGGGCGGACTACCTGCTGCGCGTTCGCGGCATGAGCATGCGCGATGCCGGGATTCTGGACGGGGATCTGCTGGCTGTGCGCCGCGCGCGCCAGGCCGACAACGGCCAGATCGTCGTGGCCCGCATTGACGGCGACGAGGTCACGGTGAAATTCTTTCACAAGGCCCACTACCGGGTGCAGTTGCGCCCGGCCAACCGCGAGTTCAGCGTCATCGAGATAGATCTGCGCGAACGCGAATTCGCCATCGAGGGTGTCATGGCGGGACTGGTGAGGCAGGAACAGCGCAGCCGGATGAAATAATTGCAATTCGCATGGCCGGGATGAAACCGGCCCCACAAGCGCATTTTCCTACTCCAGGAACCGCCGCAACTCCCATTCACTGACCGCATCGCGCGATTCGCGCTCCTGCGCGCGCCGCGTTTCGGCAAACACGCGCTGGAATTCCGCGCCGAACCGTTCCGCGACCAGAGATGACGCGCTGAAACGGTCAATGGCCTCGACCATTGTCTGCGGCAGGCGCAGCCGGCCGGGCCAGTCCCGCCGCGATTCGCAGGCGTTCCCCTCCTGCGGCTCCGAAGGTTCCAGAGATTCTTCAATCCCGCGCAGTCCCGCGCCCAGCACCGCCGCCAAAGTCAGATAAGGATTGGCATCTGCGCCGGGAATGCGCACCTCCAGATGGAGCCCGCCGGCGTCCCCGGGCAACACGCGGATCGGCACCGTGCGATTGTCGATCCCCCACAGGCACCAGCGCGGATCGAAGGACCAGGCGCCGGGCGCCAGCCTGCGGTAGGAATTCACGTTGGGCATCAACATCAGGATCATCTGCGGCAGCTCCTGCTGCAAGCCGGCGATGAACTGCCGGCAGGTGCGGCTCAATGAATGCGGCGCGCCCGGGTCGTGAAACACCGCCGCGCCGTCCCGGTTCCGCAGCGAAATATGCACATGCCCGGAATTTCCCGGCGCGCTTCCCGACCAGCGCGCCATGAATGTCGCCAGGAGTCCATGCCGCGCGGCGTGCGCCCTGACCAGTGCGCGGTAAATGGCCGCGTTGTCCGCGGCGCGCATGCCGTTCGCCGGGGCGAGGATCACTTCACACGATCCCCGGCCGATTTCCGGATGCATTGCCTCCGGCGAAATACCGGCCGTATTCAGGACCTCCCGCAGCCCGTCCCAGAATTCCGCCGACCTCCAGGTTCGCCAGACTCCATACAAATCCGACTGCGGCGTGGCCGGCGCCAGATCGCGGAACTGCCGCGCATGCACCGATTCGTGCGTCTCCCTGAACAACGTGAATTCGTACTCCAATGCGGCCAGGGGCGAGTACCCGGCCCGGCCGGCATGGGCCAGCATCCGGGCCCACAGGGCGCGCGGATCCAGCACGGCCTCGGCACCGGTCATCTCGGCCATCAGCAGCGCGCTGCGCGGCCCACCCGGCCAGCGGATATCCCGGAACGACTCAGGCGCGAGCCGGGCGCAGCCATTACCGAGACGATCCAGCGCCGGCGTCGCGCGGACCGGCATGATCGCATCGGCGAAATCCGTGATCGGAAAGATCGGCGGGAACGGGCACCCGGGCGCCAGGCTCGCGGCAAATTTTTCCAGTGACAGCGTCTTGCCGCGCAATTGCCCGGCCAGATCGCAGATCGCCACCATGACGGCGGCGGTGCCGTTGCGGCGCAGCGCGGACAGCAGCGTGTCCGCGGTCAGTTCGGAAAGCCCGTTCATGTCCTGCATGGCGGCGTGCAGTATAATTGCCGCGGAGTCGCTTCCCCACTGTTCCGGCCGAATTCCATGTCTTCGTCGAAATTCCTCCGGCGCGCGCGGCCATTGGCATGTCTGCCGCTTGCGCTGATCCTGGGCGCGTGCAATCAGGCCGAGTCCCCTGCCCCGGCCTCGAGAACGCCGCCGCGGGAATCCGTACCCTCGGCCGCCGCCGTGCCGCCCGCGGATACGGTCTATCTCAATGGTTACGTCTACACCGCCGACGCGGAGCGCACCGTCGCCCAGGCCATCGCCGTGCGCGAGGACCGCATTGTGTTCGTCGGCAGCAATTCGGATGCCCGCACCTATGTGGGAGACAACACCCGCATCGTCGGGCTGGATCAAAAGATGATCCTGCCCGGACTGCACGACGCGCACATTCACGTCCTTGGGCTGGTGCAACCGGACGCCTGCGATCTGAACAGCGAGCCATTGCCGCTGGATCAACTGTCGGCGCGGGTCGGGGACTGCCTGAAACAATATCCGCTCGTGAACGGCTGGCTCATGGTGAATCAATGGAATTTCGCCGCCGGCAACGCGGCCGGCGCCGGTATTCCGACCCTGCGCGCCGCACTGGATGCCGCATCGAAATCCGTACCCATTTTCCTGCGCGGCAACGACGGCCACCACGCCGCGGTCAACAGCGCGGCGCTGGCCCGCGCCACGGACAGCCGCGGCCGGCAAGTCGGGCTGAGCGCGACGACCCTGAACTCGCACTTCTCCGGCTTTCGCGAATACATCGGCGTCAGCGCCGACGGCGCGCCGAACGGCGCGCTGAGCGAAGGCGCGCGCCTGCTGGTGAATCCCCCCGACCTGTGGGGTCTCGCGCAGATGGACGCCGCGCAAATGCCGCAGATCGCGCAGATCCTTGCCGCAAGCGGCATTACCTCGGTGCAGGATGCCGCGCTGTCGCCCGCGCTTCTGCTGCTGTTTGCGGCCTTGGCGGAAAACAGGGAAATGACGTTTCGCCTGACGGCGGCCCTGCTCCCGGACTTCTCCACCTATCGGGACAGGAAGTCCGGGGAGATCCAGATCCCGCGCGTGCTGGCCGATCTGCGCGCCACGCGCGACCAATTCCGGGGGCATCCGCTGATCAAGGCCGGCGCGGCCAAACTGTTCATTGACGGCGTGCTGGAGGGCAATCCCTACAACGATCCACCGACGCTGCCGAACGGCGCGGTATTGCACCCGTACCGCCAGCCGCTGTTCAGGGTTGCCACCGATGACGCCGGCATCGAGTTCGCCGGCTACGTGGATCTCGAGTCCGAACCCTGCCGGTCCGTGCAGGCAAACCCGGCGAAGTATGCCGGCACCGCGCAGCTAAACAAATTCCGCGCCGCCCATGGATTTCATCCGCGCCAGTGCGAGGTAAATTACGGCCGGCTGGAGCACGATGAGACTTTCGTCCGCAACTACATGCGGGCGCTGGCCCAGGACGGCTTTGCCATTCATGCCCACGCCATCGGCGATCGCGCCGTACGTATCGCCGTGGCGAACTTCGCGGCATTGCGCGATGAATTCGGACAGAGCCATATCCCCTACACCATCGCCCATGCGCAACTGGTCCACCCGGGCGATCGGAAACGCATCGGCGCACTCGGCCTGTACGTGGCCTTCACATTCTCGTGGATGACCCCCAACCCGCCCTACGACCTGCTGGTGACTCCGTTCATCAACCGTGTGAAGAACCTTGACGACCTGTACGACCCGCGCAGCTACATGATGCGCAATGCCTATCCTGCGCAAAGCATCCTCAACGCCGGCGGGATCATCGTCGCCGGCAGCGACGCGCCGGTGGACACGCGCGATCCACGGCCGTTCTTTCACATCGCGATGGCCATCAGCCGCGCCAACCAGGACGGGGCGGTGTTCAACGCGGACGAGCGTATCAGCATCCACGACGCCATCGCCGCCTATACACGCAATGCCGCCGCGGCGCTGCAGCAGGAATCACTGACCGGGACGCTGGCCGCGGGCAAGAAGGCCGATCTGATCGTTCTGAATCAGAACATCGTGGAGCTGGCGGAGCGGAAGGAGTACGCGCAACTGGCGGCGACGCAGGTGGTCACGACCAT
>JACORW010000053.1 GCA_016179185.1 Gammaproteobacteria bacterium | reverse complement strand
GTTCAGGGGTATCGGCCGGCCAACCCAGCGTCGAAAACGGCCACAACGCGGAGGAGAACCAGGTGTCCAATACATCGCCATCCTGGGCCAATTCGTCTGAGTCTACATTTCGCCCTAATTTCTTCTTCGCCTGGGCTAAAGCGTCCTGTTCCGATTTGGCGACATACCAATTTTCTTCGGTATCCTGCCACGCCGGAATGCGGTGCCCCCACCACAATTGCCGGCTGATGCACCAGTCCTGGATGTTGCGCATCCATTCAAAGTAGGTCTTTGACCAGTTTTCCGGCACGAAGCGGATGCGGCCGTCCTCCACGGCACGGATGGCGGGCTCCGCCAGTGGCGCGATTTTCAGGTACCACTGATCCGTAAGGTAGGGCTCGATCACCGCGCCGGAGCGGTCGCCGCGCGGCACCATCAATTTGTGATCCTGGATTTTCTCCACGAGGCCCGCGGCCATGAGATCGGAGACCACGCGCTTGCGCGCCGCGAAACGATCCAGTCCGCGATAGTCCGCCGGCACGTTGTCGTTCAGCGCCGCGTCCGGGGTGAAGATGTTGATGAGCGGCAGCTTGTGCCGCTGGCCGATGGCGTAGTCGTTGAAATCGTGCGCCGGCGTGATCTTGACGCAGCCGCTGCCGAAGGCCGGATCCACGTAGTCATCGGCGATGATGGGGATGTGCCGCCGTGTGAGCGGATGGTCAACCTCCCGGCCCACCAGATCCAGGTAGCGTTCGTCCCGCGGGTGCACCGCCACCGCCGTGTCGCCGAGCATGGTTTCCGGGCGCGTCGTGACGACAATCAGTTGCCGATCCGACTCCGCCACGGGATAGCGCAGATGCCACAGATGACCCGATTCTTCCTCCGATATCACTTCCAGATCGGACACGGCGGTGTGCAGCACCGGGTCCCAGTTCACCAGCCGCGTGCCGCGGTAGATGAGTCCGTCCCCGTGGAGGCGGATGAACACCTCCTGCACGGCGGCGGACAGTCCCGCGTCCATCGTGAACCGTTCCCGCGTCCAGTCCATGGACGTGCCGAGTCGCCGCGACTGGCGCGTGATGGCGCTGCCGGAGGCCTCCTTCCATTGCCAGACCTCGCGCAGGAAGGCCTCGCGGCCCAGTTGCCCGCGGGTTCTGCCCTGCTGTTCCAGTTGCCGCTCCACCACCATCTGCGTGGCAATGCCGGCGTGGTCGGTGCCGCATTGCCACAGCGTGTCGTCGCCGCGCATGCGGTGATAGCGGATCAGGACATCCATCAGCGTCTGCTGGAAGGCATGCCCCATGTGCAGGCTGCCGGTGACGTTTGGCGGCGGCAGCACGATGCAATAGGCCTGATGACCGCCGCCCGGCGCGAAATACCCGCGTTGCTCCCAGGTGTCGTACCACCGGGATTCGATGCCGGCGGGACTGTAGGACTTGTCCATGTCAGGGCGTATCCGGTTTTTTCGCGGTCGTCGGGCTGCCCGCGTGCGGCAGCTCCTTGCGCAGCTCTTCCAGGATGCAGCGTTTGACGATGCCGCGGATCACCTCCGCCAGCTCGTTCAGTTCCGAGTCCACGCGTTGCTGAAGCCGTTGCCCCAGCTCCACCAGTTGCCGCGGCGTCAGCTTCTGTTCCGGAGCCGGTTCGGTTGCCGGTTCAGGCGTTACTGCCGGCACAACGACTTCGTCATCGAGGATCGGGATGGCCGCGGCATCCACCGCCGTCTTGCCGTGCTGTGCGGCCGCAAGCACGGATTCCAGTTCATCAATGCGCTGATCCAGCGCGCCCGGAGGGGATTGTTTCTTACTGTCCGCCATGATCCTGCTCCGGTTCATGGGTAAACAGTTCCCAGCCCTGTTCGCGGTACCGGCGGAATCGCTGCCGGGACTGATCGCGCAACTCCGGCGCCGCCGGGACCGGTTCGATGACGCGCTCAAAGTCTCCAGCGAATTCCGGTATGTCTTCGCTCAGATTGATGAGCGCCTGTTTTGTCCGCGGCATCACGCCCGGCCAGCCCACGGTGATGGGCACGGTCTCGGCGGCGCGGTCATCGGCCAGCGCATGGGGCAGAAAACTGATGTCGCGAAAGGTCCACAGCAGGCTGTCCAGCGCCACCGCATCTTCACGGGAGCCGGCATGGATGTGCAGGATCATGTCTTCTTCGCGGACGCGCGCCGCCATGTCGCAGGCGAAGCGCAACGGCGACTCCGATGCGGAGAGTACATGGAAGTCAACGCGGGGCATTTTGAAGGCAGTTAAAAGTGAAAAGTTAAAAGTGAAAAGTAAAGACCACGGAACCGCGGTTCAATCGGACTGCCGTGCCTCCTTTTCCAGTTCCGTTGTTTTACTTTCAACTTTTCACTTTGAACTTTCGGCTCTTCGCTTCACCTGGCGGCGCACTGATCAATAAGGTACTGCACGAGCAGGGGAACCGGGCGGCCGGTGGCGCCCTTGTTTTTGCCGGTGGTCCACGCGGTGCCGGCGATGTCCAGGTGCGCCCAGTGGTATTTTTCGGCGAAGCGGGACAGAAAACACGCCGCGGTAATGGTCCCGGCGTCCCGGCCCCCCACATTGGCAATGTCCGCGAACGGGCTGTCGAGCTGTTTTTGATACTCCTCCCACAACGGCAGTTGCCAGGCCCGATCCGCGCTGTTCTCGCCCGCGTCCAGCAGACTGCGCGCGAGCGGGGCGTGATTCGCAAGCAGCCCGGTGGCGTGGTGCCCGAGCGCCACGACGCACGCGCCGGTGAGCGTGGCGATGTCAATGACGGCGGCAGGATTGAACCGCTCCGCATAAGTCAGCGCATCGCACAGGATGAGCCGCCCTTCGGCATCGGTGTTCAGCACCTCGACGGTCTGGCCGGACATGCTGGTGAAGATGTCGCCGGGTTTGGTGGCGCGGCCGCCGGGCATGTTCTCGGTGGCCGGAATGACGCCGACCACATCCAGCGGCAGGCGCAGGTCGGCGGCGGCGGCGATGGCTCCGAGCACCGCAGCGGCGCCGCACATGTCGAACTTCATCTCGTCCATGGCCTGCGCCGGCTTGATGGAAATGCCGCCGCTGTCGAAGGTGACGCCCTTGCCCACCAGCAGGATGGGTTTCGCGCCCTTCCTGCCGCCGCGATATTCGAGCACGATCAGCTTCGGCGGTTCCTGGCTGCCCTGCGCCACGGACAGAAAGGAATGCATGCCGAGTTTTTCGATGGCCGGACGATCCAGCACCTTGCAGCGCAGGTTGCGATGGGTGCGCGCGAGCGTTTGCGCGTGACCGGCGAGATGCGTTGGCGTGCACACGTTGGCGGGGCGATTTGCCAGATCGCGCGTCAACTTGACCGCACGGCTGATGGCCAGTCCGTCGCGCATCGCCTGTTCGCCCACCGGCAGTTCGCGCCGCGACGGCACCATCAGCGTCAGGCGCTTCAGCGATCGCCCGGCGCCTTTCTTGCGGCTCTTGAATTCGCGGAACTCGTAGCCGACATGGCTTGCGATCTCCAGCGCCTGGCGCAGTTTCCAGTAATGATCGCGCCCCTTGACGTTGAGATCCGGCAGGTAGCTGACCGCATCCCCCGCGCCGGTGGCCGAAACCGCGCGCATGGCATTCTCGGTGATGGTGCGATACTGGCGCTCGTTGATGTCGCGCTCGCGCCCGCAGCCGATGAGCAGGACGCGATCCGCCAGCGTCCCGGGGACGCCGTGCAGCAGCAGCGACTGGCCGATCTTGCCGTCCATGTCGCCGCGCCGCAGCACGTTGGAAAGGTGCTTGCCGCTGCTGTCGTCCACGGCCCGGGCGGACGGAGTCAGCTTGCGCGTTTCGGTGACGCCGACGATCAGGCAGGCGCTGCGCTGCTTTTCCGGGTTTCCGCTTTTTATGCTGAAGTCCATAGAATATAAATGATGATACTCGAACGTCACATTCATCGGGAGATCCTGGAAAAGTCCGGCTGGGTCCTGGGCGTCCTGCTGCTCGTGCTCGCGAGCAACCGGTTCGTGGACTATCTGGCGGAAGCGGCGGCCGGCAAGCTGCCGGCCGGGCTCATCCTGAGCATGCTGGCGATGAAACTGCTCGCGATGCTGCCCAAGATCCTGCCCATCAGCATTTTCCTCGCGGTCATACTGGCCATGTCGCGCATGGCGCGGGACCGGGAGCTGGTGATGATCGCGGTCGCCGGTCTTTCCTCCGGTTTCCAGATGGCGACCGTGGCGCGCGTCGCGGCACTGTATGCATTGCCGGTCCTGCTGGTGAGTTTTTTCGTCGCGCCGTGGGCCGAGCGCGAGGTGCAGGAACTCCGCGATCGGGCCGAGGTCGAGTCGGACGTGACCGGCATCGCGCCGGGACAGTTCCGGGAATTCAGCAAGGGCGATCGCATCGTGTATGTCGAACGCGCGGCCAGGGGCCGCGAGATCATGGAAGACGTGTTCCTGCAGGTGCGGGAGCGGGCCCATCTCGGCGTGCTGACCTCGGATCGGGCGCACTACCGGACCGAGGCCCGCACCGGCAGCCGCTACGTGGTGTTTGAAGACGGCCGCCGCTACCTGGGCCAGCCGGGGGCGCTCGATTACCAGATCACCGAGTACCAGACCTACGCCGTCCTGTTGCAGCAGGGCACGGCGGGGCCGGTCCCCGATGAGCTGGAGGCGATCCCGACGCTGCAACTGCTGCGCCAGGCGACGCCGGCGCATCATGCCGAACTGCAATGGCGGCTGTCCGCGATCATCGCGGCGTTGCTGCTGCCGCTCCTGGGCGTCGCGATGAACCGGTTCGCGTTCAATGAGCACCGTTACACGCCGGTGTTCGTCGCGGTGGCGATCTACTTCATTTACAGCAACCTGCTCGGCATCTCGAAGACGCTGTTCAAACGCGATCAGATCTCCGGTTTCATCGGGTTATGGTGGGTGCACGCCCTGCTGATCTCCGCGCTGCTGCTGATCCTGTACCTGCCGGATCTGCGCCGGCGCCTGCGCCGGGCACATTGACATGGCGGACGTCGGCATGTCCGTGTTCCGGCGCTACTTCGCCGGCATGCTGTTCTGGACCACGCTGCTGGCGCTGGCGGTGCTGCTGGCTTTGTTTTCGTTCTTCTCGCTCATCGATCAACTCGAGGATGCGGGCAAGGGAAACTACGGCCCGGTTCAGGCTTCCTTTTACGTACTGCTGACCATGCCGCGCCTCGCCTCGGAGCTGTTTCCCATTGCCGCGATGATCGGTTCCATGGCCACGCTCGGCATTCTTGCGCACGGCAGCGAACTGGCGGTGATCCGCACCGCGGGCGTTTCGCAGGCGGAGCTGGGCCGGCTGCTGGTCGAAGCAGCCCTGCCGCTGGTGCTGCTCGCGATCATCGTCGGCGAGCTGGTGGCGCCGTTCGCTGAGGAAAAGGCGCAGCATCTGCGCTCGATTGCGATGACGCAGCAGATCACGCTGAAGACCAAGTACGGGTTCTGGGCGCGCGACGGCAACAGCTACATCAACATCCGCAAGATCCTGCCGGGCCGGCGCGTGGAGCAGATCTATATATATGAATTCGACGGCGACAGCCGCCTGCGCACCAGCACGCGCGCCCGGGAGGCCCGGTACACGGCAGACGGGTGGCTGCTGGAGGGGATCCAGCAGACGACCATTGACGGAGAGACCATCACCCAGCGCAGCCTGAAACGCGCGGCCTGGGACTCGCTGCTGGATCCGCGCATGTTGAGCCTCGTGATCATCGAGCCCCAGTACCTGACCGTCGTCGGCCTGGCCCGCTACATCGGGTACCTGAGGAAAAATTCCCAGGACAGCCGAGTATATGAACAGGCCCTGTGGGTAAAGCTGGTCCGGCCGTTTTCCATCCTGGCCATGATCGTGCTCGCGGTACCGCTGGTGCGGGCGCATGTGCGTTCGGCGCCGGTGGGCCAGCGCGTGTTCCAGGGCGCGGCGGCGGGCGTGCTGTTTCACATCGTCAATCAGGCGTCCGGCAATCTGGGCATGGTCTATGGCCTGGCGCCGCCGCTGGGCGTGGTCACCCCGACGGTGATGCTGATTGGAGTGCTGATCTGGATGCTCAGGGATTGAGACTCTGCAAACTGTGGGGCCGGCTTTCAGCCGGCCAAAACAAGGCCGGGTTCATCCCGGCCATGTACTTTCTGGCTGTTGGTCAGTAGCAGGTCACCCGGCAGGAGACGGATCCACAATGAGTCGGGTGCCCGACAGGCGATCGTGCCAGGGCAGGCCGTCGGCGCGGCCGATCCCGGAAAGGAATCCAAGTCCCGCGGGAAGCCAGCACAGCAGTGCCGCCGCGAAACGCGTACTGCACGGACCCCAGCCGGCGCCCCCGCCGCCGTTTGCGATCAGCCGGATGCGCCAGGCGCGCATGCCCAGTGTCTGGCCGCCGCGTGTCCACTGGGCGGTGAAATAGAGCCAGGAGATCCCCAGCAGATACGCCGGGTACAACGGGTTCCCGCTTGATATCGCCTCGCCGCCGGTCAGCGAGAGCAGCGGCAGCGTCGCGACACACAACACGCCGGTCAGCAACAGGCCGTCGTAGGTCATTGCGCCCAGGCGGCGCGCGAGACCGCAGGGACTTGAAGAATGATTGCACCCATCGCGCACACATTTATTATCCCATTTGTCCATAAGCCGCTGCCGGGCACGCGATCCGGCCGGAGCCCAGCCGCCCAAAAAAGGGGAATCGGCGCAATGTTCGCCGGAGGACGCGTGTTTCAAATCCAGTTTCGCAA
Organism: Gammaproteobacteria bacterium; assembly: GCA_016179185.1. Lineage (GTDB taxonomy): Bacteria > Pseudomonadota > Gammaproteobacteria > Eutrophobiales > Eutrophobiaceae > 2-02-FULL-61-13. The sequence continues at coordinate 58,525 of JACORW010000053.1, read as the reverse complement.
GCGACCAAGTCGCTCCCTGACTGCGCCTTTTCGGGCCGGATTCATGCGTCTCCAACGCGGACCGCGAGGCGCCCTTGACTCCCGTATCGTGCGGGGAACAGGATCGGGGCATAGGGGCTACGGTTTGGCTGCTTGATAGGGGGCTGGATCATGAGACGGGCACGGCAAGTTCTGCGCGCACTGGTCGTACTGGCAGGAGGGGTGGTCTTTGGACCCGGGGTCCTGGGGGCGACGGTCAATGCCAACTGCGCCAGCGAGAGCCTCCAGTCCGTGATCAACGCGGCGGGGGACGGTGACACGATTCTGCTGAGCGGTACCTGCAATGAGAATGTGGAAGTCGGAAAAACATTGACTCTGGATGGCCAGAACGGCGCAACAATTACCGCCACGAGCGGCGTAGTCGTCAATCTTACTGCGTCGGGCACCACCCTCAAACGGCTGACGGTGACTGGAGGGGATGATGCCATCTCCGTGAGCCCCCTCGGCTCCCACCGGATTCAGGACAGCGTCGTCGAAGACGCCGGGGGAGTTGGAATTTTCGTCCACGGCGGACACGTCGTGATCCTCAGCAGCACGATTCGGAACAACGGCGAGGCCGGAATTGAGGTCGGAGAGCACTCCTTCGCATCCATCGTTGGAAACACCATCCGGGACAACGACGATGGCGTCGTCGTGATCGACTCATCAGGCGCGGACATGGAAGGGAACAGCATCAGAAACAACGCGCAGAACGGCGTCTACGTGGCCAACGTTTCCTTCGCCAGCCTGAACCAGAACGCCATTGACGCCAACGGCAAAAGTGGCGTCCTGGTCACCGGTAATTCAGGTGTCGAACTGGGGCACCAGGGGGACGATCCCAATACCACAACGACCAACAACGGCGGCTACGGCATTAATTGCAAGTTGAACTCGTCCGTGACCGGGACGCGGGGCACACTCAACGGCGACAAGGGCCCGAGGTACTCCGTCTCGGGCTGCATTGACAAAACGAAGCCTTGACGGTGTCCGGGCGAATTCTCGCCGCCCAGCACCGGGAGCGATCCCCTTGGCGGTCAATGTGGCGCTCCCTAGGGGACTCGAACCCCTGTTTTCGCCGTGAGAGGGCGACGTCCTGGGCCACTAGACGAAGGGAGCATTGGGCCGCGAAGCGGGCCGCGATGATACCATAGCCGGTCACCACGACAGCGCCTGCCCGCGCTTTCGATGCGCATGAAGTCCGAATACACAGACAAAGTCACCCCGTTGCGGCCGCGGCCGCAAATCGTCGCCCGCGCCGAGCACAATATTTCGCGGGACGCCATCAGCGAAAACGCCCTCAAGGTGCTGTACCGGCTGAAAAACGCCGGTTATCAGTCCTGCCTGGTGGGCGGAAGCGTGCGCGATCTCCTGCTCGGGCGCGAACCCAAGGACTTCGACGTAGCGACCAATGCACACCCGGAGCAGGTGCGCGAGCTGTTCCGCAACTGCCGGCTCATCGGCCGGCGCTTCCGCCTTGCCCACGTGCGCTTCGGCGCGGAGGTCATCGAGGTCTCCACGTTCCGTGCCGCGCACCACGTCAGCGACCTGGACGGCCGCATCGTGCGCGACAACGTCTACGGCAGCATTGACGATGACGTCTGGCGCCGCGATTTCACCGCCAATGCGCTGTTCTACAACATTGACGACTTCTCGGTCGTTGATTACGTCGGCGGGCTGGCGGACATCCGCGCCGGCCTGATCCGGCTCATCGGCGATCCGGAGCAGCGCTATCGCGAGGATCCGGTGCGGCTGCTGCGCGCGGTGCGCTTCGCGGTGAAACTCGGATTTCGCATTCATCCGGAGACCGAACGGCCGATCCGCGAACTCGCCCCGTTGCTGGAGGCGATCCCGTCGGCGCGGTTGTTTGAAGAGTTTCTGAAGCTGTTCCTCAGCGGGTGCGCGGTGCAGACCTTCGAGGCGTTGCGCCACCATGATTTGTTCGGCGCGTTGTTCCCGGAGACCGAGGTGGTGCTTGGGCGCGAAGAGAACGGTTTTCCGCAGACATTGGTGATCCACGCGCTGCGCGATACCGATCAGCGGCTCGCCGAGTCCCGGCCGGTGACGCCGGGATTCCTGCTGGCGGCGATGTTGTGGCCGCAGATGCATTCACTGGCGGGGGACCATGTCGCCCGCGGGCTCGGGGAATTCGAGGCCGTCGAACTGGCGGCGGACGCGGTGATCTCGCGGCAGGTGGCGCGCACGGCGATCCCGCGCCGTTTCACGCAGATGGCGCGTGAAATCTGGCAATTCCAGCCGCGGTTGATGCGCGGCGCCGGCCGGCGCCCGCAGCGGTTGCTGTCCCATCCGCGCTTTCGCGCGGCCTACGACTTCCTGCTGCTGCGCAATCGCGCCGGCGAAAATCTCCGTGACGCCTGCGAATGGTGGACGACGGCGCAGAAAGATGCGCCGGCAACGGAGGTTGAATCCGAAGCGGCGGAATCGCCGGCGCGGCCGCGCCGCCGCCGGCGCCGTTCGGGACGCCGCGGCAACACCACGTGAGCATCGCGTTCATCGGACTGGGCGCCAACCTGGGGGACCCCGCCGCGACATTGCAACGCGCGCTGCGCGATCTGGTTCAGATTCCGGGCCTGCGGGTTGTGCAGTGTTCCCGCAGTTATCGCAGCCGCGCCGTGGGGCTGGCGTCCCAGCCGGATTATGTAAATGCCGTGGCAAAGATTGACACAGCATTGACTCCGCCGGCGCTGCTGGATCACCTGTTGGCAATCGAGTCGCGGCACGGGCGGGTCCGCGGCGGCGAACGCTGGGGACCGCGGACGCTGGACCTGGATCTGCTGCTGTATGATCAGTTGCAGTTCCGCGATGCGCGCCTCACATTGCCACACCCCGAGATCTGCAACCGGAACTTCGTTCTGGCGCCGTTGCTGGAGCTGGCGCCGGAAATCACCATCCCCGGCGTGGGGCCGGCGCGGCATGTCCTCGAAAAACTGGGGTCCGAGGGACTGTGGCTGCTGGATGTGGAAGCCGCCGCGGTTGATTCACGGACGGTCTTGGATGAAGAATAGCCGCCTCATGCAACCGGCCATCACCTTGCAGGGTCTGCGGGCGCTCAAACACGCCGGTGGGAAGATCGTCGCGCTGACAGCCTATGATGCAACCTTTGCGCGCCTGCTGTCGGAGAACGGCGTCGAGATCGTCCTGGTCGGTGATTCCCTCGGCATGGTGTTGCACGGGGCTGCCAATACCCTGGCCGTGACGATGGACGACATGGTCTACCATACGCGGCTCGTCGCCGGCGGCGCGTCCGGGTCGCTGATCGTCAGCGACATGCCGTTCATGAGTTACGCAACACCGGATCAGGCGCTCGTGAATGCCGCGCGTCTGATCGCAAACGGGGCGCACATGGTGAAGCCCGAAGGCGGGAGCTGGCTGTGCGACACGGTGGCGAAACTTTCCGAACGCGGCATCCCGGTGTGCGCGCATCTGGGGCTGACGCCGCAATCGGTGAACAAGTTCGGAGGGCACCGTATCCAGGGCCGCGAGCCGGAGGCGGCGGAGATGATCTTCAGCGACGCCCAAGCGCTGGAGGCGGCCGGAGCGGAATTGCTGGTGCTGGAGTGCGTGCCCTCCGCGCTCGCCGGACGCGTGCGCGCGGCGGTGTCCATGCCCGTGATCGGGATCGGCGCCGGCCCGGACTGCGACGGACAGGTGCTGGTGCTGCACGATCTGATCGGTGTGTCCATGCGCACGCCGCGCATGGCGAAGAATTTCCTGCAACAGGGCGGCAGCATCCAGCAGGCAGTGCGTGACTATGTGCAGGCGGTCAAATCGGGGACGTTCCCCGAACCCATGCACGGCTCTGATCACTGATGAACTCGTTGCTGCTGCATGAGTCCGAGGCCGGCGTGCGCATGCTGACCGTGCACGATCTGCCCGATCTGCGCGAGATCATCCGTCACTGGAAGCGGCAGGGGAATAGCATCGCGCTGGTGCCGACCATGGGCAACTTGCACGGCGCGCACCTGTCGCTGCTGGCGCGGGCACGGGAAATCGCCGACCGGACCGTGGTCAGCATCTTCGTCAACCCGATCCAATTCGGCAAAGGGGAAGATTATGAGCGCTACCCCAGCACGCTGGCCGAGGACAGCCGCAAGCTGTCCGCCAACGGGCTTGACCTGCTGTTTGCCCCGGACCTGACGCAGTTATATCCCGGCGGACTGGACGTGGACACGCGCATCACGGTGCCGGAGCTCTCGGATATCCTGTGCGGCAGGTTCCGTCCCGGGCATTTTTCCGGCGTCGCCACCGTGGTCAGCAAGCTGTTCGTGAACGTGGAACCGGACGTCGCGCTGTTCGGGGAAAAGGACTACCAGCAACTCCTGGTCATTGAACGCATGGTGAAGGACCTGTGTATCCCTGTGCGGGTAATGGGCATGCCCATCGTGCGCGAGGCCGACGGGCTGGCGATGAGTTCGCGCAACGCCTATCTGTCGCGGGAGGAGCGCGCGCTGGCGCCGGTCATTTACCGGACGCTGCAGGACGCCGCCGGACGTCTGCTCAGGGGTGAAGATAATTTCCCGCGCGTCGAATCGGACGGGATGTGGGCACTGCAGCAGGCCGGGCTGCGGCCCGAATATTTCAGCGTCCGGCGCTCTGCCGATCTCGGCGCGCCGCGGCCGGACGACCGCAGGCTGTCGGTCCTGACGGCCGCGTGGCTGGGAAAGGCGAGGTTAATCGACAATGTTCAGGTGGAACGGTCTGCGTCGTCGGGATGACAACCCAGCTACAAGCTACAAGCCACAAGGGACACCGGGGGCCGAACAAATGGATCGATCCGGCTGTTGCCTTTCCTTGCAGCGTATAGCTGGTTGCTTGTAGCTCTCCCGTTAATCCATGACTCGTAGTCTGGGACCGCAACATGCCTTCCCCGTCAGCTTGCGTGTTGATCATCGGTAACGAGATATTGTCCGGCCGGACCCAGGATGCGAATCTCGCATTTCTCGGACAACGCTGCGATGCGCTGGGGATCCGGCTGGTGGAGGCGCGCGTAATTGCCGATAACGAGGCCGCCATCATTGCCCATATAAATGAGTGTCGCGCCCGGTTTACCTACGTGTTCACCACCGGCGGCATTGGCCCGACTCACGACGACATTACCTCGGCCACCGTGGCCCGGGTCTTTGGCGTCCCCCTGCGGCGCAGCCCGGAGGCCGTGGAGGCGCTGGATCGCTACTACGAGCCGGGCACGCTCAACGAGGCGCGCCTGCGCATGGCCGACATCCCGGAAGGAGCGCGGCTGATCGGCAATCCGGTCAGCGGCGCCCCGGGCTTCCAGCTGGAGAATGTATTCGTGCTGCCCGGCGTGCCGTCCATCATGCAGGTCATGTTCGACGGCATCGTGGATCGCCTGTCCGGCGGGCCGCCGATACTGACGGTATCCGTGACCACCGATTTGCTGGAAGGCGCAATGGCGTCTGATCTCGGGGCGATTCAATCTGCATTCCCGGATGTAAGCGTCGGCAGCTACCCCTTTTTCCGGCGTGGCACGCTCGGCGTGAACCTGGTGTTGCGCAGCATAGCCGCCGGCCGGATCGCCGCCTGCCGCGCCGCCATTGAAGAAATGCTAAAGCGACTGGGCGGAAGAATTCTCAATCGAGGCGCTCCGAAATCCACATAAACAATTGATTGTACGCATATTTTAGACCGTGCCGCGGACATGTGCCGCGGCGGAGCGAGCTGAAAAAGTCCAGCGTGGACTTTTTCAGCAACCTGCTAATCTGTCATTTACGGCCCATGACCAAGGGGAGGCGGCCATGTTCGAGGCAGTGGAACTTCACAAGAAAATCCCGAAAGAGGAATTCGAAAAGGCGGTGCAGGAACTGCGCAGCGAGTTGTTAAAGGCCCAGTACGCCCTCAAGGACACGAAGAGTTCGGTCATCGTGATCATCTCCGGCGTCGAGGGCGCCAACAAGAGCGAGGTGGTCAATCGCCTGAACGAATGGCTCGACTCGCGCTGGATCCGCAATTTCGCCTACTGGGACGAATCCGATGAGGAACGCCTACGTCCGTACCAATGGCGCTTCTGGCGCAACATGCCGCCGCGCGGCTCCATGGCCATCATGTTCGGGTCCTGGTACACGCGGCCCATCGTGCAACGCGCGCTCGGCAAGACCGACGACGCGGCGCTGGACGCCGAGATGATGCACATCGAACAGCTCGAGCGCATGCTCACCGATGACGGCCACGTCATGATCAAGTTCTGGTTCCACCTGTCCATGGAGGCCGAGAAAAAGCGCCTCAAGGGCAAGGCGAAAAACCGGCTCACCAAGCTGGCGAAGAAATATCTGAAAAGTTACAGCGACTTCGCCGAAGCTTCGGCACGCGCCATCCGGCTGACCGACACCGGTAATTCCCCGTGGCACCTGATTGACGCCGAGGACAAGCGCTATGCGCACCTGAAGGCCGGGCGCGTGCTGCTGCAGGCGCTGCAGAACAAACTGGAAGAGGTCAAGGCCGGGAAGCCGCCGGCATCGAAGAAGATCAAGCTGCCGGGATTGACGCAGAAGACGGTGCTCGACAGCGTGGACCTGGAAAAGCGGCTGAGCGACGAGCAATACAAGAAGCAATTGGAAAAATACCAGCAGCGCCTGAGCGAGTTGTGCTGGAAGGCACGTGAGGAACGGCGCTCGGTGGTGGCGATGTTCGAGGGCTGGGACGCTGCCGGCAAGGGCGGCGCCATCCGGCGTGTGACCGGCGCGCTGGATGCGCGGTTATACAGCGTCATTTCGGTGGCCGCGCCCACGGATGAAGAAAAGGCCCGCCATTATCTTTGGCGCTTCTGGCGTCACCTGCCGCGGGACGGCTACGTGACCGTCTACGATCGATCCTGGTATGGCCGCGTGCTGGTGGAGCGCGTGGAAGGTTTCTGCTCCCAGGACGAATGGATGCGCGGATATCAGGAGATCAACGATTTCGAGGAGCACCTGTACCGGCACGGCACCATTCTTGCCAAGTTCTGGGTACACATCTCGTCGGAAGAACAACTGCGGCGCTTCAAGGAGCGCGAGCAGATCGCATGGAAGCAGCACAAGATCACCGAGGAGGACTGGCGCAACCGCGAGAAGTGGGGGCCGTATGTGGCCGCCATTGACGAGATGGTGGCGCGCACCAGCACCTCGTTCGCGCCGTGGACGCTGGTGCCGGGCAACGACAAGAAAGTGGCCCGGGTGGAGATCGTCAAAACCCTGTGCAACCGGATCGAGAAGGCGCTGAAGTCCTGAACTTCAAGCGTCAATGTGATTGAAGGTCTTGTGGGGCCGGCCGCTTCGGACATCCTGTCCTCTCGCGGCATACCCCACATCCTTGTGGGTAAGCGCCGTAACCCACAGGATTTCACAGGGTGATCTCGCCCTCGTAGATGCGGCCGCCGGCAAGCACGGCCGGCCGGCCGGAACGACTGACAATCCGCACGTCGCCACGCAGCACGACACCCGCCTCGAAACGCACGTCGCCGCTGACGATCAGCCGCCTGCACTCGCGCAATGAGGGCGGACCGACGGGGAAACGCAGTTCGAAGTCCTGGAGGCGTGCGTAGTAACGCGCGTCGAGTTCGATTACCGGCGGCGCCTCGTCGAATCCCGGCAGCATGCGCCCTTCGGTACTGACGTCGAACGCGTCGGATCGCACGACCAACAGGTCGGACGTTGTCTTGACCGGCGCAAATCGATGCCGCGGCACACGCAACGCCGCAGCGCGCGGAATGAGGCTGACTGCCGCGCCCATCGCGGACTCCAGTTGATACACGGGCGTCGAGTCCGGATCGGCGGGATCCACCGTTTTCGCGTTTCGGATCAAAGGCAGCGCCGGCGCGCCCGCGGCCAGCAGTCGTTCCAGTTCCCGCAGATCCATCCACAGATTGTTGGTATTGAAGTAACGGTGCCGGGCGATGTCTTCGAATGACTCCCGTTCCTCCGCCGGGCACTGCGCAGCTTCCCGCAGCACCAATGTGCCGGCGCGCGTCAACGCAATGTGCCCGCCCTTGCGGTCGGCGGGGGTGCGGTCGGTGACTTCCATCAGGAAGCCCAATTCGTTGGCCACCAAATAACCCAGGATGCGCGCGTCCAGCGCGGCACCGAGATTGTCCGAGTTCGAGACGAACAGGTAACGCATCCCCGTATCGAGTAATGCGCGCAACATTCCGCTGCAGTGCAACGCGGCGTACAGATCGCCGTGTCCAGGCGGATACCACTCGTGAACCGGGTCCCGGGCCCAGCGCGCCGGGGACAGATCGTGCCGGCACACCTTCGGTGCCATATGCTGGAGAAATTGATGGACGGTAAGTTCCGGTTCCTGGCGGCGGATATCCGCCAGCGCCCGCTGCGAATCCCGGTGGGTGCGATCGCTGTTCATCAGCACCAGCGGCGCACCGGCGTGCGCGGCCTGGCGTGCCAGGGCGCGCAGGAAACTCCATCCGGGCTTGACCTCGATCAGGGACTTGGCCTGGTCGAGGCCCATGCTGGTGCCGAGTCCGCCGTTGAGTTTCAGAAATACCGTCGCCTTGAGCGCCCGCCGGCCGACCTCGGCCAGGTCAGGGCCCAGCGCCTCGGCGTGGGGCAGGGATCCCACCGGCTGTATTTCATGTTCCGAAATGAAACCCGTGTCGCCCGCCGCCAGCCCCAGGTAATGGCGCCGGAAGGACGCAATGGCCATCTCCGGCAGTCCGCGTGCCTGCATCAGCTCGGCAAAGGGCGCGAATTGGGTATCGTGATCAGGCATGAATATTTTAGACAGCGCCGGGCGGTTTTACGTGCCATCACGAGGAACGCGACGCGTGCTCACTCCGGCATCAGCATCTTCGCAAAGTACGCGTATTCCAGCGCGGTGCGATAGGCGAGCTGGTCCTGGTTTGCCGTGCCGCCGTGCCCGCCCTCGATGTTCTCATAATAGTAATAGGGGTAGCCGAGGGCGGCGAGCGCAGCGATGGCCTTGCGCGCGTGTCCCGGATGCACCCGGTCGTCCTTCGTGGAGGTGTAGCAGAAGATGAGGGGATAGGGCTGCCCGGCGCGGAGATTCTGGTACGGCGAATAGCGCGAAATGAATACCCACTCTTCCGGGCTGTCGGGGTCGCCGTACTCGCCCATCCAGGAGGCGCCGGCCAAAAGCTTGTTGTAGCGCTTCATGTCGAACAGCGGCACGCCGATGTCCAGCGCTGCGTAGAGTTCCGGACGCTGCGTCAGCAGCGCGCCCATCAAGAGCCCGCCGTTGGAGCGGCCGAACGCGCCCAATTTCTTCTTTGACGTCAAGCCGCTGCGGATCAGATCCTCGGAGATGGCGATGAAATCGTCGAACGAGCGCTGGCGGTGTTCCTTGAGCGCCGCCTCGTGCCAGCGCGGCCCGTATTCCGAACCGCCGCGGATATTGGAGAGCACCAGCACGCCGCCGCGTGATACCCACAGTTTCCCGGCCAGCGCGCCGTGCTGCGGCCGGGCCGGGTCGTCGTAATAGAGCGGCAACGTCGCCGCGAGAAATCCGCCGTAGCCGTACTGCACCGTCGGCGCATTGCCGGCGGAAAGCACCTCTTTCCGGCCCATGACAAAGTAGGGGATGCGCATGCCGTCCGGAGAGGTCGCAAAGCGCTGTTCCACGGCGACGTCTGCGGCGTCATAGAACGCGGGCGTCGTCGCGATCCGCTGCGAGCGGTTTTCCGCCGGCACATAGTAGAGCGACCCCGGCACCGTCAGGCTTTCGAAGGACACGAGCGCCTCATCGGTGCCGCCGCCGGCAGAGACCAGTGAGACGGTTCCCTTGTCCGGCAATGCGATGTCCGCCCTGCGCCAGTGTCCCGATGCCGGATGGCGCGTGAACCGCGTCGCACGGCCCACGACATCCTCCAGATAGACGATCACCAGCGAGGCCTCGCCGACGCCCACCTCCTCGATGGATTGGTTCTCCGCCGCCGCGAACACGAGCTCCGCGGTATCCGCGGCCGGGTCATAGGCGATCACAGTGCCCTGCGGATAAGTCCCATTGCGATGCTGCCAGGTCTCGCGCAGCACAAAGATCGCGCGCCCGCCCAGTACGCCCTCGTAGTCCGCGTTACGCGGCAAGGGGAGCGGCGCGAACTTGCCGTCCGGCTTCTGGTAGGAGTAGAGGCGCTCGAAGAACGACGGCGTGCGCAGGCCGAAGACGTGGGCCCGCCCGCTTTCCTGTTCCGCAAACACCTGCGCGGATACGTCGGTGGTCTCGCCTTCGAGGATCACCGGGGCCTCGGCAAGCGCGGTGTCCCGCGACCAGCGCACCGCGGTGCGCGGGTAGCCGGAAGTGGTCAATGTGCCCGCGCCGCGGTCGGTGCCGACAAGCAGCGTGTCCGCATCGAGCCAGGAAACCGCGGACTTCGCCTCGGGCAGGAAGAATCCGTTCTCGACGAAGCGCTTCGCCTTGGTGTCGAACTCGCGCCAGACGCCCGCGTCCTTGCCGCCCCGGGAGAGTTCCACCATGCAGTGGATGTAGGCCGGCGCAAGGCATTCGATGTCGCCATGGATCCAGTTCTCGCCCTCGGCCCCGGCGAGCCGGTCGAGATCAATGAGGATCTCCCAACGCGGTTTCCCCGCGCGGTAACTCTTCAGATCGGCGCGACGCCAGAGGCCGCGCACGGCCTGATCGTCCTGCCAGTAGTTGTAAACGTGGCCGGCGTGGATCTCGCCGTAGGCGATGCGCTCCTTCGAGGTCAGAATTGCCCTCGCCTCCGCGTGCATGGCGGGAAAGCGCGGATCGGCCTGCAGCGCCGCCTGGGAGTGCGCGTTCTGCGCCCGCACCCAGTCGAGCGCGCGCTCGCCCTCGATCTCCTCGAGCCAGAGGAACGGATCGGTTGCGTCGTCGTCGGCGTGCGCCGCGGTGCCGGCAAACAGCAGCGTGAGCAGAAATATCCTGAGAAAGTTCAAGATGTCCATCCTCGATTCTGCCAACCAATTTGTGAGAAAAAAACCATTGCTCGCGTCTCCTCCTGCAAACCTCGTTACCGCCGGGGATCTCCATCGCTGATTGGATTTACCCGACCGCGGACCGGTGATCCCGGTACATTGCGGCGGCAACCGGGTTCCTTTCCGGGGGAAGGCGGCTGCCCGATGCTTCCCGTTTTGCTCACATTCCGGCCCTGGCCATTTCACCGGTAGTCGAAAACACACGCGAGTATTTTTGACTGATGGAAAGAATTCAGGTAGCGTGTTGGCATGGTACGCCCCCGCTACCTTGCCGCCGCCGTGCGGCGCGATCTCGCGCGCAAGATGGTATTCGTTGCCGGCCCCCGTCAGGTCGGCAAGACGACGCTCGCCCTCGCACTTCCGGGCGCGCGCAAAGCCTACCTCAATTGGGACGTGGGCGAACATCGGGAACGCATCCTGCGCGGCGAGCTGCCTCCGGGCAAGCTCTGGGTGCTCGATGAGATCCACAAGTACCGGCGCTGGCGCAACTGGCTGAAAGGTCTGTATGACGGCCGGCCGCGGGGCCAGCGCATCCTGGTCAGCGGCAGTGCGCGGCTCGACCTGTACCGGTTCGGCGGCGATTCGCTGCAGGGACGCTACCACATGTTGCGGCTGCACCCGTTCTCCGCGGCCGAGCTGGGCCTGGAAAAACCTGCGGAACTGGCGGAATTGCTGCGGCTCGGGGGCTTTCCGGAGCCGTTTCTCTGCGGCAGCGAAACAGAGGCGAAACGCTGGTCGCGCAACTACCGCGGCCTGCTGGTGCGCGAGGAGGTGGCTTCCCTTGAACGCATCCTCGATCTTGGACACCTGGAGTTGCTCATGCTGCGGCTGCCCGAGCTGGTCGGCTCGCCGCTGTCGCTGAACGCGTTGCGGGAAGATCTGCAGGTCAGCCACAAGGCCGTCGCCGGCTGGATCGCGGCGCTCGAACGTCTCTACGCTCTGTTTCGTCTGTCTCCGTTTGGCGCGCCGCGCGTACGGGCCGTGAAGAAGGAACAGAAGCACTATCACCTTGACTGGACCGTCGTGCCCGAGGATGCGGCGCGCTTCGAGAACCTCGTCGCCTGCCACCTGCTCAAGTGGGTACATTTCGAGGAGGACACGAAAGGACGCTCGCTCGAACTGCGCTACTTCCGGGACGTGGACCGGCGCGAGGTGGACTTTGTGCTTGTCGAGGGACGCAAACCTTTCCTGCTCGTCGAGTGCAAATGGGGTGACGCGCCGATTGATCGCGGCCTGCGCTACCTCAAGGCACGCTTCCCGGCGGCCGAGGCCTGGCAGATCTCGGCGACAGGTACCAAGGATTACCAGAGCCCGGAGGGTGTGCGCGTTGCGCCCGCATTGGCACTGCTGCGAGACCTTGTTTGAGACTGGTGCGGGAGAGGGAATCGAAAATCAGGCTGCAAGCCGCATAAATACACGGGAGATTTTGCATGGAATCGAAAAATACCCCCAAAAATACCCCCGTGCAGTCAACTGATGTTTTGGCGCCACTAGCGGATGGTCCTATCTATCGCCGCAAGACGTTCCACTTGTGCCGCCAGTTCAGAGCTTCGGTGAGACCATCGATGCCTGGGAATAGTGATCCCCTAGAAATGCCGACAGCGTCCAATGCCAGCTTTATCTCAAGCGTCCCGTCGATATCCAATATCCACTTTACAAGCGCAGCATGGTCAAAGCGCTCGCATGGCTTTGGATGAACTGTAAATACACCCTGCTGAGGTGCTATTCGAGGGCTAATGTGCGCCGGACGATACACACTTACTTGGTCGAGTTTGAAGGGATCATCGGTATCACTGGCCATTGCTAATCCGCAAACCGCGTAAATGACCGGTGGAATTCTCTTTTCCTTCCCAGTTTCCAAGTCTTTCTCAATTGTCACCCCTTTTTCAGTTGCGAACATTGCCGCTACTAACAAACTGTCTGTCCAGTCTAGAAGCCGCGTTTTAAGACCGTGATGTTGTGCCACTGCCATCAATTCGAGTTTGGATTGTGGCTGCAACTCGAGCATCGGTCGCGCTTGCCGCTTAAATTCCTCCAGGAGCAAGCGCTCTTGTACATCATCGTATGGTAGATCTCGGCCTTGGTGATCTTTCCGCGCCCCTTCCCGACCAATCTTAGAGACCAACTTATAATCGCAACGAGTCTCACCACGGTACAACCAGCCACCTCGCTTTTGCGCGTCGGCAAGCCTGGTTAACTCATTCCAGTTTTTCAACCGATCCTCTCGCACTTTTCCTCCATGGAAGGTCGGATTCTTATTTCAACCCGCAATCCAGGTCCGCCCAGACATCCAATTTGGTCAATCCCCGGTAATTGACAATTGGAAATGGTACAGGGCCGTCCTGCAGAGAACATAAATCCGACGTCATGAAATTTGCTGTCCGGTTTCCGCTCGCTTCCATTCCTCGTCCGATCGTCTACAGTGCGACCCTCTCACGGCGAAAACCGGGGTTCGGGTCCCCTAGGGAGCGCCATATTTATCAATTTGTTACATATAATTTCCAAACTGCAAGACGTTTTTAGGTAGGTTTTAGGTAAAACCTGCTAAAAGATGAATGAACGCGATGAAGACCGCTACAGCCTCCCCTTCGCGTTCATCGCTGCCGGGTGCATAATCGCGCTGCTGGGAGCCGGGCTTTCATTCGGTCTCTATATTTCCAGCGCTACCGAACGGGTTATGTATGTCGTCGGGCAGTCATTGCGTTGATTGGCATGCTCGCCGGACTGATCTTCTTCGTCCAATCCCACGGCCGGCCAAAATGAGGATCCACGTGATCAAGGCGCAGCTCCGTAGGCTCCGTCCTATACTGGAAGTGTACAGCGCACTATTCGTCCCGCAATCACCTGTTGGGGGCAGGTCGTCTCTAACTTCTGGGAGTCCGCAATGGTCAAAACTTACGCACTTATTTCGGGCGCGGTATTTGCAATTGTCTCGCTGGTGCAGCTCACCCGTGCCCTGAATCAGTGGCCAGTGCAGGTCGGCACGTGGACCGTTCCCGTATGGATATCATGGATCGCCTTTGTTGTCGCAGGATCGCTGGCCGCGTGGGCCTTCACCTTGGCTGTCCGGCACAATCCGGACGATTAGGGTTAGGGTTTTACCGGGGTGGCATGCCCCAGGTTTCATTGACACCAGGTTAAGGTGCATGATGAACTTGGAGGTGTGCGATGGAAAGACGAAGTTACACGGCGGAGTTCAAACGCGCGGCGGTGTGTTTGGTCGTGGAGCGTGGTCAGCCGGTGACGCGTGCGGCACGGCAATTGGAAGTGCATGAAGGGGTGCTGCGCCGGTGGGTGCGGGATTATCAAGCTGAACCGGCGCAGGCATTCGACGCTCGGCGGACTGAGTCCGATGGAGTTCGAGAGACAAGCGATGTTAGCTAAGGCGGTGTCAACGGACCCCGGGGCATGCCATAGTGATGCAGTAAAAACCACTATATGAGGAGGAGAGGAAAATGATTGAAGCAACGTTTAATGAAAGCCCTGGTCTTGGAGAGAAAGTCCATGAGTTAGCTATAGATATAATCGTCACGGGACGCCGTGTCTTGAGGCTATTTTGTGCTGCCACAACGGCCGCAATGGTGCTTGTTGCCATGCCGGCCGCAGCCGAGGAGAAGCCAGCAGCCGGGGAGAAGTCGCTGTACGAGCGCGTCGGTGGCATTTACGGGATTGCCGCCACTGTGGACGACTTGGTTGACCGCCTGTATGTCAACGGCACGCTGAACGCCAACCCGGCCGTCAAGGCGGTCCACGACCGCCAGGGTCAAGCGGGGTTCAAGGTCCTGGTCACCGCCTGGGTGGTTGAACATACGGGCGGGCCCAAGATGTACCCGGGCTTGCCGTTGGACAAAGCCCATGCGCATCTCAAAATTACGGACCGCGAGTTTGATGTGGTGATGAACGAGTGTGCTACCACATTTTACAAGTTCAACGTGCCCAAAAAAGAGATGGATGAGCTGATGGCTCTGCTGGGAAGCTACAGGGCGGCGGTTGTTACAAGTAAGTAAAGGGCGTTTATCCCCTAGCGATATGTAGACATTCGCAGTTTCTGCCCCCTTATTGAGTGGGGTAGGATTGGCGGATGGCGGTTGATTGGCATAAGCAGACGCCTTGATTTCTGGGCGTGGCAACGGAAGGACTGTGGTTTGAACAGGCATTATCGTTAACCTCCCGGTTCCGGACTTTCCCATGTTGGGGCAAATTCGGGAAAGATATTTGAGAGGTCTGGTGCCGGGAGAGGGAATCGAACCCACACGGTGTTGCCACCACCGGATTTTGAGTCCGGCGCGTCTACCAGTTCCGCCATCCCGGCCTTGGGTGACATGACAGGGCGGCAGAGTATAGCAGCGGCGCCTCGGCGCGGGAAAATCCCGTCACGGTATGCCGCGAATGTCGAATGTAGAATGTCGGGAGAGGCAGAGTTGTCACATCCGATATTCGATATTCGAGGTTTTTCCGCCCTTGCTCGCCAGCGAATTCGAATACCAGCTTCCCCACGAACTCATCGCCCAGCATCCGGCCGAGCCGCGGGACAGCGCGCGGCTGTTGCTGCTCGACCGGCAGACGGGCGCCGTGACTCATCGCGGCTTCCGGGACCTTCCCGACTGCCTGCGGCCCGGTGATCTGCTCGTACTCAACGATACGCGCGTCATTCCGGCGCGCCTGTTCGGGCGCAAGGAGACCGGCGGGCGGCTGGAGGTCCTGGTGGAGCGGGTGCTGGACCCTCACGAGTGTCTCGCGCTGATCCGGACCAGCAAGGCACCGCGGCCGGGCGCATTGCTGATCATGGACAGCCCCGGGGAAGTCCGCCTGCGCGTGACCGGGAGGGACGGCGAATTTTTCCGGCTGAGTCGCGACGATGGCGGCGGCCTCACCGAATTGCTGGACGTGGCCGGGCATGTGCCGCTACCGCCCTACATCAGGCGGCCCGATGAACCCGCGGATCGCGCCCAATACCAGACCGTTTATGCAATGCGGCCCGGGGCGGTGGCCGCGCCGACCGCCGGACTCCACTTCACACCGGCGCTGCTCGCCGAAGTGGAATCCCGTGGCATTACGCTTGCCCGGGTCACGCTGCATGTGGGGCACGGGACGTTTCAGCCGGTGCGCAGCGACGATGTGGAGTCCCACCGCATGCACAGTGAGTGGTACGAAGTCGGTCAAGAGGTCTGCGAACAGGTGTCGGCTGCGCGCCGGCGCGGCGGGCGCATCGTGGCGGTGGGCACGACGGCCGTGCGCTGCCTGGAGTCCGCGTCCCGTGACCGGACGCTCAGGCCCGCCCGCGGCGAAACGGACATCTTCATCTATCCGGGGTTCCCCTTTCGCACTGTGGATGCGATGCTCACGAACTTCCACCTGCCGCGCTCGACGCTGCTGATGCTGGTGTGCGCGTTCGCGGGCCGGGAACCTGTGCTGGGCGCCTACCGCGAGGCGGTGCGGGAGCGATACCGCTTTTACAGTTACGGGGATGCGATGTTCATTGCATGAAGCTGGCCGGGTAAACCCGGCCCCACAAAAGCCCGGCCGCGCAGGGCAGCCGAATGAATGTGACTGAAAATGCTCACCTGCATGTTTCCTCAACTCTAAAATGACCACAAATTGGCCACACAATTTCCTGAAGTGCCTCAATATTCATCCGGAGTGATCCATGCAGTTTGAAGTGTTGACCACCGACGGGGCCGCCCGGCGCGGACGCCTGACCTTTCCGCGCGGCACCGTGGAGACGCCGGCCTTCATGCCGGTGGGGACTTACGGCACCGTCAAGGCGCTGACGCCGGAGGAACTGCGCGAGAGCGGCAGCGAGATCCTCCTCGGCAATACCTTCCACCTGATGCTGCGCCCGGGCACCGAGGTGATCCGGCTGCACGGCGGCCTGCACCGGTTCATGCACTGGGACGGCCCGATCCTCACCGACTCGGGCGGCTTCCAGGTGTTCAGCCTGGCCGAAGGGCGGCAGATCGGCGAGGAGGGCGTGCGGTTCCGTTCACCGGTGAACGGCGACAACGTGTTTCTCGGGCCGGAGCAGTCCATTGACATCCAGCACGCGCTGGACGCCGACGTCATCATGGTGTTTGACGAATGCACGTCCTTTCCATGCGAAGAGGCCGCGGCGCGGGAGTCCATGGAACTTTCGCTGCGCTGGGCGCGGCGCTCGCTGGAACGCCACGGCGATCATCCGGCGGCGCTGTTCGGGATCGTGCAGGGCGGGGTCTATCCGGAATTGCGATCGGCATCGCTGGTTTCGCTGCGGGACATGGGGTTCGATGGTTATGCGGTGGGCGGGATGTCGGTGGGCGAGCCGGTGCCGGAGATGCGCGCGATGCTGGAGTTCATCGCACAACGGATGCCGGCGGATCGGCCGCGCTACCTGATGGGCGTCGGCACGCCGGAGGACCTGGTGGAGGCGGTGCGCCGGGGCATGGACATGTTCGACTGCGTGCTGCCCACGCGTAACGCGCGCAACGGGCAACTGTTCACATCCACGGGGCTGCTGCGGCTGCGCAATGCTCGGCACCGGAACAGCACCTTGCCGGTGGATGAGGCCTGTTGCTGTTACACGTGCCGGAACTACACCCGCGCCTACCTGCACCACCTGGATCGGGCCAATGAAATCCTGGGCGCGCGGCTCAACACCATTCACAACCTGCACTACTACCAGCAGTTGATGCGGGAGTTGCGTGGCGCCATCGCCGGCGGGCAGTTCGACGAGTTTGTCGCCGGGTTCTACCGTCTCCGAGCGCAAAATCCTGCTGCTGTGCAATAATACGCCGCCTTGCGGGCCTCTCGGGGCGATGCAAGCCTCGGATTTGCAACAATTTACCGACCGGACACGGGGAACATGGACCTTTTGATCAGCAACGCGTGGGCACAGGGCGGGCCGCAGCAGGGCAGCGGCATGTCCAGCCTGATCATGTTCGTGATCCTGATCGCCGTGTTCTATTTCATTCTGATCCGGCCGCAGATGAAGCAGGCCAAGGCGCACAAGACCATGGTGGAGTCGCTGGCCAAAGGTGACGAGGTCGTCACCAACGGCGGGCTGCTGGGGCGGATCAACGAGATCGGCGACAGCTTTCTGCTGCTGGAGATCGCCAAGGATGTGCAGGTGAAGGTCCAGAAGCACGCCATCTCCGCCGTGATGCCGAAAGGCACCGTGAAGACACTGTAATAATTTCCGAATTTTCCCTGTACACCGATGAATCGCTATCCGCTCTGGAAATACATTCTTGTGCTCGTTGTCGTCGTCGCGGGCATCGTGCTGGCGCTGCCGAACCTGTACGGCAAGGATCCCGCGCTGCAAGTTTCCTCGTCTTCCGCAGAGATAAGCGACCTGACCCGGCTTCAAATCGAAGCGGCGCTGGATGAAGCGGGCATCACGGCGCAATCGTCCGAGATCAGCGGCAATAATCTCGTGGTGCGATTCGCCGACGAAGAGACGCAACTGCGCGCCCAGGACATCGTGGAAAAATCCCTGGGACGCGGCTACGTCGTGGCGCTTAATCTGGCCCCGGCGACTCCCGTGTGGCTGCGCAGGAATGGACTGGAACCGATGTTCCTGGGGCTGGATTTGCGCGGTGGCGTGCATTTCCTGATGGAAGTGGACATGGACGCGGCCGTACGCCAGGCGGAGGAACGGTACGTGTCCGACTTCCGCACCCTGCTGCGCGAGAACAAACTGCGCTACCGCACCATCGGCCGGCAGCAGTCCGGCGGCATCATGGTCCGGTTCCGAGATGCCGCGGAGCGCGACGCCGCCATAAAGGTGATCGGCGATGCCTACCGTGATTTGCAGTTGACGGCCGGCGAAGCGGACGCAGGCGACATTGAGCTGCACGCCGTCATGAACGAAACGGCGCTGAACGAGACCCGCCGCTTTGCGCTGCAGCAGAACATCACCACGTTGCGCAAGCGCGTCAACGAGCTGGGCGTAGCGGAACCCGTGATCCAGCAACAGGGATTGAATCGCGTGGTCGTGCAGTTGCCGGGCGTGCAGGACACCGCGCGGGCCAAGGAGATCCTCGGTGCCACGGCGACGCTGGAATTTCGCATGGTGGACGAACAGCACGCGGTTCAGGATGCCCTCGACGGCAAGGTCCCGGCGGGCGCGCGCCTGTATTACGACCGGGGCAACCAGCCGGTGCTGCTGAAGAAACAGGTGATCCTGACCGGCGACTACATCATTGACGCCGCCTCCGGCATAGACGCGACCAGCGGCGGTCCGGACGTCACCATCACGCTGGACGGCAAGGGCGCGAACATTTTCAGCCGCGCGACCCGGGACGAGGTCGGCAGGCGCATGGCCGTGGTGTTCATCGAGACCAAGACCGACACCGTGGAAGAGGGCGGCGTGCTGGTGAAGAAGAAGGAGTTCATCGAGGAGGTCATCAACGTCGCCGTGATCCGGGAGCAGCTCGGCAAGCGCTTCCACATCACCGGCCTGGACTCCACGCAGGAGGCGCGCAACCTGGCGCTGCTGCTGCGCGCCGGGGCGCTGGCGGCGCCCATCGAGATCGTCGAGGAGCGCACCGTGGGCCCAAGCCTCGGCCGCGACAACATCAAAAAGGGTTCGTTCTCGGCGTTGATGGGGGCCATGCTGGTGTTTATCTTCATGGTCATCTATTACCGGGTGTTCGGCCTGGTCGCCAATCTGGCGCTGGTGATCAACGTCGTGCTGGTCGTGGCGCTGCTGTCGCTGCTGCAGGCGACGTTGACGTTGCCCGGCATTGCCGGCATAGCGCTCACCGTGGGCATGGCGGTGGACGCAAACGTGCTGATCTACGAGCGCATCCGCGAGGAGCTGCACAACGGCAACTCGCCCCACGCCAGCATTCATGCCGGGTACGAGCGCGCCTTCATCACCATCTGGGACTCGAACATCACGACCCTGATCTCGGCATTGTTCCTGTTCGCCATCGGCACCGGACCGATCAAGGGTTTCGCCGTGACGCTGTCGCTGGGCATCGTCTGTTCGATGTTCTCGGCCATCACCGTGACCCGGGCAATCGTGAATCTGATCTTCGGCGGCCGGCGTCTCGCCGGGCTGCCGATTTGATGCTGCCCGGAGCGGACTGAAACATGGAATTCTTCAAGCAGGCCACGCACATTGACTTCCTGGGGGCGCGCAAGGTCGCGGCCTGGTTCTCCGTGCTGCTGGTATTGGGCACGTTGTTGAGTCTCGGCGTGCGCGGCATGAACCTCGGCATTGATTTCACCGGCGGCACGCTGGTGGAGATGGGTTATTCCGCGCCCGTGGACCTGGATGAGTTGCGCCGCAGGCTGGACGAGTCCGAATTCCATGGCGCGGTCGTGCAGTATTACGGCACCGCCCAGGACGTGCTGATCCGGCTCGGGCCGCAGAAGGACATGAACAGCGCCCAGATCGGTGGCCGGGTGATCGAACTCATCGGCGCGGCGGATGAATCCACCCAGGTGCGGCGCGTGGAATTCGTCGGCGCGCAGGTGGGCGAGGAACTGGTGGAGAAAGGCGGGATCGCCTTCATCATGTCGCTGTTCGGCATTCTCGTGTACGTGGCGCTGCGCTTTCAGACGCGCTTCGCCATCGGCGCCATTGTCGCGTTGCTGCACGACCCGCTCGTGACGGTCGGGTTCTTCTCGCTGACGCAGATGGAATTCGATCTGTCGGTGATGGCGGCGATCCTTGCCATCATCGGATATTCGCTGAACGACACCATCGTCGTCTTCGACCGTGTGCGCGAAAATTTCCGCCGGCTGCGCAATGCCGGCGTCATCGAGGTGTTCAATACCTCGATCAATCACACGCTGAGCCGGACGATCATCACCGGCGTCTCGACGTTTCTGGTATTGTTGGCGTTGTTGTTCTGGGGCGGCAAGACCATCCAGGGCTTCGCCACCGCGCTGCTCATCGGGCTGGTGGTCGGCACCTATTCGTCCGTCTACGTCGCCAGCCCGGTGTGCATCGCGCTCGGGATCACGCGGCAGGACATGCTGGCAGTGGAGAAGGAAGGCGCGGAGCTGCCCGATCGCCCGTGACCCCTGGGGGCCGGCCCCACAGGGGCGATTGGAATGAAGATTGTTGCCGACAGCGCCATACCTTTTCTGCGGCATTTCTTCTCTTCCCTGGGGGAAATAATCGCAGTTGACGGGCACACCATCGGGCCGGACACATTGCGTGACGCCGATGCACTGCTGGTCCGCACGACTACCCGGGTCAATGCGGCACTGCTGGCCGGCAGCCGCGTGCGGTTTGTCGGCAGCCCCACCAGCGGCATCGATCATCTGGACACGGCCTATCTGGATCAGGCCGGCATCCCGTGGGCCGCGGCGCCCGGGTGCAATGCCCGCTCCGTGGCCGAGTATGTCCTGTCGGCGCTGCTGGTGCTGACCGAAACGCAGGGGCGCCGGCTCCGCGGCATGCGCGCCGGCATCATCGGCTGCGGTCATGCGGGATCCTGGGTGGCGCGGTTGTTGACCGCCGCCGGGGTGGATTGCATTCTCCATGATCCGCCGCTCCAGGCGGCCACTTCGGACAGACGATTCCAGCCCCTGGCCGCGGCGCTGGATGCCGATGTCGTGACGTTGCACGTCCCGCTGACGGGAACCGGCCCGCATCCGACCGCAGGCATGGTGGATGCCGCCTTTCTCGCCGCGCTCCCGCCGGACGCGATATTCGTGAATTGCGCGCGCGGCGAGGTCGTGGACGAAGCGGCGCTGGTGCAGGCGCTCAGGACGCGGCCGGCTTTGCGCGCAGTCATTGATGTGTGGAACCATGAACCGGATGTGAATGCCGATCTGCTGCGGGAGGCAGACATCGCAACGCCGCACATAGCCGGATACAGTACCGATGGCCGCCTGCGCGCCGTGGCCGCCGTCGCCGGCAAACTGTGCCGGCATGTTTCCGGCCGCGAGCCGGACGTGGGTTTGCCGCCGCTGCCCGAACCCGGCAATCCGGAATTGCGCCTCGAGCCGGATTTGGACCTGCAATCGGGGGTGCGGATGGCCGTGCTCGGCAGCTACGACGTGCGTTCCGATGCCGGCGTGCTGCGTGCCCTGGCGCAGTCGAATTCCGGATCGCTGCGCCGGGGGTTTCTGGAGGCGCGCAACAATTATCCCCTGCGGCGCGAATTTCCGGCCCGTCGCATTATCGTGCCGCCGGGCCGGGCGGCGATCCGGGAGGCGCTGGAAGGGCTGGGCTTCTCTGTTCAGCAGGGCACCTGACCGATGAACAAGCGCTGGCGGCTGGGATTTCTGGCATCGCATCGCGGCAGCAACATGCAGGCGATCATCGAGGCCTGTCGTGATGGCCGGATTGCCGCCGATCCGGCGGTCGTCATCAGCAACAACCGCGACGCCCCGGCGTTGGCGTGCGCAGCCGAGGCCGGCGTGCCGGCCCTGCACCTGGGCGCCGGCGCCTTTCCGGATGCGGAATCGCTGGATCGGGCCATCACCGCGGCGCTGAAGCAGCATGCGGTGGATCTGGTGATCCTGGCGGGATACATGAAACGACTCGGCCCGCAGACACTGGCCGCTTTCCCGGCGCGGGTGGTCAACATTCACCCCGGGCTGTTGCCGCGCTACGGCGGCCAGGGGATGTTCGGCAGCCGCGTCCATGCCGCCGTCATCGCCGCGGGAGAAAAGGAAACCGGGATCACCGTGCACCTCGTGGATGCCGACTACGATCACGGGCTGACGCTTGCCGTGCGGCGCGTGCCGGTAATGCCCGGAGAGTCCGCAGAATCGCTGGCGGAGCGGATGCTGCCGCTGGAGCATGAGTTGTATGTGACAACGATCGCGGACGTCGTCAGCGGCCGCCTGCCGGTTCCGCCGCGACCATTCCGGAAAATGTAATTCCAATCAAACTGTTAGAAACCTCCGCAACAGGTTCCCCGGACGAATCGGGGACCGGTGTTTCTCCAGGCGGGTCTTTCTAGGCGGCCGCCTTACCTTTAAGATACGTGGTCTCGAAGCAACGTTTGAGGTGTGTTTGCCACAATGCTGTGCGGCCTGGGGGTTCGAGAGGCGCGAATCAACCGCAGGCCACCTGGCGAGTCGGGTCGCGGTAACCCCCATATTCAATGATTGATTATCCGGAGGATTACGTTCCATGCTGAAGGTGAAGTCGCTTGTTCCGGTGTTAATGGCGGGTCTGATGGGTCTGGAGGCAGGTCCGGTGCAGGCCGTGCCGGCCGCCGAGGAAGTCGTGCGTACGACCACCGATCAGACGGTAGCGCGTTTGCGGGAGCAGAAGGCGGATTTGCAGGCGCACCCGGAGAAGATTTACGACCTGATTCACGAACTCGTGATCCCGCACTTCGATTTTCCCAGCATTTCCAAGTGGGTGCTGGGTTCCAACTGGCGTGCCGCCACCGATCAGCAGCGCGACGCCTTTACCGCGCAATTCCGCACCCTGCTGGTGCGCACGTACGCCAAGGCGTTGCTGGAATATTCGGACGAGGATATTCGATTCCTGAACGCGGAAAACAGTCCCGAATCCAACGTGGTCGTGGTCAAGACCGAGGTGGATTCGCCCGGCGGCGGCGCGCCGACGCCGATCCACTACCGCATGCACATCAGCGGGGGCGCCTGGAAGGTGGTGGACGTATCCGTGGACGGGGTCAGCCTGGTGTCCACATACCGCGGTTCGTTTGCGTCGGAGATCAGCAAGGGCGGTCTGGACAATTTGATTGCCAAGCTGGTGGACCGCAATCAGAAGATTTCCCTGGTCAGCCCGAAGCAGGCAGCGGGCGACGCGGAACACGCCTATCATTGACACCGCGGTGCCGGGGCACCGCGCCGGCGCCATTCTCCAGCAATGGGCCGGTGCCGTCCGGCCCGGCAGCTCCGGAATTTTCCCGCGCACTCTGTGGTGACAAGCCATGCAGCCTGAAGAAATACGACGCCTGATCGAGGCCGGCCT
The DNA here is from genome assembly GCA_016179185.1 of Gammaproteobacteria bacterium. Classification (GTDB taxonomy): domain Bacteria; phylum Pseudomonadota; class Gammaproteobacteria; order Eutrophobiales; family Eutrophobiaceae; genus 2-02-FULL-61-13. The sequence goes on along the minus strand of JACORW010000053.1, from coordinate 34,678 downwards.
CGCCGGTTGCCGGGCCGAAGTGACCGGCGCCGACGGCACGCACTTTGAAGCGGTCATCATCAGTGAACAGTTCGGCGGCCGCAGCATGGTGCAACGGCACCAGATGGTATATCGGGCGCTGGGGGAGCGCATGGGCCGCGAGATCCACGCGCTTTCGATTCAGACACTGACGCCGGACGAATGGAAAAAAGCGTCCGACATGCGCGTGATTTGACCTGCGGGCGCAGGGACCATGGACAAATTGATCATTCATGGCGGGATCCCGCTGCGGGGAGAGATCTCCATTTCCGGCGCGAAGAACGCCGCCCTGCCCATACTTGCCGGCACGTTGCTCACCGACCAGCCGGTTACCGTGCGCAATGTTCCGCACCTGCACGACATCACGACGACCATGGAGCTGCTCGGGCGCATGGGCGCGCAAATCACCGTGGATGAACGCATGAACATCGAGGTGGACAATCACAGTTTGCGCGAGTTTTTTGCGCCCTACGAACTGGTAAAGACCATGCGCGCTTCGATACTGGTGCTCGGCCCGTTGCTGAGCCGCTACGGCTCCGCGGACGTGTCGCTGCCCGGCGGCTGCGCCATCGGCTCGCGCCCGGTCAATCTGCACATCCTTGGCCTGACGGAGATGGGCGCCGAGATCACGGTGGAAGGGGGTTACATCAGGGCGCGCGCGAAACGGCTCAGGGGGGCGCACCTGACCATGGACATGGTGACCGTGACCGGCACCGAGAACCTGATGATGGCGGCGACGCTGGCGGACGGTCTCACAGTCATAGAAAACGCGGCGCGTGAGCCGGAGGTGGTGGATCTGGCGCGCTTCCTGAACAGCATGGGTGCGCATGTCGAAGGCGCCGGAACCGATACCATACGCATAGAGGGGGTTCGTGAACTGGGCCGCACCGATTACCGGATCCTCCCGGATCGAATCGAGACCGGAACCTATCTGGTGGCGGCGGCAATGACCGGCGGCTCGGTGAAACTCAAGAACACGCAGGGATCGCTGCTGGATGCGGTACTGGCCAAGCTGCGCGAGGCGGGGGCCCGGATCGAGGTTTCCGACAACAGCATTACGCTGGCCATGGACGGGGCCCGGCCCACGGCGGTGGACATTCACACGTCGCCGTTCCCGGGCTTTCCCACCGATATGCAGGCGCAGTTCACTGCGCTCAACTGCATCGCCAACGGCTACGGGACCATCACTGAAAACGTGTTCGAGAACCGTTTCATGCACGTGCATGAACTGATGCGAATGGGCGCGGACGTCCGCGTCGAAGGCAACACCGCAATCTGTACCGGTGTGGAGCGTCTCACCAGCGCCCCGGTCATGGCCACCGACTTGCGCGCCTCGGCGAGCCTGGTGCTGGCTGGCCTGGTGGCGGAGGGCACCACGGTCGTGGACCGGATCTATCACATTGACCGCGGCTACGAAACCATCGAGGAAAAACTGCAGCAGTTAGGCGCGCAGATCAAGCGCGTCCCCTGACAGAGTGATGCAAAGCTATTGCGCTTGCCATGACTTCGTTGCTCACCCCCGACAAATCCTCACGTACTGGCGTCTACGCTCGGCTTTGGCTCCGTGCGTCGCTCTACCGCCTACATCCCTGTAGGCGTCCGGTTTGTCGGGGGCTCGCGCCTTGTCCTGACTGCGCTCATAACGCTTTGCATCATTCTGCCCGTGCTTGTAGTGATGCAAAACTATTGCGCTTGCCATGACTGACACATTGACACTTGCCATCTCCAAAGGCCGCGTGCTGAACGAGGCCCTGCCGCTGCTTGCGCAGCTCGGCATCGTGCCGGTGGAGGATCCGGCGCAGTCCCGCAAACTGATCCTGGAGACCAGCCAGGCCGGCGTGCGGCTGGTGCTGGTGCGCGCCGCGGATGTTCCCACCTACGTCGAACACGGCGCCGCGGAACTGGGCATCTCCGGCAAGGATATCCTGCTCGAGCACGACGGCGACGGGCTGTACGAACCGCTGGACCTGGGGGTAGCCCGCTGCCGGCTCGTGCTGGCGGGTCCGCAGGGGGGCTCTGTCGCGCCGGGGCGGATGCGCGTCGCCACCAAGTACGTGCGCGCCGTCAGGGATTATTTTGCCGATCGCGGCGAGCAGGTCGAGATCATCCGGCTGTACGGCTCCATGGAGATTGCACCGGGCCTGGGGCTGGCCGATCGGATAGTGGATCTGGTGGACAGCGGCCGGACACTGACGGCGAACAATCTGGTGCCGCTGGATACGATCATGGAGATCAGCGCCCGGTTGATCGTCAATAAGGCGGCGATGAAGATGAAGGGTGACATCATCCGTCCCTTTGTGCGCCGGCTCGGCGAACTGGTGCGCCGGTGATTCAAGTGCGGGAACTTGACTGGCGCGAACCGGATTTTGACGCGCGCCTCGGGCAATTGCTGGCCGGATGCGATGAGCTGGACGCGGAGCTGACGCTGGCGGTGCAGTCCATTCTGCGCGAGGTGCGCATGCGCGGCGACGCGGCGCTGGTGGAGTACACCAACAAATTCGATCAGCGCAACGTCACGGCGGCGGACCTGGAAGTGCCGCGCCCGCGGCTCAAGGAGGCCGCGGCATCCCTCGCGCAGGACTTGCGCGCGGCGCTGGAGCAGGCTGCGGCGCGGATCCGCGATTTTCACCTGCGCCAGAATGCGGGAAGCTGGGCCTATGACGACGGCACCGGGGTCAGGCTCGGGCAGCGGGTCACGGCGCTGGATCGCATTGGTGTCTACGTTCCGGGCGGCCGCGCGGCCTACCCGTCCTCGGTCTTGATGAACGCCGTTCCGGCGCGCGTGGCAGGGGTGGGAGAGATCATCATGACGGCACCGGCGCCGCGCGGAGAGCTGCATCCCGCGGTGCTGGCGGCGGCGCATATCGCCGGCGTCGATCGCGTATTCAGCGTCGGCGGCGCCCAGGCTATCGCGGCCATGGCCTGGGGTACTGCCACGATCCCGGCGGTGGACAAGATCGTGGGTCCGGGCAACCGCTATGTGACCGCGGCGAAGCGTCTGGTTTTCGGCAGCGTCGGGATCGACATGGTCGCGGGACCTTCGGAGGTGGTCGTGGTGTATGACGGCAGTTCCGATCCGGCCTGGGTCGCGATGGATCTGTTTGCGCAGGCGGAGCACGATGAAGATGCCCGCGCAATCCTGATCTGCACCGGCACGGAACACGCAGCCCGCGTGCGCGCCGAGATGGAGCGCCTGTTGCCGGATCTGGAACGGCGGGACATCATCCGCGCGGCACTGGAGCGCAACGGCGCCAGCATCATTGTCGCGGACAGACTGGCTGCCGCCGCCGCCGTCAATCGCATCGCGCCGGAGCATCTGGAACTCGCGGTTGCGGAGCCGGAGCAATTGCTCGGCCTGGTCCGGCACGCCGGCGCCGTGTTTCTGGGTTGCCACGCGGCCGAGGTGCTGGGCGACTATTGCGCCGGGCCCAATCACGTGCTGCCCACGGCGCGCAGCGCGCGCTTTTCATCCGCGCTGGGCGTGCAGGATTTTCAGAAACGCACGTCGGTGACCCAGTGTACGGCCGCAGCCGCCGCGCAACTTGGCCGCATCGCTTCGGTACTGGCGCGCGCGGAGGGGCTTACCGCGCATGCCCGGGCGGCGGAGTACCGCGCCGAACGGCACTGATCCCTGCAGTTCATGTCCTGAAAAGCCTTCAACCACCGCTTGGGCGCGGACGTTTGCCCACGGTTGCCCTGACCGTTTTCTCCTCCCAGCCGCGCACGATGCGCAGACTGATCTCGGTACCGGGGCGGACACCGGCGATCAGGTGAATGGCGTGGCGCGGGCCGTTCACGTCCTGGCCGTTCACCTGCGTCAGGATATCGCCCGGTTGCAGGCCGGCGGCCTCCGCCGGACCATCACGCAGCACCCATGCCACCAGCACGCCGCCCTGGGTCAGCCCCGAGGTTTCCACGGCGCCGGGCGGAAGGGCCTGCGCTTCAATGCCCAGCCAGCCGCGCTCCACGACGCCGTGCTCCAGCAGCTCGCGCACAATGGCCATGGTCAGATTGATGGGGATCGCAAAGCCGATGCCCTGGGAACCGCCGGAACCGGTTTCGGAGTAGTTCGCCGTGTTGATGCCGACCAGTTCCCCGCGGGCGTTGATGAGCGCGCCGCCGGAATTCCCGGGGTTGATGTCCGCGTCGGTCTGAATGAAGTCCTCGAACGCCGTAATGCCGAGGCTGGTACGGCCGGTGGCGCTGACAATGCCCTGCGTTACGGTCTGACCGAAATCGTAGGGGTTGCCGATGGCGAGGACGACGTCGCCGACGAGCATCCGACCCGAATCGCCGATGGGCGCCGCCGGCAGGTTCTGTGTTTCGCCCAGTTGCAACAGCGCCAGTTCCGTTTCAGGGTCCACGCCGATGACGGCGGCGCCAATCTGCCGCCCGTCACTGAGCGTGACCCGGATCTCCTGGGCGTTGCGGATCAGGTGCAAATTGGTGACCACCAGCCCGGTGGCATCCAGTATGACACCGGAACCGAAGACGCGATCCACACTACCCTGGGCCGGCGGCTCGCCAAAAAAGCGCTTGAACAGCGGGTCCTGAAACAGCGGATGGGCTGCCGGCTGGTGCACGCGGATCGCGTAGACGTTGACAACTGCCGGGCCGACGGCGGCAACGGCGTCGTGATAAGACGCCGGACCCGGGGTAATGGGGGCGTTGACCTGCGGCACAGCCGGAGGCGGGGCTTCGACCCCCAGCCCGGGGAAAAGCCACACCAGCGTAAATGCCAGCGCCAGCCCCACCGCTGTCCACACCAGCATGAAGCCCACCGCACGCAACGCCGATTGACGATCCATTGCCCCGAACATGGAAGTCAGTGTACCAAGTCTTCCCGCGCGGACCGTTGCCGGCGGCTGGCAGATGCGGGTTTCCGGACCGCCCGGCCGTGGCGGGAGGCAATTTTTCTCATGTTATACTGACGCCCGGCGCAATAAATCAAGACAGGCGCGCCGCTGTTCGGAACGCAACCAAATGAGTAAACAAGGATTCGATCAGGGGCGTCGTCGTTTTCTCACCACTGCGGCCACCATCGTCGGTGGCGCCGGTGCAGTCGCAACGGCCGTCCCTTTCGTCTCCACGCTCACCCCCAGCGCCCGGGCCCGGGCCATCGGCGCCCCGGTGGAAATTGACATCGGCGCCATTCAGCCCGGAGAACTGCAGCGTTTCAAGTGGCAAGGCAAGCCGGTGTGGATTCTGCGCCGCAATGAGGAGCAGTTGGGCACGCTGCCGGAACTGGACGCTGAAGTCCGCGATCCCGGCTCCAATGAGGCGCAGCAGCCCGAGTATGCCCGCAATGAACACCGCTCCATCAGACCCGAATATCTGATCCTGGTCGGGCTGTGTACCCATCTCGGCTGTTCGCCGACCTACGTGCCGCGCGACGAGGCCGGGCCCTACGGGCTGACGGAATGGAAAGGCGGGTTTTTCTGTCCCTGCCACGGCAGCCGCTTCGATCTCGCCGGCCGCGTGTACAAGGACGTGCCCGCGCCGCGAAACCTGCTGGTGCCGCCCCATCAGTATCTCAGCGAGGATCGCGTTCTGGTCGGCATTGACGACACCGGGGCAACTTCGTGAACACGGTGGCGCGGGCCGTGACGGGATTCCGCGACTGGGTGGACGCGCGTTTCCCCCTGACGCAGCTCTGGAACGACCACCTGGCCAGGTACTACGCGCCGAAAAACTTCAACTTCTGGTATTTCTTCGGATCCCTGGCCCTGTTCGTGCTGGTCATTCAGATCGTCACCGGCATCTGGCTGACGATGAATTACAAACCGGCGGCGGACTCTGCGTTTGCGTCCGTCGAATACATCATGCGCGACGTGGAGTGGGGCTGGTGGTTCCGGTACATGCATTCCACCGGTGCATCCGCGTTCTTCATCGTCGTCTACCTGCACATGTATCGCGCGCTGCTGTACGGTTCCTACAAGGAGCCGCGCGAACTGCTCTGGATCATCGGCATGTTCATCTACCTGACGCTGATGGGGGAGGCATTCTTCGGCTACCTGCTGCCCTGGGGCCAGATGTCCTACTGGGGCGCGCAGGTGATCATCTCGCTGTTCGGCGCGCTGCCGTGGATTGGCGATGATCTGGCATTGTTGATCCGCGGCGACTTCGTGGTTTCCGACGTGACGCTGAACCGCTTCTTTTCGTTTCACGTGATTGCCCTGCCGCTGCTGCTGTGCGGGCTCGTGTGGGCGCACCTGCTGGCGCTGCACGAGGTGGGTTCGAACAACCCGGACGGCGTCGAGATCAAGGAACGCAAGGGCGCCGACGGCGTGCCGCTGGACGGGATCCCGTTTCATCCCTACTACACGGTGAAGGACATCGTCGGTGTCGTGGTGTTCCTGATCATCTTCTGCGCCGTGGTGTTCTTTGCGCCGGAGATGGGCGGGTATTTTCTTGAGCATGCCAATTTCGTGCCCGCCGATCCACTGAAGACCCCGGAGCATATCGCGCCGGTCTGGTACTTCACGCCGTTCTACGCCATTCTGCGCGCGGTACCGAACCAGCTCGGCGGTGTCATTGCCATGGGCGCGGCGACACTCATGTTCTTCCTGCTGCCGTGGCTGGATCGCAGCGCGGTCAAATCCATCCGCTATCGCGGGTGGAAATTCAAGCTGGCGCTGGCATTGTTTACCGTGGCCTTCCTGACTCTCGGATGGCTGGGCATGCAGCCGCCGACGCCGCTCTATACCGTGATCGCGCGCGTGGGTTCGGTGGTGTATTTCCTGTTTTTCCTCGCGATGCCGTACTACACCGCCAACGACAGTGACAGGCCGGTTCCGGATCGGGTGCGCTGGCCATGATGCGGGCGGCTGCGGCGCTCTTGATGCTGTTGCTACAGACTGCCGCCCTCGCGAAGGGCAATGGCCATCTGATGCACTATGAGGCGGACCTGTCAAACCGGGAATCGCTGTTGCGCGGCGCGCAGCTGTTCGTCAATTACTGCCTGAGCTGTCACTCCGCGGCGTACATGCGTTACAACCGTCTGGGCCGGGACCTGGAAATCCCGGAGGACGTATTGAAGTCCAACCTGATGTTCGGCACGGACAAGACCGGGGAGACCATGACCGTGGCCATGAAGCCGCAGGACGCGGAACAGTGGTTTGGTGTGGGGCCGCCGGATCTGTCCGTGACCGCGCGCGCCCGCGGTGCATCGTGGCTGTACACCTATTTCCTGACGTTTTATCGCGATCCGGCGCGGCCGACCGGCGTCAACAATCTCATTTTCAAGGACGTCGCCATGCCGCATGTGTTGTGGGAACTTCAGGGCTGGCAACGTCCCGTGTTCGGCGAACAGAAAGCCCCGGACGGCACGGTGACGCGCGCGATCACCGGCCTGGAGCTGGAGTCCCCTGGGTTGCTGAATGACGCCGGCTATCGGCGCGCGGTGGCGGACCTGGTCAATTTCCTCGTGTACCTGGGCGAGCCGATCAAACTGACGCGCCACCGCATCGGTGCCTGGGTACTCGTGTACCTGCTCGGTCTGCTGATCATTGTGTATCTGCTCAAGCGGGAGTTCTGGAAGGACGTCCATTGACGGCATGACGGCCGTGTTTCCTCCGGATCGGCGGCCGTATCCGCGGATTCACGCATAATCGAGGCCGCGCCCTGATCCCATGATTTTCTACACCGATATTGACGGCATTCTTGGCCACGGCGTTCGTATCGTGCTCGCCGAAAAGGACATCAACTGCGACGTGCAGTTCATCAATTCCGATGATCCCCCCGAGGATGTGGCCGAGGCGAATCCCTATGGCACCTCGCTTACGCTGATGGATCGGGACCTGTCCCTGTTCGATGCCCAGATCATCATGGAGTATCTGGATGAACGTTTTCCGCACCCGCCGTTGATGCCGGTGGACCCGGTGGCGCGGGCCAACAATCGTCAGTTGCGTTACCGCGTAGAGCGCGATCTGTGTTCGCTGGTGGAAATCATTCAGGGCGGGTCGGATTCCCATGCCCACGCCGCCAAGAGGACGTTGCGCGATCACCTGACCGCGATTGCGCCGGTGTTCCAGCAACAGCAGTATTTTCTCTCCGATGAATTTTCACTGGCGGACTGCTGCATCATCCCGCTGCTTTGGAGGCTGGACCATTACCGCATCAAGCTGCCGGCGTCCGCAAAAGGGATGCAGAAATACGCGTTGCGCCAGTTCGCGCGCCCGGCGTTCCGGATCAGCCTGTCCGAGCAGGAACGGCAGCTACGCAACGTGTAATCGGACGGCCGCCGCACGGCGCGTTTCCCGCGAACAGCATGACTTCAAACCGGCCCTATCTGTTGCGCGCGCTGTATCAGTGGATCGTGGACAACGGCATGACGCCCCATGTGCTGGTGGACGCCCGTGACCCCGGCGCCATGGTGCCGGCGGAACATGTCAAGGACGGCAAGATTGTGCTCAACATTTCTCCGCAGGCGGTCCCGGACCTGGTCATGGGCGACGAGACGGTGACCTTCCGGGCCCGTTTTTCCGGGCGCCCCTTCGCGGTGCGCGTACCGCTACGATCCCTGCTGGCGATCTACGCCCGGGAGAACGGCAAAGGCATGGCTTTCCCGCCCGAGAGCCCGGATACGGACTCACCTGCGCCGGAGGGCGGAGACAAGCGGCCGGCGTTGAGGGTGGTCAAGTAATCAGCTACAAGCAATAAGCTACAAGCCACAAGGCAACCGAGAACCCGGGTTTGTTTAACTTGTAGCTTGTCGCTTGTGGCTTGTAGCCGCAGTCTTAATCCGTGTACTGAAACACCTTGACCACCTTCTGCACTCCCCCCGTCTGACGCGCGATTTCCGTGGCCAGTTCGGCCTCCGCGCGCGCAGCCAGCCCCATCAGGTACACGACGCCGTTTTCGGTGACGACCTTGATATTTACGCCCTCGATGTCCTCGTCGGCGAGCAGCTTGGTCTTTACCTTGGAGGTAATTACCGTGTCGCTGCTCCGGGTAATCAACGAGCTCGGCGCGGCAATCGTGATCTCGTTGTGCACCGTTTCGACCTTTTCGATCCCGCGCACGATCTCGGCGGCGCGCCCGCGCAGTTCTTCCGTGGGCGCTTCGCCGGTGAGCAACACAATCATGTTGTAGCTCGTGACGTTCAGGTGCGCCTGACTGTTCAGTTCCTTGTCCGCCATGATGGCCCGAACCGCCTTGAGTTCAATGGCCTGATCCTCCACCAGCGTGCCGGTGGTGCGGCGATCAACAGCCGCGGACGCCCCCGCCGCCGCGCCGCCGGCAGCCACCGCCACGCAACCCTGCAGAGTCACGGCGGCGCACAATAACAGACTGGCCGGCAATACCGATGTTTCACAGTTCATGACGTGCTCATGCCTCCCCACGGAATGCAATAACCGGAATTACCCGGCTCCCAACAGCTGATGGTCAATCAGGTCGCACAGCGAATGCAGCACCATTATATGCACTTCCTGGATGCGCGCGGTGGATGAACTGGGCACGCGGATCTCCACGTCCGTGTCCCGCATCAGCTCGGCCATTTTCCCGCCGGCACGCCCGGTCAACGCGATGATGGCCATGTCGCGGGCAAGGGCGGCCTCCAATGCCAGGACGACATTGGCGGAATTGCCGCTGGTACTTATGGCCAGCAGCACGTCCCCGGGCCGGCCGAGCGCACGCACCTGCCTGGAGAAAACCTCCGCGAACTGGTAATCGTTGCTGATGGATGTCAGCGTGGACGAGTCCGTGGTCAGCGCGATGGCCGGCAGACCGGGACGTTCCACCTCGAAACGGTTCAGCATTTCCGCCGAGAAATGCTGCGCATCCGCCGCCGATCCGCCGTTGCCACAGGCCAGAATCTTGCCCTCGCGCAACAGACAGTCCACCATCAGTCCTGCGGCCCGGACAATCAACGGCGGCAATTGCGTGAGCGCCAGCGCCTTGACGCGCAGGCTTTCCTCGAATGCGCCTGTTACGCGCAGGATTGCATCGGACTGACGGTTCGCGTCTGTCATCTGGTATGCATTATGCCGAAAACGCGTTTCTGATCCATTCGATCCTGCCTGTTCCCGGCGCCCCGGTGATGCAGATGACGTCGAAGCGCGCGCGCGCCGAATGCAGGTTTCCGGCGTCCTGCAGGTAGCGCGTACCGGCGTGGATCAGCCGCCTCCGCTTGCGCGCGTTGATGGATTCCGCCGGGTGCATGAAGTCGGCGTCGCTGCGCGCGCGCACTTCCACGAATACGATGATCGCGCCGTCCGACATGACAAGGTCTATTTCGCCGCCGGCGACCCGGAAGTTGCGTTGCAGGAGTTGCAGTCCCTGTTGCCGCAGGAATTCGCAGGCCGCATGTTCAGCCTCGCGGCCGACCGCGCTGCGCCGCCCGGCCGTGCTGCTCAAGGGGAAGGCACGGAATCCAGCGCCACCGGCACGCCGCCACGGAATATCGCCCAGTTCAGGCGCCGATGAAATTCGCCGCCGGCGGCAAGATACAGTTCTCCGGATTCGCCCGGCAGCGTGGCGCCCGGATTGCCGGTCAGCTGATTGATCCGCGCCATGATCTGAAACGCGTCGGCGCCGAATGCGTACAGCCGGCGCAATCCGGCCGCAGCCGTGAACAACGCCCCGTCCACCGCCTGGCGAAAATCAATCGCACCGGAATCCGGCGCGACCACCCAGGGAATGTCGGGAAACCGCACACTGTCTATGTCGTGGTCCAGTTGCGGGTTAGGCGCCCCGGAATACACCGCCGCGGTGGCGTATGCGGGCACATGGTCGGCGCCGAAATAGCGCAGGTGGGGCATTACCTGGCGTGCCTCTGCCGGCGGCAGCGGCATGAATATCATGTCCGCGTCACGCCGCTTGCGGGCAGAGGCGTGCACCGGAACCCCGATGTCCTGCCGCAGCGTGGCGGCGCGCTCCTGACTGCTGTCCAGATTGAACAGTTCGCGCGTGACCGCCGCGAAGTCGGCCGCCTCCGGCCGGTACTTCACCTGTTCCAGGATGGCGCCGCCGTGCTGATGCCACGCCGCCGTGAAAGCAGCGGCCAGCCGATCGCCCAGTTCGTTGTCCGGTACGACCACAAGCGCATTGCGGTGCCCGTCCGCGAACGCGCGGCGCGCCGCCTCCGTGGCCTCGTCCTCGGGCGACAGGCTGAACTTGAACAGCATCGGATCGGGCGTCTGGTCCGGCTGGCTGCCGGCGCCGCCTGCCGGCGACCGGTTCAGGGCCAGCGTCGGAACCAGCAGTGGAAACTCCGCCAGTCTGGCGACGGCCTCCTTTTCCAGGGGTCCGACGATGAATTGCGCGCCGGCCCGCACCGCCTCCGCATAACGATCCGCCACGTTGCCGGCATTCGTATCCAGCACGGTAATCATCGGGCGCAATTCGGTCTGCAGATACATGCGCATCAGAAACCCGTCTCGAACCGCCGCCGCAGCGCGGGCAAACTGGCCGGTCAGCGGCAGCAGCAGCGCGACGTGGTCGCGGGCGCCGGTAATCAGCCGCGAAGACGTGAGTATCTCGCCGGTGATCCGCGGTACCGCGGCATGCCCGGGGTGTGTCGCCACCCATGCGTCGATGGCCGGTTCCAATTCGTCGCTCCGGCCGCGCAGCAGCCGGGCGAGCTGTGCCAGCTCGCTCCACGCGGCAAGGTCGGCATTGCCGGAACCGATGAATTCCTGCAGAGCCATGACATCGAGTCCCGACAGGCCGGCCCACAGTGCGCGTACGGCCCGCTGTTCGAGATCGGGCTCCGGTCCTGCGGCCAGGAGGGCAACCCATTCCACGACCGCCTGCTTCAGATCGCCCAGCTCGGCATGTGCCCGGGCGCGGAGATCATGCCGGCGCAGGCGCAGATTCGCGGGAGCGGCAGCAGGCAGCGGCGGCGACAGGGTCAGTGCATCTTCCGGATGCTGTTGCAGCAATGCGATCTCCGCCAGCAACAACTGCTTGCGCGCCGCTTCCGGAGATTGTCTGCGCGCCGGCTGCGCAGTCTGCGCCGTAGCAAGCGCGTCGGCGAGCTGCCGGGCCGCCAGGTACGCCTCCGCCGCGCCCAGTTGGTGGCGTGCCGCGGACTTCGGATACAATTCCGCAAGGCGCAGGTACTCCTCCGCGGCACGCGTGAATTCTCCCGCCGCCATGTGTTCGCGTGCCGCCGCGTCAGTCGTGTCGACGGCGTCCGGGCGCGAACCGGGGCCACAGGCAGCAAGGCAGGCAGCAACGATGACGAGCGCCACGCCCCGGCCGGAGCGAACATCAATACTGCGCGGACCGCCTCTTGCGCCCATTCTTGCAGCCTAAATAGGTATTCCGATACATGCTACAGATGGACGGCGTGTGGTCCGATCTCATGTTGGAGGACCGTGTGCCGCAGGAGCGGCACCCGAGCCTACATGGCAGATTGCTGCTCCTGCGCAATCTGCATTCCCGCCATCCCTGGCGGTCAGACTGTATTTACGGCGTGTCCGAGAACATGAGATCGGACCGCGCGCCTGTCCTTCAATTTGGAACAGGTATTTAGCCAAGCGGAGTTTCACGTGTCAACCAAGCCCGGGAAACTGTTCGTAGTGGCGACACCAATCGGAAACCTGGACGATATCAGCGTCCGGGCCGGCCGTGTCCTGGCGCTGGTCGCCGTCATTGCGGCCGAAGATACGCGCCGCAGCGGCCTGCTGCTGCAACACCTGGGCATCAACACTCCTTTGGCAGCGTTGCATGATCACAATGAACGCGCCGTTGCCCCGGCGCTGCTGCAACGGTTGCTGGATGGCGAGGACATCGCGTTAATCTCGGACGCCGGCACACCGCTGCTCAGCGACCCGGGTTATCGCCTGGTCAGCGGGGCGCATGAAAACGGGATCGAGGTCGTCCCGGTTCCCGGGCCGTCCGCGATCACGGCGGCGTTGTCGGTCTGCGGCCTGCCGGTGCATCGCTTCGCCTTCGAGGGTTATCTACCGGAGCGGGTCGCCGCACGCCGGGCGTTGCTGCAGCAACTGGCCCGGGAATCGCGCACGTTGATTTTTTTTGAAACGCCGCATCGTATTGATGCAGCGTTGCAGGATTTGATCATGGCGTTCGGTTCGGGGCGGCGCGCGACGATTGCGCGCGAGCTGACAAAACGCTTCGAGACGGTTCGGCGCGATGAACTGGGGGCATTGGCGCGATGGTTTGGCGCGGATCCGGTCCAGCACCGCGGCGAGTTCGTGATCGTCGTCGAGGGGGCCGGCACCGATCCCGGCGGCGATGACGCGGAACTGGCGCGCATGCTCGGCATCCTGCTTGCGCACCTGTCGGTGAAAGACACGGCGGCGGTGGCTGCGGAATTTACCGGCCGCAACCGCAATGAACTCTACAAGCTGGCGCTGAAGCTGAAGCCGCGGGAGCAGTGAAACGGGGAAGTGGCTGGCGGCTGGTGGCTAGTGGATAGTGGCTAATGGCTGGTTCCCGGTGGTTTGCCGGTTCTGAATGCCGTTGCTGTTACATTGAAGTTCTCACTTCTGTTTTTCTTGTAGCTTATCGCTTGTGGCTTATTGCTGTTTCACTTGTAACTTGTGACTTGTTACTTTTAACTGGTCCCCGGAGAGCCGGCCGGGCAGTCGCTCCGTTTATTCGGGGAGGAAAGTCCGGGCTCCACAGGGCAAGGTGCCAGGTAACGCCTGGGCGGCGCGAGCCGACGGAAAGTGCCACAGAAAATACACCGCCTCGAAAGAGGTAAGGGTGAAATGGTGCGGTAAGAGCGCACCGCGCGGCTGGCAACAGTCGCGGCAGGGCAAACCCCACCTGGAGCAAGGCCAAATAGGGGAACTACGGCGTGGCCCGCGCTGTTCCCGGGTAGGCCGCTTGAGGTGCGCGGTGACGCGCATCCCAGATGAATGATTGTCCTCGACAGAACCCGGCTTACAGGCCGGCTCTCCACCTTGAGGCATACCGCGGCTCGGGCCCGGCGGTTTTCCCGCGGGCGCCCGGATTCTCCGTTGAAACATAAGGCATAACATTAACTCCCTGATTCAATTTATTGAACTTGCGCAAGTTAATTTTCCATACTTGCCGCGAGCGTGCCCTTTTTGCAACAAACTTCACTTAAGTCCCTGTTAATTAAGGCAGAATTCTGCCCGAATTTTTCAAGATTTTCTTGACACTATTCCCGCTGACTCCCTATAGTTCCAAAAGTGGGGAATTGTGGGATAAAGTGGTTTTTCTCAGTAAAACAGGGGCTTTGCCGTGTTTCGAGGATTCAGCACAGTCAGCATCGACAGCAAGGGCCGTCTGGCGGTTCCGAGCCGTTTCCGGGAAAGGTTGTCGGTGGTGGCCGGCGGCCGTCTGGTGCAGACGCTGAATCCGCTGGATCGGGCGCTTTGGCTGTATCCATTGTCGGAATGGGAATTGATTGAAGCCAAGTTGGCAGCGCTGTCGGATTTCGATCGGCAAAGCCGGCGTGCAAAGCAGATGATGCGCGGCTATGCGACGGACTGCGAGCTGGACGCGCAGGGACGAATTCTGCTTCCGGCCGAGCTGCGTGAGTACGCCAAGCTGAAGCGGCAGGCGGTGGTGCTCGGACAAGGCAACAAGTTCGAGGTCTGGGATTTCTCCGCCTGGCACGCGCAACGCGATCAGTGGCTGGAGCAACTGGGCGAGGCCGACGGCGCGCCTTCCGAGACGCTGAAGCTTCTGTCGCTGTAACAGCGGTCGATGACCACGATTTCCCCCGATTGACACAAACGTTGGAGACCGGACACGAGCCGGTACTTCCGGATGAGGTTTTGCGGGCCCTGAATGTGCAACCCGGCGGCATCTACGTGGATTGCACTGCGGGCCGCGGGGGACACAGTGGCATCATTCTCAATCTGCTCGGGCCGAACGGATGTCTCCTGGTCCTGGATCGGGATCCGGAGGCGTTCGAATTCCTGCACCGGCGCTTCGCGCAGGACCGGCGCGTCCGCTGCCGGCATTCGACTTATGCCGCACTCGAATCCCTTTGTCGCGAATCCGGTGTGCATGGCGATGTCGCCGGGGTGCTGCTGGACCTCGGCGCGTCGTCGCCGCAGTTCGATCAAGGCGCGCGTGGCTTCAGCTTTCAGAACGACGGTCCGCTGGACATGAGATACGACACCACGACCGGCGTCACCGCGGCGGACTGGTTGCAATCGGCACCGGAGGCGGAAATAAGCGAGGTTCTGCATCGTCTTGGTGAGGAGCGCTTTGCGCGCCGCATCGCCCGTGCCATCGTGGGCGCGCGCGCCTCCGGTCCGGTCACAACGACGCACCGGTTGCGTGACATCATCGCGGCGGCGGTTCCGACACGGGAGCGTGATCGCCACCCGGCCACACGCTCGTTCCAGGCGATCCGCATCTTCGTCAATGGCGAGCTGGAAGCGCTGACCGCGGTCCTGCCCCAGGCCGTCGCGGTGCTGCGGACGGGCGGGCGCCTGGCGGTAATCAGTTTTCATTCGCTGGAGGACCGCATCGTAAAGCGGTTTTTGCGCACGGAGGCGCGCGGCGATCCCCATGCACCGGAAATGCCGGTCCGGGCTGCGGACCTGAAGCCGCGCCTGCGGCTGATCGGGGCCGCGCAGCGCCCGGCCGCAGCCGAGGTTGCGCGCAATCCGCGTGCCCGCAGCGCCGTGTTGCGCGTCGCGGAGCGAACGGCGGCATGAACCGGTGGCGCATGACCGCGGTGCTCGTGGCGGTGATTTTTCTGTCGGCGTTGCAGGTTGTCCTGCACCAGCATCAGGCGCGAAAGATCTTCGTCGAAGTGCAGGTGCTCGAGCGGGAGCGCGATCGGTTCAGCGAGGAATGGGGGCGTCTGCAGCTCGAGCAGAGCACCTGGGCGACGGATGCCCGCGTCGAGGAGATTGCCCGCACACGCCTGCAGATGCGGGAACCGGAGCGCGCTGCCGTGGAGCTGCTGCAATGATCCCGCAACGATCGTTGTCCGCGACGCATCCGGCACGACGCTGGTTCGTGCTGTCCGTGTTTGCGGTCAGCGCCGTGCTGCTGCTGGCCCGGGCCGTGGACCTGCAAGTGTTGCGCACCGGCTTCCTGCGGGAGCACGGCGATGCGCGGGCGCTGCGCGTGGTCGCCGTGCCGGCGCACCGCGGCATGATTACCGATCGGAACGGCGAACCGCTGGCAATCAGCACGCCGGTGGATTCGGTGTGGGTCAATCCGCAGGAGGCCGGTGTCGCCGGGCAGGATCCGGAACACCTCGCCCGTGCGCTCGGGATGCAGGCCGCGGAACTGGGCGGTCTGTTGCGCGAACGCAGCGGGCGCGAATTTGTCTACCTGCGGCGGCAAATAGCGCCGGAACAGGCGGCGCAGGTTGCCGCGCTCAAATTTCCCGGGGTGTATCAGCAACGGGAATATCGCCGCTACTACCCGGCCGGGGAAATCACCGGGCATCTGCTTGGCTTTACCAATATTGACGACACCGGGCAGGAGGGTGTGGAACTGGCGTTCGACGAATGGCTGCGCGGCGTGCCCGGCAGCAAGCGCGTGCTCCGGGACTCCCTTGGCCGGACCATCCAGGACATCGAAAACATCACGCCCGCCAGTCCCGGCCGGCAGTTGACGCTGAGCATCGATCGGCGCATTCAATATCTGGCACACCGGGAATTGAAGCGCGCGGTCATCGGGCACGGGGCACGGGGCGGATCGCTGGTGGTTCTGGACGTCGCCTCCGGCGAAGTGATGGCCATGGTGTCGCAACCCGCCTTCAATCCGAACAACCGCGAAAAACTGCGCAGCGATTTGTATCGCAACCGGGCGGTGACGGATTTGTTCGAGCCCGGTTCCACGGTGAAGCCGTTCACCATTGCGGCGGCATTGGAGTCGGGACTGTTCCGGCCGGACACGCCGGTGGATGCGCGGCCGGGCAGACTGCGGATTGGCGGCCACACCATCAGCGATCTGCATGACTACGGTTTGCTGGATGTCACCGGGGTGATCCGGAAATCGAGCAATGTAGGCGCCAGCAAGATCGCGCTGGCGGTGGGCCCGCAGCCGATATTTGATCTGTACACGGCGCTGGGATTCGGGCGCGGCACCGGCAGCGGATTCCCCGGCGAGGGCTCCGGGCAGCTGCAAAATTACCGCAACTGGTCGGAGCTTGAACTCGCCACGATCGGATTCGGGTACGGTCTGTCCGCTACCACGCTGCAGCTTGCGCACGCCTACGCCGTGCTGGGATCAGGCGGCGTCGTGCGCCCGGTCTCGCTGCTCAAGGTGGAGACACCGGCCCCGGGCAGCAGCGCGATGGATCCGGACGTCGCCCGGGCGGTGCTGGCGATGCTGGAGACGGTAATCTCCGCCGAAGGCACCGGGTTGCGTGCCAGGGTTGACGGCTATCGTGTCGCCGGCAAGACCGGCACTGTGCACAAGAGCGAGGCCGGGGGGTACGCGGAGAACCGGTATCTCTCGCTGTTCGCCGGGATCGTGCCGGCGGGGGCTCCGCGCCTGGTTGCCGTAGTCGTCATTGACGAACCCAATGAAGGCGTGCATTTCGGCGGACAGGTGGCGGCGCCTGTATTTGCCGCGGTCATGCGCGGCGCGGTTCGCATTCTGGACATTCCCCCCGATGACACGCCGGCGCTGGAAAACCGCGCAATCCTGGCCGGTGCCGCGGCGCCGGTGCTGTGACGATGCTGGCAATGAAAAACATTGACGCGGAAACAGGCGCGCCCCTTTCGGTCCTGCTGCGGGGTCTGGCCGACGTGCCCGCCGGGCTGGATGCCCCGGTTCGCGGAATAAGTCTCGACAGCAGGACGTTGCAGGCGGGCGATACGTTCATCGCGCTTGCCGGGCAACGGGATCATGGCTGGCGGCACAGGAATGCCGCAGTGCGCGCCGGCGCCGCGGCGATCCTTGCCGATGTGCCCGACGCCGGCGAATGGCGGGGGCCCGCAGGCGTGCCGGTGATACGCGTGCCGGACCTGGCGCACGTGGCTGGCGTGATTGCGGCGCGTTTCTTCGGCGATCCGTCGCGGCAGTTGCGCGTGGTCGGAGTCACGGGCACGAACGGCAAGACGTCCACGTGCCATTACCTGGCGCAGGCGCTGCACGAACTGGTCCCCGGACATGCCGGGGTGATCGGCACGCTCGGTTACGGCCGCGTGGATCGCCTGGAACCCGCCGCGCTGACAACGCCGGACCCGATCAGCCTGCAGCGGGAACTGGCGCGTCAGCGTGACGCGGGCGTGAAGTTTGTGGCGATGGAAGTGTCCTCCCATGCCCTGGCGCTGGATCGCATCTCCGGCGTTCATTTTCACTGCGCGGTATTCACGAATCTGACGCGGGATCACCTGGATTTCCACGGTGACATGGATGCCTACGGCGCCGCAAAACGGCTGTTGTTCGCGACACCGGAATTGCAGCATGCGGTGGTCAATCTGGATGACGCATTCGGCCGGGAACTTGCGCGCGACTGCGCTGCCGGCATCAAGACGACCGGGTATCGCCTGATGGACGCGGCGCTGCCCGATGTTGCGCCCATGGGCGAGTTGCTCGGGCGGCTGCTGGCCAGCGGGCCCGGCACGCTGGCGCTGGAATTGTCCGGCCCGTGGGGCCGCGGCCGGTTGCAATGCGCCCTGACCGGCCGCTTCAACGCATCCAACCTGCTGGCGGCCTGCGCCGCGCTCTGCTTACTGGACGTTCCCTTTGCGAGCGCGGTAAAACTGCTTGGCCGGGCCACGGCGGTGCCGGGGCGCATGGAGGCTTTTCATGCCCCGGGTCGGCCGATGGTCGTCGTGGATTACGCGCATACCCCCGACGCGGTGCAGAAGGCGCTACAGGCATTGCGCCCGCAATGCCGCGGACGCCTCATCTGCGTCCTGGGATGCGGCGGCGATCGGGATCCGGGCAAGCGACCGCAAATGGGGGCAGCGGCGGAACTGCATGCGGACGGCGTCGTGATCACCAGTGACAACCCGCGCAGCGAGGAACCGCGGGCAATCATCTCCGCAATCCTTGCCGGCATGCGCAGCCCCGGTGCGGCGATCGTGGAGCCCGATCGCCCGGCCGCGATCGCGCGTGCAATTCGCGACGCGCGTGCCGGCGATGTGGTGCTGGTAGCCGGCAAAGGGCACGAGACCTACCAGGAGATCGCGGGCCGGCGTCTGCCGTACAGCGATCGGCAACTGGTGCGCGCATTGCTGGAGCGGAGCGCGTGATCGCCATGCGCCTGTCCGAAGCCGCAACTTACATGGAAGGCACCCTGCACGGCCCGGATGCGCCATTCTGCGGCTGCAGTACCGACAGCCGCACCCTTTCGGCCGGCGCGTTGTTCTTCGCGCTGCGCGGCGGGAATTTCGACGGGCACGGTTTCCTCGCCGAGGTCCGGCAGCGCGGGGCCGCCGGCGCCGTGATCGATCGCGCGCTGTCCGATGCCCCCTTGCCACTGCTGTCGGTGTCCGATACGCGCCAGGCGCTGGGGCGGCTCGCCCGGTCGTGGCGCAGGCGCTTTCCGATCCCGTGCGTGGCCGTCACGGGCAGCAACGGCAAGACGACAGTCAAGGAGCTGCTGGCCTCAATATTCACGCAACTGGCGCCGACGCTGTCCACCACCGGCAATCTGAACAATGATATCGGCGTCCCGTTGACGCTGTTCCGGCTTGGAAACGAGCATCGCTTCGGGGTCATTGAAATGGGCGCCAACCATCCGGGCGAGATCGCCGGGCTCACGCGCCTGGTTGAGCCGGATGTGGCGGTCGTCACGCAATGCGCCCCCGCGCACCTTGAGGGTTTCGGCAGCGTCGAGGGCGTCGCCCGCGCCAAGGCGGAAATCTACCTGGGCCTGGGCGCGGACGGGACCGCCGTCATCAACAGCGACGACGCCTACGCGCCGCTTTGGCGCGCGGCCGCGTACGGGCGGCGTCAGGTGACCTTCGGGTTGCTCCCCGGGGCCGAGGTAACGGCGACCCGCATGCTACGCGACGGCGTCGCGGTGCGTTTTGTGCTGTGCGCGGCCGGGGCAATGCAGCCCGTGAGTTTGCCATTGCCGGGCGTGCACAATGTCATGAATGCGCTGGCCGCCGCCGCCTGCGGCGTCGCGCTGGGGATCGCGCCGGAGCGCATCGCCGCCGGCCTGGAGTCGGTGCGTGCCGTCAAGGGGCGGTTGCAACTGAAGGCTGCGCACAACTCGGCGCGCGTGCTTGACGACACCTACAACGCGAACCCGGCGTCGCTGGACGCGGCGCTGGCGGTGTTGAGCGAAATCCCCGGGCGCCGCTGGCTGGTGCTTGGAGACATGGGTGAACTGGGCGCGCGCGGGCCGGAATTTCATGCCCGCGCAGGCGAGTCCGCCCGGCGCGCCGGCGTGGAACGCATGTTTGCGCTGGGGGAGCTGAGCCGCCATGCAGTGGAGGAATTCGGGGCCGGCGCGAGCCATTACCCGTCCGTTGAAACTTTGAATGCCAGCCTGCGCCCGGCCCTGGCCGGGGATGTCACGGTACTGGTGAAGGGCTCGCGCGCGATGTCCATGGAACGCGTCGTTGCTGCCATTCTGCCGGAAGCATGATCCATGCTGCTGTGGCTCGCGGAATATCTCACCGGATACTACAGCGGGTTCAACGTGTTCCAGTACATCACGTTGCGCACCATCCTTGGCTCGCTCACCGCGCTGGCCATCGCGCTGATTGTCGGGCCGGTGCTGATCGATTATCTCGGCAGGTACCAGATCGGCCAGTCCGTGCGCGACGATGGCCCGCAATCCCATCTCGCCAAGGCCGGCACTCCGACAATGGGAGGACTGCTGATCCTGATTGCCGTGGCTTTCAGCACATTGTGCTGGGGCGATCTCCGCAGCGCACACCTGTGGATCAGCCTGCTGGTGACGCTTGCCTTCGGCGTCGTCGGCTGGGTGGACGATTACCGCAAGGTCGTGCGCCAGGATTCGCGCGGGCTTCCGCCAAGATGGAAATATCTCTGGCAGTCGCTGATTGCGCTGGCGACCGCCCTCTACTTGTACTTCAGCGCGACGGTGCCGGCGGAAACGCAGCTCATCGTTCCGTTCGTCAAGAGCCTGAACCTGGAGCTGGGCGTGATTTTCGTCGTGTTGACCTACTTCGTCATCGTCGGCACCAGCAATGCCGTGAATCTCACCGACGGACTGGACGGCCTGGCGATCCTGCCGGCGGTGATGGTGGCCGGGGCGCTGGCGATCTTTGCCTATGTGGCCGGCAACGTGCGCTTCGCCGAGTACCTGGGCGTGCCGTACATCGCCGGGGTCGGGGAGGTGTGCATCTTTCTCGGAGCGATTGTCGGCTCGGGGCTCGGGTTTCTCTGGTTCAACACCTATCCCGCGCAGGTGTTCATGGGGGATATCGGCGCACTGGCGCTCGGTGCGGCCTTGGGCATCGTGGCGGTGCTGGTGCGACAGGAGCTGGCGCTGTTGATCATGGGCGGCCTGTTCGTCATGGAGACCGTGTCGGTGATCCTGCAGGTGGCCTCGTACAAATTCACCGGGCGGCGCATCTTTCACATGGCTCCGCTGCATCACCACTTTGAACTGAAGGGCTGGCCCGAGCCGCGGGTCATTGTCCGGTTCTGGATCATCACCTTCATGCTGGTGCTGGTCGGCCTGTCGAGTCTCAAGATCAGATGAAGGTCGTGACCGCATCCCGGCACGGACGACCCGGCGCCGCGGGCGCCAGGCGCTATGACAATGTCGTAGTCGGTCTCGGGCGCACCGGCCTGTCATGCCTGCGGCACCTGTCGCGGCTGGGGGAGTCGCTGGCCGCGGTGGACAGCAGGACCAACCCTCCCTGCCTGGCGGAAGTGCGGGCCGAATTTCCGCATGTGCCGCTGCACCTGGGGGATTTCCGCGCGGACTTTCTGCGACGCGCGGGACGGCTGGTGGTCAGTCCCGGTGTGTCGCTGGATGAACCGCCGCTGCGCGCGGCCTCCGGTTCGGGCATCGAGGTCATCGGCGACATCGAATTGTTCGCGCGCCAGTGCGTGCGCCCGGTGATTGCGGTGACCGGCTCCAACGGCAAAAGCACCGTGGCGACGCTCGTGCATCAAATGATCGGACATTGCGGCCGGGTCTCGGCCCTCGGCGGCAACATCGGCATACCGGCGCTGGAACTTCTGGCCGAGGTCGAGCCGGACATCTATGTGCTGGAGCTTTCCAGTTTCCAGCTGCAGACCACCAGTTCCCTGACCCCGGCCGCTGCGACGGTGCTGAACGTGACCCAGGATCACATGGACCGGCACCATGGACTGTCCGACTACGCGGCGGCGAAGGAGCGCGTCTATCGCGGCGCAAAGACGATGGTAATCAACATTGACGATCCGATCGTGCGCGCGATGATCCGTCCTCAGCGGGAGCGCCTTGAATTTACCCTGCTGGAGCCCGGCCGGGGCCAGTTTGGCCTGCGCCGCAAAGGCGACGAAGCATGGTTGTGTCGTGGCGACGAGCGGTTGCTGGTGGCGCGGGAACTCGGGATCCGCGGTGAGCACAACCAGGCCAATGCACTGGCGGCGCTCGCTTTGGGCACGGCGATCGGGCTGCCGCAGGACGGAATGTGCCGCGCGTTGCGCGGCTTTGCCGGACTTCCGCACCGCTGCCGGTGGGTCGCACGGATCGGCGACACGGACTGGTACGACGATTCCAAGGGAACCAATGTCGGCGCCGCGTGCGCGGCCATTCGCGGCATCGCTTCGGGGAGAAACGTGATCCTCATCGCCGGAGGCGATGGCAAGGATGCCGATTTCGCCCCGCTGGCGGACGTGGTCGCCGCCCATGTCAAACGCCTGGTGCTGATGGGCCGGGATGCGCCGCGCATAGCGCGCGCGGTTGGCGATCGCACGATCATCGAGTTCGCCGCCGAAATGCACGGCGCCGTCGTCGCCTGCGCCCGCGCCGCGAGTCCCGGTGACATTGTGCTGCTGTCCCCGGCGTGCGCGAGCTTCGACATGTTCAGCAGTTACATCGCCCGCGGCGATGCGTTTGTGTCCGCGGTGCGCGAACTGGCGCGCGGGCAGACGTCATGAGCAGATTTCACGGCGGTATGGCGGCCATCGTCGCGCGGCGCAGCCTGCGGTCTTTTCCGCTGGATCCACTGTTGCTTGCGGCATTCGTGGCGCTTGTGACCCTGGGGCTTGTCATGGTCGCGTCCTCGTCCGTGGCGATGTCCGATCGCAATTATGGAGAACCGCTGCATTTCTTCTGGCGCCAGTGCGCCGCGGTGGGCTTCGGCGCCGTGGCGGGCCTTGGCGTGCTGCGCGCGCCGCTGGCGCTGTGGGAGCGTTACAGCATTCAACTTCTCGGGCTGTCGGCATTTCTGCTCTTGCTGGTCCTGATCCCGGGCATCGGCCGCGAGGTGAACGGCAGCATGCGCTGGATCGATCTGGGCGCCGTGAATCTGCAGAGTTCCGAACCGGCGAAACTGGGCGTAATCGCCTATGTGGCCAGCTATATGGTCCGGCAGGGAGACAAAGTGCGCGGCAGTTTCAGCGGTTTCATTGTCCCGGTGCTGGTGGCCACGGGGATGGCATTCCTGCTGTTGCTGGAACCGGATTATGGCGGGGCCGTGGTTCTGTTCGCCACCACGCTGGGAATGCTGTTTCTGGGCGGCGTGCCGTTGACCAGATTTTGCGCGTGGATGCTGGCCGCGATCGCGGTACTCGGCAGTCTGGCACTGCATTCCCCGTATCGGATGCAGCGCCTGACCAGCTTCATCGATCCGTGGCAGGACCCATACCACAGCGGTTTTCAACTGACACAGGCGCTGATCGCTTTCGGGCGCGGGGAGTGGTTCGGCGTCGGGCTCGGCAGCGGCGTGCAAAAGCTGTTCTACCTGCCGGAAGCGCACACCGATTTCGTTTTCGCAGTGCTGGCGGAGGAATTCGGACTGCTGGGGTCGGCGCTGGTCGTCCTGCTGTTCGCGTTTGTGATCTGGCGGACCTTTGTCATTGCCGCCGCCGCGGAACAGTCCGGGCGCATGTACGCAGCCTACCTGGCATACGGCATCGGCCTGATCATCGGCCTGCAGGCATTCGTGAACATCGGCGTCAACATGGGCGTGCTGCCCACGAAGGGTCTGACCCTGCCTCTGGTGAGCTACGGCAGCAACAGCATGGTGATGTGCTGCCTGCTGTTTGCGCTGTTGCTCCGGGTGGAGATGGAGAATCGCAGTGTCAGGCACAGGGCCTTGCCCGAGGTCACACCGACCTATGTGGCCTAAACCGCTCCTTATCATGGCCGGCGGCACCGGCGGGCATGTATTCCCGGCTCTGGCCGTCGCGGATTACCTGCGCGGCTGCGGCGTTCAGGTGGTGTGGCTGGGAACGCAGCGCGGCCTGGAGTCGCGCGTTGTGCCGCAGCAGCAGTACCGGCTGCTGACGCTGGATGCCGCCGGACTGCGCGGTTCCGGGGCAATCGGGGCATTGCTTGCGCCGGTGCGCCTGTTGTGGTCGCTGGCTCAGGCCGTGCGCGTGTTGCTGCACGTGCGGCCGGGCGCGGTGCTCGGCATGGGGGGATTCGCCAGCGGTGCCGGCGGCCTCGCGGCGTGGCTGCTGCGCATCCCCCTCCTTATACATGAGCAGAATGCGCTGGCGGGCCTGACAAATCGCATCCTGTACCGACTCGCCCGCGTGGTCATGCAGGGATTTCCGGCGACGTTTCCTCCGGGCCAGAAAGTGCACTCGGTGGGCAATCCGGTCCGTGCCGCCATCGCCGCGCTGCCCGGGCCCGAGGCGCGCGGGCTCGGGAGCGGCGCAGGGCCCCTGCGCCTGCTGGTTCTCGGCGGCAGCCAGGGCGCGCGTGTCCTGAATACCGTGGTGCCGGCGGCATTGGACCTGCTGGGGGCGGAGTGCCCGGTGCAGGTGCTGCACCAGTGCGGCCCAATGCAACTGCCCGAAACCGAGTCTGCCTATGGACGCCGTGCCGGCCGGGACGTGCGCATCGTGCCGTTCATTGACGACATGGCTGGAGCGTATGCCCGGACGGACCTGGCGTTGTGCCGCGCCGGCGCACTGACGCTCGCGGAACTGTGCGCCGCGGGCATCGGATCGATTCTTGTCCCCTATCCGCATGCCGCCGACGATCACCAGTTTGCCAACGCCCGGCACATCGCCGGCGGCGACGCCGCTGTGTTGCTGCCGGAAGCGGAACTGAATGCCCCGCGGCTGGCCGAATTGCTGCGCGGGTTTCACGGCCGGCGTGATCGCTTGCTGGCGATGGCGGTTGCGGCACGGCGGCTGTCGCGGCCGGACGCCGCACGTGCCGTCGGCGAGATCTGCATGGAGGCGTTGCGTGCCTGAAGCGAATCGCCAGCCGATGGGCCGTGTGCGTCATGTGCACTTCGTCGGCATTGGCGGGGCGGGCATGAGCGGAATCGCAGAGGTCATGCACAACCTGGGCTATGAAGTCTCCGGTTCGGATCGCAAGGACAGCGCGACGACCCGGCACCTGCAGGAGATCGGGATCCGCGTGTTGATTGGCCACAGCGCGAAACATGTGAATGGCAGCGACGTGCTCGTGGTTTCCGGCGCCATTGCCGACGACAACACCGAACTGGCGGCGGCCCGGGCCAGACGCATTCCGATCATTCCACGCGCGGAGATGCTGGCGGAGCTGATGCGTTTCCGGCACGGGATCGCGGTTGCCGGTACCCACGGCAAGACCACGACCACGAGTCTGATCGCAAGTCTGCTGGCCGAGGGCGGCCTCGATCCGACCTATGTCATCGGCGGGCGCCTCACCGGAACCGGCCGTAACGCCCGGCTCGGCACGGGCCGGTATCTGGTGGCCGAGGCGGATGAAAGCGACGCCTCGTTTCTGCATCTGCAACCGGTGATCTCCGTAGTCACCAACATAGACGCCGACCACCTCGACGCCTACGCCGGCGACTTTGAAGGATTGAAGGCGGTGTTCCTCGAGTTTCTGCACCACCTGCCTTTTTACGGGCTGGCTGTGGTCTGTGCCGACGACGCGGGCATGACCGGCATTCTCCCGAAAATCAGCAAACCGGTCGTGACCTATGCGCTGGGCGCGGCGGCGGATTACTCCGCTCATGATATCGAGGCGGCCGGTATGCAGATGCGGTTCACGGTAGCCCATGGTGGGGAGCGCGACTGGCTGCCGGTGACACTGAATCTGCCGGGCCGGCATAACGTGTTGAACTCCCTGGCCGCCATCGCCGTTGCCAACGAACTCAATGTACCCCGGGAAAAGATGGCGGCGGCGCTGCGGCAATTCCAGGGGATCGGGCGGCGCTGCGAAGTGCTGGGCGTGCTGGAACTGAACGGCAAGCGGATCACCGTCGTGGACGACTATGGACATCATCCGACGGAAATTGCCGCGACGCTGAAGGCAATCCGCGCCGGCTGGCCTGGTCGCCGCGTGGTGACCGTCTTCCAGCCGCACCGCTTTACGCGCACACGGGATCTGTTCGAGGACTTCTGTCGCGAGCTGTCGCGGTTCGACGCCGCGTTGCTGCTTGAGGTGTACCCGGCGGGCGAGAACCCAATTGCCGGCGCGGACAGCCGCGCCCTGTGCCGGGCGCTGCGCCAGCGCGGGCAGATCGAGCCGGTATTCCTGAAGAAACGTGCTGATCTGGCGACGGTGCTTCCCGGGGTAGTCAGGGATGGCGACATCCTGCTGGTGCTTGGCGCGGGCGATATCGGCACATTGGGACACGCGCTGCTTGGCGGTCATGGAGGCTGAATGGGAATGTTCGTGGGGCCGGCGAGTACGCGCAGACCGTTTTCCGGGGACGCGGCCGTGAACGCGACGCGCACCGGCAACGAGGTCCGCCTGCGCGGCCGCCTGCTGATGAACGAACCCATGGCGCAGCATTCAACCTGGCGCGTCGGCGGGCCTGCGGATCGTTTTTACTTCCCCGCGGACCTGGATGACCTGCGCGAATTTCTGGCGCAGTTGCCGCCTTCGATGCCGCTGCTGTGGGCGGGGCTGGGCAGCAATCTCCTGGTTCGCGACGGCGGTTTTCGCGGCACGGTGATCGCCCTGGCCGGCGCGATCAAGGAGTTGCGTCATGAACCGCCGGGCGCGGTGGTAGCCGATGCCGGTGTTGCATGCGCCAAAGTGGCGCGGTTTGCCGCCGCGCACCGGCTAGCCGGCGTGGAGTTTCTGGCGGGCATACCGGGTACCGTCGGCGGCGCGCTGGCCATGAACGCCGGCGCACACGGCAGCGAGATCTGGGACTGGGTGCAGACCGCTACAACGCTGGATCGCGCGGGCGCATTACGCGAGCGCAACCGTGCGGATCTTGCCGTGGGGTACCGGCATGTGGCATTGCCGGACGGCGAGTGGTTTGTGCGCGCGCGACTGCAGTTGCGCCCGGATCCGGAGGCCACGGGAGACTGGCGCATTCGTGAGCTGCTTGCGCGCCGTTCAGCCACGCAGCCGACAGGCGAGTTCAGTTGCGGCTCGGTGTTTCGCAATCCCGTAGGCGATTACGCCGGCCGGCTGATCGAAAAGTGCGGGCTCAAGGGCATGCGCGTCGGCGCGGCGCGCGTTTCGGAAAAGCATGCCAATTTCATCATCAACGAGGGCGGGGCCACCGCCGCGCATCTGGAACAACTGATTGGTCTGATACGAAACCGCGTGCGCGAACAATGCAACGTGGACCTCGATCCCGAAGTCCGCATCGTTGGAGAACCCGCGCAGTGAACACAGCCACCAGCGATGCGGTGCGCAACAGGGCCGGCCGCGCGGATGGTCCGGGGCGTTATGGACGCGTGGCCGTGCTGATGGGCGGAACGTCCGCGGAGCGCGCGATCTCCCTCGAAACCGGCACGGCCGTGTGCGCGGCGCTGCGGCGCGCCGGCGTGGACGCGCACACCGTGGATGTTGGTGCGGGTTTCCTGCGCGAGTTTTCGCGCGCCGGGTTCGATCGGGCATTCATCGCGCTGCACGGCCGCGGCGGCGAGGACGGCACCGTGCAGGGTGCGCTGACAACGCTGGGCGTGCCGTTCACGGGCAGCGGCGTGCTGGGCTCGGCCCTCGCGATGGACAAGGTGCGCAGTAAATGGGTCTGGCAGAGTCAGGGACTGCCGACGCCGCGGTTTCTGGAAATCGGCGGCGAGGAGGATGTGCGGCGGATCGAGGCGGAGCTTGGACTGCCGGTCATGGTGAAACCGGTGCACGAGGGTTCCAGTTGCGGCGCCAGCCGGGTCGTGGATGCGGACGGGCTTGTGACCGCGTGGCACAAGGCCCGTCAGCTTGACGCGCGTGTGTTGGTGGAGCAGTGGATCACCGGCGCCGAATATACGATCGGGATCCTGACCGATCGGGTGCTTCCCGTCATCAAACTGGAGACCCCCAACGAGTTTTACGACTACGACGCCAAGTATGTGGCGGAAACCACGCGTTACATCTGCCCGTGCGGGCTGCCCGGGACATTGCAGCAGGAACTCGGACGGATCGCATTGCGCGCATTCCAGCTCGTTGGGGCAGCCGGCTGGGGTCGCGTAGACCTGATGCTGGATGAGCGGCGGCGGCCATGGTTGCTCGAGGTGAACACCGTTCCCGGCATGACCAGCCACAGCCTGGTTCCGATGGCCGCACGCCACGCCGGGATGGAGTTCGATGACCTGGTGTTGCGGATCCTGGATACGAGTTTTTCTGCCGCAGAGACGGGCGTGGCTCGGGGAGCCGGGCAACCATGAGCGCGCAGTCATTCATTCGTGGATACCAGGGGCGGCCTGCACGAAGCGCACGCGTTGCGGGCACCCCTGGTTTCCGCGTCCCCAGCGGCGTAACGACCCTGCTGGCGCTGCTGGTTGCCGCGGCATTCGGCGCGCTGCACGTGTTGAACCCCATGACCATCCCCATCCGGCATGTGGAGATAAACGGCGAATTCACGCACCTGTCTCCGGAGGTTTTGCAGTCCGTTGCCGAGAACGTCGTGCGCGGCGGATTTTTCAACGTCAATGTGGATGCCGTGCGTCGCGCCGTGCTGGACGAGCCGTGGGTTCGCGACGTCACGGTACGCCGTGTCTGGCCGCAGTCGCTCAACCTGGCCGTTCAGGAGCAGAAGCCCGCGGCCCGCTGGGGCGAAGACGCGCTGCTGAACGAAGACGGCGTGCCGTTCATGCCGGATCGGTCCACGTTTCCGGCCGGATTGCCTGCGCTGACCGGGCCGGCCGGAACAGAACAGCTCCTGCTGGAGCGGTACCGGTTCGTAGTTCAGGTCCTCGCAGGGCATGGACTCGAGGTGGTGGAACTCAGGCTGAGCGAGCGCCGGGCATGGAGCATGCGCCTGTCCACAGGACAGGAAATCATTCTCGGACGCATGAATTTTGTCGAACGCGTGCGCCGCTTCGCCGCAGCCGCGCGGCGGGACCCGGCGCAACGACTGCACAACGCGCGCATCATCGACATGCGCTATACGAACGGGTTTGCGGTGCAATGGCAGGGCAGCGCGGACGCAATGGAGGCAGTGAAACATGGTGAGGCGCACTGACAAGAATCTGATCGTCGGCCTGGACATCGGCACGTCCAAGGTCGTTGCGATTGTCGGCGAGATTGGTCCCGACGGGCAGATAGAGATCATCGGGCTCGGATCGAGCCGGTCACGCGGACTGAAAAAGGGCGTGGTCGTGAACATAGATTCCACGGTGCAGTCGAGTCAGCGCGCGGTCGAGGAGGCGGAACTGATGGCCGGTTGCGAAATTCACTCGGTATTTGCGGGCATCGCCGGCAGCCACATACGCGCGCTGAATTCCCATGGGATCGTCGCCATCCGCGACGCGGAGGTGTCGGTTGGCGACGTGGACCGCGTCATTGATGCAGCACGCGCCGTGGCCATTCCCGCGGACCAGAAGATACTGCATATCCTGCCGCAGGAGTTCGTCATCGACAGCCAGGAAGGCGTCAAGGAACCCATCGGCATGTCCGGTGTGCGTCTGGAGGCGAAGGTCCATATCGTCACCGGCGCGGTCAGCGCAGCGCAGAACATTGTCAAATGCGTGCGCCGCTGCGGTCTGGAGGTGGACGACATCATCCTCGAACAACTGGCGGCCAGTCACGCGGTGTTGACCGACGATGAAAAGGACCTCGGTGTGTGTCTCGTGGATGTCGGCGGCGGCACCACGGACATAGCGGTGTTTACCGACGGTGCCATACACCACACGGCGGTGATCCCGATCGCCGGAGACCAGGTAACGAACGACATCGCCGTGGCGCTGCGGACACCGACGCAACATGCCGAGGACATCAAGGTGCGTTATGCGTGCGCGCTTACCCAGCTGGCCAACCCTGACGACACCATTGAAGTGCCCAGTGTCGGGGATCGCCCGCCGCGGAGACTGGCGCGGCAGACGCTGGCCGAGGTCGTGCAGCCGCGCTATGAAGAGCTGTTTTCACTTGTTCAGGCCGAACTGCGACGCAGCGGGTTCGAGGACCTGATAGTCGCGGGCATTGTACTGACCGGCGGCAGCTCGAGGATGGAAGGTGTCGTGGAGCTGGCGGAGGAGATTTTTCACATGCCGGTCCGGGTGGGTGTCCCGCAGTACGTCAGCGGCCTCGCCGACGTGGTCCGCAATCCCATTTATTCGACCGGCGTGGGCCTGTTGCTGTTCGGCCGCAGGCAATCAATTGGCAGCCCGTCCACATCCAGGGCGGATGGTGGATTGGCGGGGATCTGGGAACGGATGAAGAACTGGTTTCAGGGCAATTTCTGAAAGAACAACGGGCATTTTATCGCAGAGGAGGAAAAAACATGTTCGAACTCGTGGATGCAGCGAACCAGGCAGCGATCATAAAGGTAATTGGGGTCGGCGGCGGCGGCGGCAATGCGCTCGAGCACATGCTCAAGGCCAGTATTGAAGGTGTCGATTTTGTCAGTGCGAATACCGATGCGCAGGCGCTGAAGGCCTCGAGCGCGAAAACCGTGCTGCAACTGGGCGGCAATGTTACCAAGGGGCTCGGCGCCGGAGCCGATCCCGCAGTCGGCCGCCAGGCGGCGTTGGAGGATCGGGATCGGATCATGGACGTTCTGGAAGGCGCCGACATGGTATTCATTACTGCCGGCATGGGCGGCGGCACCGGGACCGGCGCGGCACCGATCGTGGCGCAAGTGGCGAAGGAGATGGGCATCCTGACCGTGGCGGTGGTCACGAAGCCGTTCAGCTTCGAAGGCCGCAAGCGCATGCAGGTGGCCACGGACGGCATGGCCGAGTTGAGTCAATACGTGGATTCGCTCATCACGATCCCGAACGAAAAGCTGCTGACTGTTCTGGGCCGGGAGGTCAGCCTGCTGAGCGCGTTCGCGGCGGCGAATGACGTGCTGCTCGGTGCCGTGCAGGGGATCGCCCAGCTCATCACCTGCCGCGGCCTCATCAACGTCGATTTCGCCGACGTCCGGACAGTGATGGCGGAAATGGGCATGGCGATGATGGGGTCCGGCAAGGCCCAGGGCGAAGACCGGGCCAAGATGGCGGCCAAGGCGGCGATCTCCAGCCCGCTGCTGGAAGATGTAAATCTGTCCGGCGCCAAGGGGATCCTGGTGAATATCACCGCGGGACTGGACCTGACCATCGGCGAGTTCGACGAGGTTGGCACTACCGTGAAGCAGTTCGCCTCCGACAATGCCACGGTGGTCGTCGGAACGGTCATTGACCCGGAAATGAGCGGAGAGATGCGTGTGACCATTGTTGCCACCGGCCTGGGTCATGCCAGCGCCGCCAGCGCGGAGACTTCCCGGATCAAGCTGGTCCGGACGGTCAACGGAGATGTGGATTTCAAGGAGCTGGACAAGCCCGCGGTCCTGCGGCGCAACCCGGTAACGTCGGCAACGCCTGCCGCAGCCCGGGAGACGGCAGCCATGGACCCGGAGCTGCTCGATATTCCCGCGTTTCTGCGGCGACAGGCGGACTAATTGGTTGATATTGTTCGATATCCAGAGGCAGGGGGTGATTGCAACTGCTTGACAGTGGGGGAATTTGCCCGTAAAAGTCGAGTCTAGTGCGACCCGGGGCATATATTAGGTGAGCCCGGACAGGCCCGTGCCGGACCTGTCAGAGGACGGAATACGAAGCATGTAATTTTCGTATTTCTGTGCGGCGGGAACCGTTGAACGAGTTCAGGGGCTCCCTGAAAGTCTGCCTGAGACGATACTAATGATAAGACAGCGCACTCTGAAGAACGTCATACGGGCCACCGGGGTCGGCCTGCATACGGGAAAGAAAGTGTATCTGACCCTCCGCCCGGCGCCCGCCGGTACCGGAATAGTCTTCAGGCGCATCGACCTCAACCCGCCGGTTTCCATTTCGGCGCGTTCGGAAAACGTCGGCGACACCAAGTTGTCAACCACGCTGGTCAGGGACGGGGTGCGCATCTCCACAGTCGAGCACCTGCTGTCGGCGCTGGCTGGTTTCGGGGTTGACAATGTGTGTATCGACGTGTCCGCGGACGAAGTCCCGATCATGGATGGCAGTGCCGGCCCGTTCGTGTTTCTGATCCAGTCCGCCGGCATTGAAGAACAGAATCTGCCGAAGCGGTTTCTCAAGATTCTGCGAACCGTACGAGTGGAGGACGGCGACAAGTGGGCGATGTTCGAGCCGTTCGACGGGTTCCGGGTCGGGTTCACGATTCAGTTTGATCATCCGGCGTTCAACGGGCAGAATTGCCATGCCGAGATCAATTTTTCAACGACCTCCTTTGTCAAGGAAGTCAGTCGCGCGCGGACGTTCGGGTTCATGCGCGACGTGGAACTTCTGCGGCAGCGCAATCTCATTCTTGGCGGCAGTCTGGACAATGCCGTTGTCGTGGACGATTATCGCGTGCTGAATGAAGATGGGCTGCGCTACCAGGATGAATGCGTAAAGCACAAGATTCTGGACGTTATCGGGGATCTGTACCTGCTCGGGCATAGCCTGATCGGGTCGTTCCGGGGATACAAATCGGGACACGAACTGAACAACCGCCTGCTGGCGTTGTTGCTGCAGGAACAGGATGCCTGGGAACTGGTCAGTTTTGATGACGCGGTGGACGTACCGATATCTTTCATACAACCGATACCGTCGGTGTAGAACCTATCTCAAAATCAGCGAGCGCAGTTTGAGGTAGGTTCTAATCGGGAGAACGCGGCGCAGACCGCGGCTCCAGCTCAGGTCCGCCTGGAGAGGCGGGTCAATGCGGCGCGCAACGCGGGATCGGTTTGGGAGTCAGCGCATTTTGCCAGGAATTCCGCCGCTGGGGCGGAAAGGCGCGGCGTCGGTCCGGCGCGCTGGTCTTCGATCGCGGGCGCTGACACGGTAATTCGCAGCGATGTGATGTTCGCGATCCGGTCGTGATGCTGAAACGCAGCGAGCAGTTGCGGCTGCGCCATCCGCAGGCGGGTGGACCAGACTGGAGAATCGGTCTGCAGCACCAGGGTGTTGCCGTGCAGGGCGCAGGCCCGTACATGCTGCGCCACCGCTCCGGGTAGCAATGCCGAAAGCAGGTCGTCGAGGCGGGACAGTTCTTCGGCGCGGCTGTTGAGGCCTGACAGCGGTCCGTCGCGCCGGACGAGCAGGCTATGCACGGTGGCGGGGGAATTGCGGCGGGATGCTGCCATAAGAATATCGGGGTGGGTGGCCATGAAAATCATATTCCTGCCGGGGACCCGGCAAAAGAGCCTGAGCTTCTGCGCAGGCCCCGCAACTGCTGCCATGCTCGCGCTGGCGGTCGCAGCCGGCTTTGGCAGTGTATTCTATTGGGGTATTCAATACGCCACCCATCACGGAAGCGGAATTCGCGGCGGCATCGGTGACTTGGCCGGAACAACGTGGGGGCAGGAACTCAGCCAACAGCGCGAGCTGGTCCTGCGCACTCGGCTCGACGCGGAAAAATCCCTGGACGCGATGGCTGGACGGCTGGGTATCATTCAAGGCCACGTCCTCAGGCTTGATGCGCTTGGTTCGCGACTGGCGGACATGGCCGGGGTGGATATGGGGTTCGGCCTGGATCGTCCCCCGGGCATGGGTGGTCCCGAACCCGCGGCGGATCAGCAATCCCTGCTCACCGGCGATTTTATTGCGGCGCTTTCCGACTTGGAGCGCACGCTGCAGGATCAGTCGGACAAGCTCTTCGCGCTTGAGTCAATCATGATGGATCGTTCCCTGAGGGAGCAGACGCATCCGGACGGCAGCCCGGTATCCGAATTCTGGCTGTCATCTCCGTTCGGCTTCCGGACCGACCCGCTGACCGGCAAGCGCGAATTTCACTCCGGAATTGACTTTGCCGGCCCCGCCGGCTCCCCGGTGACTGCCGTTGCGGCGGGGATAGTCACCTGGTCCGGGCCGCGGCTCGGCTATGGAAATCTGGTGGAAGTCAGTCATGGTAACGGCTACTTCACGCGTTATGGACACAACGCGCGCAATCTTGTCGAGATCGGGGACAAGGTGAAAAAGGGCGATGTGGTCGCTCTGCTTGGCGCTTCCGGACGGACCACCGGTCCGCATGTGCATTTTGAAGTGGTGCGCAACGGCGAGTACGTCAATCCGCGCGGAAGGATGAAGCTGTAATCAGGTTTGCAACAGACCCGGTTTCCTCGAGCACACCTCCGGCCGGGGATTTTGGCGGATGTCATTCGTGGATCTGCATTACCCCCGAAGTTCATTTAGGGAATCTCTGAGCGACCCCATCCTGGGGTTGTCAGAGGACGGCAGAAAATTGCTCCTGCATTTTCTGCATTTCCGCCATCCCTGGCGGTCAGCGGCGAAAAGCGTGGTTTTCGCTTGCCTCACATTTTCAATG
>JACORW010000052.1 GCA_016179185.1 Gammaproteobacteria bacterium | reverse complement strand
CCATGTATCATGATCAGGGGCTGCCGGTACTGAAGTCGCGCGGGTTCGGGCGCATCGTCAACATCACGCTCGGTCTGCCGATCGTCCGCACCTCCGTTGATCACGGCACGGCGCTGTCCCTGGCAGGCACCGGACGCGCCGATCCGGCCAGCTTCCTGGCCGCGCTCGACTGCGCCCGCACGCTGGCGCGCCGCGCCGGCCCGTGATCACGATCCGGCGAACGCCGCGGCGCCGGCGCCTCGGGCAGCACTTTCTGCACGATGCCGGCGTCATACACCGCCTGATCGAAGCCATCCAGCCGGATCGGGCCGCAAATCTGGTGGAGATTGGTCCGGGCCGCGGCGCACTGACCCGGGCGCTGCTCGGGCGCGCGCCTGCGTTGTCCGTGATCGAGCTGGACCGGGATCTTGCGACGGGCCTGGAACGGGAATTCGGTTCGGACTCGAAACTGTCCATCCATCGGGCGGATGCGCTGGAGCTGGATTTCCGCCGCTTCGGCAGAGCCCTGCGCGTCGTGGGCAATCTGCCCTACAACATCTCCACGCCCCTGTTGTTCCATCTGCTGGATCAGGCGGACTGTATCGAGCAAATGGTTTTCATGCTGCAGAAGGAGGTCGTCGATCGCCTGTGCGCGGCGCCCGGCGGAAGAGACTATGGCCGCCTCAGCGTCACGGTGCAGGCGCGCTGCGAGGTGCTGCGCCTGTTCAATGTCGGCCGCGGCGCCTTCCAGCCGCAACCCAGGGTCGAATCCTCGGTCGTGCGGCTGATCCCGCGGGACGATTGGGCCGCGTCAATCCGCTCACCGGAACTGTTTCAGGAGATCGTGCGCAAGGCGTTCGGACAACGGCGCAAGATGCTGCGCAATACACTGCGCGCCGTCGTCCCGGACCCCGGATCGCTGCTGCGGAGCCTGCAACTGGACGGCTCGGAACGACCGGAATCATTGTCTGTGGCGCAATTCATCGCGCTCGCCAATGCGATCGCGGAGCAGACCGGCTGATACAATGCTCCGGTCAGGCCGCCGGCGCGCGCAGTCCGGTGACGACCGGCAGCGTATGGGGCCGCTTGCCGCGCCAGAGAAAAAATGATTCGGCGGCCTGTTCCACCAGCATGCCGAGTCCGTCACTGATCCGGGCCGCGCCCCGGTCCCCGGCCCAGCGGCAGAACGGCGTCGGCCCGTCTCCATACACCATGTCATAACACCCGGCGTCCCCGGCGAGGACTCCGTCCGGAATCGGCGGAACTTCGCCCGCGAGGCTGAGCGAAGTGCCATTGATGATCAGATCGAAGCGGCGACCCGCGAGCCCGGGGTAACCGCAGGCCTCCACGTTGTTCGCCCCGCCGGCGGCTCGCTGCAGGAGATCCTCAGCGCGGGCGACGGTCCGGTTGGCAATTACCAGTGCGGACGGAGACAGGGCCAGAATGTCGGGCAAAACGCCGCCCACGGCGCCCCCGGCCCCGAGCATCAACACGCGCCGCCCGGTCACTTCCATTCCCTGCCGGGCGAGATCGCGCACCAGACCCAGTCCGTCCGAGGTCTCGCCATGTCGCCGCCCCTGTTCATCGAACCAGAGGGTATTGACCGAACCGCAACGCTCGGCGCGCGGACCGCGGATCGTGGCTGCGTTCCACGCCTCGCCCTTGAACGGCAGTGTGACGTTGAGACCTCTGCCGCCCAGGATCTGGAACCGGTCCAGCGCCTCTGTAAACCGGCCGATGGGCACCAGCACCGCCTGATAATGAAGCGTCAGCCCGAACTGGTGCGCGAACAGGCGATGGATCAGCGGGGATTTGCTGTGGGCGACGGGATTGCCGAACACGGCGTAATTGTCCGCCGCCGGATCCAGCGTGAGTTCGGGGAAGAGACCCTGGGAGGGCAACTGCGGCGCCACGCGCTGCCCGACATCAACCGGCGTTCAACCCACCCTTGAGGCATACAACCTGGTGCCCGCGCTCGCTCAACAGGAACGCCCCGGCGGAACTGCGGCGGCCCGTGTCGCAGTAGAGGATGTATTTCTTTCCGGCCGGGAGGGAATCGGCCTTCATGCGTAACATGAACAGCGGGACGTTCATGCTGCCCGGTATGCCGTTGGCGGCGTGCTCGCTGTCCAGCCGCACGTCCACCCACACGGCGCCTTCCTTCTGCACCATTTCCTCGGCCTGCTTGCGCGTCACCCAGTTGAGCATGGGTTCCTTGAGCAGCTGGTTGAAATCGGCCTTTGCCAGACGCATCAGCACGCCGTCCGTGGTCATGACGATGTTCGCATTGCGTTTCGCTTCCGACAGCAGCGCCTCTTCGCCGAAGGCAGCACCGTCTCCGAGCGAGGCCAGGATCAGTTCCTGACCGGTCTTCGAAGGGCGTGTCACCTTGCACTTGCCGTGTTTGATGATGTAGTAGTAATCGCCGTCGTCACCCTGCTTGATAATCACGTCGCCGGCCTTGACCGGGTGTTCCTGGATGCGCATGAACATGGCCTGGATGTTCGCCGCCGGAACCTGCATGAAGGCCTTGGACTGCAGGATGCGCGTCATCCAGTCGTCCTCGCCGCCCTCGCCCCCCTGCTCCTCGCTGACCGAGATCTCACCGACTTCGATGCCGGACATCTGGTCCCAGGTCAGCAGGATGTCGAGCAGATCGCTGTCAATGCGCGTGATCTTGCACGCGGTTTTCGCCACGGCCGTATGCTTGCGCGGTTGCTGATTGCCGAGGGCGTGACGGGCGGCTTCGGTGCCGGACTTTATCGGCAGTTTCTGCCCGGTGGCCATTACCAGATCAACCTCGCCCTGTAACAGGTAGACGGACTTCCGATCGGTGTCGCCGGCCTTGAAGATGGTGCGCCCCTGTGGGACCTCCTCGACCACCGCCTTCCTGGCCAGTTCATTGAAGTTTTCCGTGTTCAGGGCGCTCGGCGGAACAAGGGTCTTGAGCAATCCGCGATCGACCAGATTCGAATCGGCCATGACAGTCCTCTGGATGGTCCTTTATGTGAGCAGAATAGCAGGAGAGCCGGTCCGTCCGGCGGGTGCAATTCTATATGAGAACCCGGGGAACCTGAACAGCCGGGCCGGCATGTTGGGAACGGATTTTGCCGGCGGGCGGCCTGCTTTGGCTGCCACAAGCTTTAACACCCGGTTTATGCAGTTGACCGAACGGGCGCGGATGCACCAGCAGGTTGATGCAAAACGTAATGAGCGCAGCCAGGCACCGGATTGTTCCCGACAATCCGTGTGCATTTCCTCCGTCCCTGGAGGTCAAACGGCGCGAGCCCCCGAGAAACCGGACGACTACAGGGATGCAGGAGGTAGACAACGTCTGGAACGAGTTGTCGGGTGTACACGCCAGTACATGAGGCCAGGAAAGGCCAATTCAGAGGGGGCGAGCAACGCAGTTATGGCAAGCGCAATAGTTTTGCATCAACCTGTCACACGCTGTACCCGCGTTCGCCGTGCTGGGTGAGGTCCAGTCCCTCCGTCTCCTCTTCACCGGACACGCGCAGACCCACGATCCGATCCACGACTTTGAGGATGATGAAGGTCAGCAGCGCGCACCAGGTGACGGTCGCCACGACGCCGGTGAACTGGGTCACGAGCTGCTCCGCCATGGAAACGGAAAGCCCCCGGCCGCCCAGCGCTGCGGACCCGAATACCGCCGTCAGCAGGGTGCCAAGCGTTCCACCGACGCCATGGACCGGAAACACGTCGAGGGAATCGTCAATGCGCAGCCCGCGCTTGACGAAGTGCGTGGCGAAGTAGCACACCACGCCTGCGAGCCCGCCGATGAGGACGGCTCCCGCCGGCCCGACAAAGCCGGACGCAGGGGTGATCGTGCCGAGTCCGGCGACCATTCCGGTGGCGATCCCCAATACGCTCGGCTTGCCGTGCCTGATCCATTCACAGGTGATCCACGACAACGACCCGGCCGCGGCGGACAGATGCGTCACCAGCATTGCCATGCCCGCGCTGCCGCCGGCCGCCAGCGCGCTGCCGCCATTGAATCCGAACCAGCCCACCCACAGCATCGCCGCCCCGCTCACCACCAGGGTCATGTTGTGCGGCATGATGGCGCTCTCCGGAAACCCGTTGCGGCTGCCCAGCATGACGGCCGCAACCATGGCCGCCACACCGGCGTTGATGTGCACCACGGTGCCGCCGGCAAAATCCATCAGGCCCATCTTCGCCAGCCACCCGCCGCCCCAGACCCAGTGGCAGATCGGGGCATAGACCAGCACCAGCCAGAGGCCGGCGAACCAGAGCACGGCCGAGAAGCGCATGCGTTCCGCAAAGGCGCCAACCACGAGCGCCGGCGTGATGATGGCAAACGTCATCTGGAACATGACAAATACCGACTCGGGGAGCGAGCCCGTCAGAGTGTCCACGCCTACCCCCCGCAACAGGAATTTGTCCGTGCCCACGAAGGCCTGCAGCCCTCCGCCATCGCCGAACGACAGGCCGTAGGCAATGGCAAACCACAACAGACTCACCAGGCAGGTGATGGCAAAGCATTGCATCAGTACGGACAGGACATTCTTCGTGCGCACCAGGCCGCCATAGAACAACGCCAAGCCGGGCAGGGTCATGAAAAGTACCAATGCCGCGGCGACCAGGACCCAGGCGGTGTCCGCCCCGTTCAATGCGGACTCTTCGGCGCGTGCCGCCGCGCAACAAACAGCGGTGAGCGATCCGGCGAGCACAGCAGCGATTCGCGCGTTCATGGCGGCCCCCTCAGAGCGCATCGGAGCCGGTTTCGCCGGTCCGGATGCGCATCGCCTGCTCGAGGTTGAAAACGAAGACCTTGCCGTCGCCGATCTTGCCGCTGTTGGCGGCCTTGGCGATGGCCTCCATGGCCGGCTCCGCAAGCGAATCGGCGACGGCCAGTTCGATCTTGATCTTGGGAAGGAAGTCCACGACATATTCCGCGCCCCGGTACAGCTCGGTGTGCCCTTTCTGGCGACCGAATCCCTTTACTTCCGTCACGGTGAGACCCTGCACGCCGACTTCCGCCAGGGCGTCGCGGACGTCGTCGAGCTTGAAGGGCTTGATGATTGCGCAGATGAGTTTCACGGCCTGGCTCCTCCTTATCAGGTTGATGCAAAAGTCCATCCGTGGACTTTTGCCTCGCGCTTCGGCCAAAGCGCAGCTTCGGCCTCGCTCCGTTTATCAAGCACTTGCGTGCTTGATAAACGCTGCGTCCCATCCTTGGGGCGCAGCAGGATGATGCAAAACCGAGTTTTGCATCATCCTGTTATGTCAGTGTTATCGGCCCGGTATCGCACCGGACCGGGCCGCATTGGGCGGCCATGCCCTGTAAAGGAGCAGGGAATGTGCCAGAAACTCGCGGATATTTTGAATCAATGCGTTAGATGGGGATTGCAACGTTTCCCCATAACAATACCCATGGAGATTGCACTTCAATAGCGCGACTCAGGAGCCGCTTGCACCATTTCAGTGCAGCGGCAGCGCCGCTTGTTGAGGCAGAAAGGATTTGCCCGGCCCGCTTTACTAGAGTGCGTCCGGTCCGGTCTCGCCAGTCCTGATCCGAATCACCTGCTGCAAATCCAGCACGAATATCTTGCCGTCGCCGATCTTGCCGGTGTTCGCCGCCTTGCAGATTGCATCAATGGCCGCATCCAGGCGGGTGTCGTCCAGCGCCAGCTCGATCTTGACCTTCGGCAGAAAGTCCACGACATATTCCGCGCCCCGATACAGTTCGGTGTGACCCTTCTGGCGACCGAATCCCTTCACTTCCGTGACAGTGAGACCCTGCACGCCGATCTCCGACAAGGCTTCACGCACATCATCCAGCTTGAATGGCTTCACGACGGCAACCAGCAACTTCATTGTTTGAGTCTCCAGGATTCGGATTCGGGAAATAACGCGGACAGGCTATCAGGTTGCGGTCATTTTGGGCACCCCGGGCGCGCCGCCACCACCGCGGCGCGCCCACACCAGTCTGTTTAGAAACTGTAACTTCTCTCCCCGTGCTCGACCGTGTCGAGGCCTTCGCGTTCCTCGTCCTCGGCCAGGCGCAAACCCACGGTCAGTTCCGCAACCTTGTAGGCGATGACCGCCACGATGCCGGACCAGACCACGGTCACCATTACCGCCTTGGCCTGTATCCAGACCTGGCCGGAGATGGAGTAGTCGCTCGCCGAGATCATGCTGGCCGTGACCCAGTCGGAGACGTAGCCGGGGCCGCCCAGGGATGGATCGTTGAACACGCCGGTAAGTAGTGCGCCGGTGATGCCACCGACCGCGTGCACACCGAACACGTCCAGGGAATCGTCCATGCCCAGCACGTGCTTCAGGCCGTTCACGCCCCACAGGCAGATGAGCCCCGCCAGCGTGCCGATGGCAAACGCGCCGGGAATACCGACATTGCCGGCTGCCGGCGTGATGGCCACCAAACCCGCCACCGCCCCGGAGACCGCACCCAGCACAGAGGGCTTGCCCTTGATGATCCACTCGCCTGTCATCCATGACAGCACGGCACAGGCCGTTGCCAGGAAGGTATTGATGAATGCCAGCGCGGCAAAATTGCCCGCTTCCAACGCCGAGCCGGCATTGAAACCGAACCACCCGACCCACAGCAGGCACGCGCCAATCATCGTCATCGGCAAGTTATGCGGCGGCATCGGGTCCTTGCCGTAACCGACACGCTTGCCAACCATGTAGGCACCCACCAGGCCCGCGACGCCGGCATTGATGTGCACCACGGTGCCGCCCGCGAAGTCCAGCGCGCCCCATTGCCAGATCTTTCCAGCCTTGGCACTCATCTCGGCGACAATGCCGGGATCGCTGTAGGCATCTGGCCCCATCCAGAACCACACCATGTGCGCAATGGGGGCATAGCTGAACGTGAACCAGATGACCATGAAGACCAGTACTGCGGCGAACTTCATGCGCTCCGCCACCGCGCCCAGGATCAGGCAACAGGTGATGGCTGCGAACGTGGCCTGGAACGCGACAAATACCAGTTCCGGCAGGTACACGCCCTTGCTGAATGTGGCGGCCATGGAAAACGCGCCGGTCGCCGAATCAAATGTGCCATTCAGGAACAGCCGGCTGAAACCGCCGAAGAACGGCGCCAACGCGGCCGAACCCTCGGTGAACGCCAGGCTGTAGCCGTACACGCACCACAGCACCACGACCAGCGAAAACGTTACCAGCACCTGCATCAACATGGACAGCATGTTCTTCGATCGCACCATGCCGCCGTAGAACAGCGCCAGCGCCGGAATGCTCATCATCAGCACGATGGCCGTGGAGATCAGCATCCATGACACATCGCCCTTGTTGACCACCGGGGCCGGCGCCACGGCCGGTTCCTCCGCGGGGACGGCCGCCTCCGGCGCCGCGGCCGCGGCCTCATCCATCATCGTGGCCTCCGGCGCGGGAGCCGGTGCGGCCTCCTCCTGCGCGAGGCACGTGGAGCCAAACAGAATCATTACCGCCAGAACGATTGCGCGTCGCATGGTCATCTCCAATATGTGGTTCCCTGAAAAAGTTCGTCCTGGACTTTTTCAGATCGCTTTGCCGCGGCGGCCGCTCTCGGCCATCCGTGGCCTTTGCGGCACTTGGGCTCCTGCCCATCGCAGGTCCGCGGCTCGCTCCA
Organism: Gammaproteobacteria bacterium; assembly: GCA_016179185.1. Taxonomy (GTDB): domain Bacteria; phylum Pseudomonadota; class Gammaproteobacteria; order Eutrophobiales; family Eutrophobiaceae; genus 2-02-FULL-61-13. The sequence continues at coordinate 1,145 of JACORW010000052.1, read as the reverse complement.
TTTTCCTCGCACCTGCGTGCTCGAAAAATGGCGGTCGGTCCTTCGACCGCGTAACAGGCTGCTGAAAAATGAATTTTTCATCGCCTGTTACAACGCTTCCTTGCCGGTCTCGCCGGTCCGGATCCGGATCACGTTTTTCAAATCGGTTACAAATATTTTTCCGTCGCCAATCTTGCCGGTTCGGGCAGCCCTGGTGATCGCGGCGACGGCGTCGTCCACAAGCTCGGCGGCCACGGCGGCCTCGAGCATGATCTTGGGCAGGAAGTCCACGACGTACTCGGCACCGCGGTACAGTTCGGTATGCCCCTTCTGGCGCCCGAAGCCACGCGCTTCGGTCACGGTCATTCCCTGCACGCCGATTGCCGACAGCGCCTCCCGCACATCGTCCAACTTGAACGGCTTGATGACTGCGGTAATCAGCTTCATTGGTGATTCCTCAATTGCAATGGGCCGGCCTTCGGTTCCGGATCATTTTCGTTCAGAAGTAGTAGATGGCATTGATTCCGATTGTTGCCTGGGTATCTTCACTGAATATGCCGTCGTCATCCTCGAATACATCCGCGTCGGAGTCGTCGTAGCGGAACTCCGGGCGCAGCACCAGGTGGTCGGTGACCAGGAAAGTCGGCGTAATGGTAAGCGCCCACACGGTCTGGGGCGTGCCGGGGGAAATGCGGGCCCCATCGCTGTCATCCATCCATTCCCCGCGCACGGCCACAAAGAAGTTCGGCGTGAAGTCGTACCGCAGCACACCCTGAACCGAATGCCATGTGGCATTGCGCCCACCGATACCAACGTTGTCTTCCGTACCGTGGTCGTAGCTTCCGGAGAACGTCAAATCCGGAAGCTGTTCGGGCAGCGGCTTGATGACCCAGACCACGTTAAACAGGTGGCGCCAGTCGTCCTCGTTATCATCCTGCTCGGGACTTCCCATGTAATTGAAGTACAGCGACACCGTTTCCGTCGGGGAAAAAACCACTCCCCCGTGAAATCCCTTCGCGTCATTGTTGTCGTCCACCTTGTCCCAGCCGTTGACGACCATGAACATTACCGACCACATGTCGCTGACTGGATAGCTCATGCGCAGGCCGATATGCGTGAACGGGATGGCGAAGCTGAAATCGTAGGAATGGGAGTAGTTGTCGTTG
>JACORW010000049.1 GCA_016179185.1 Gammaproteobacteria bacterium | reverse complement strand
GCCGGACTTGGCGGGGCACGTTGCACCCCAGCCTGGTGCGAGCGGTGGAAGCCGCTTACCGCGCGGCGTGGTACACAGGGTGATGTCCGGGTGCAACGACGCAGATGCACATGAACAGTCTCGGCAGTTTCCTGCTGTCCAGCATCAACAAGGCCGGGCAGCGCATGCCCGGTTCCTGGCGGCGCCGCATCGCCGATTTCCCCGGCATTTTGCGCGTGTTTGAATGGCTGTCGCGCGATCAGGTCCGGTTTGTGACTACCCCTGAGGGGTTTGCCCTGGCCTTCAATCCGCTCCTGCATGCGAACCTGGTGGCCGGCGGCGATCTGGCCGCCTATGAACCGGGGCTTCGCAGCGCGATCGCGCGATTGGCGCAGCCGGGCATGATCGCCTACGACATCGGCGCCAATGTCGGCGTGTTCTCATGGCTGTTCTGGTCCCTTGTCCGCGAAAAAGGCGCGGTGTACGCCTTCGAGCCGGAGCCGAACAATATCTCCTGTTTCGAAAAGACGCTGGCGCGGAACGGTCCCGTTAACGTGATCCTGTGCCCTCAGGCGGTGGGCAGTACGCCGGGTAGGGCCCGGTTCGATCGGCGCGGCGGAGCCTTTTCCGGGCGGCTGGTGGACGAGGGAAGCGATTATGTACCCACGCACAACATCACCGAGGTCGAGACAACGTCCATGGATGCGTTGGTGCTGGAACAGGGGTTGCGGCCGCCGGACATTGTGAAGATTGATGTGGAAGGCAATGAAGGCCTGGTGCTGGACGGCATGGCGGAAGTGATGCGGCGATTTCACCCCATTATTCTGTGCGAGGTGCATGCCCATCTCGGGGATCCGGCGGAGCAGGTTTTCGAGCGGCTCGTCCGGAATGGTTATGTCATCACCGGGCTGGACGGCGCCCGCATTGACGTGGCGGGCGGCGCCGGGCTGGGATTCCGCGGACATGTCATTGCGGTGACACCAAAGAGCTGATTGAACGCTGCGGCGCGAGGACACGGAATGAAAATCCCCGGCGCGTTGCAGGCCGCATCCGCTCGGCTTGACACTATCCGGTGGAGCCTCTAATTTCCGACCGGCCGCAGCGTGTTGCCTGCGACACAGGAGAAGACGCCATGAGGGAAAGAAAGGTGCTCGCAAACCAGGCTTCCATTCTGGGTAATCAGTCGGCAAACCGGAAGTTGCTGGAGAGAATCCTCGCCAATCAATCCGCGATCAGGAAGAATCAACGCAAGCTCGATCGGCTGGCCGCCAACCAGCGGACCATCATGGCGAACCAGAAGAAAATTCTCGCCAATCAGGCGCGGCTTCTGAAACAGCGATGACATATTTGACGGCGGTGTCAGGGAAAGACCAGTGCGCCGGACGGCAACGTAGGTGACGCGGCATCATGCGTGTGGCTGCCGGTATCTGCCTGCTCCTTGCCGCGGTGCTCAATTTGTTCGGAGCGCTGGGCTACCTGGGAGGCGGTGCGGCGACGACGGGGCTGAGCCACCTGGGCGAGATCGCCGTGGAAGAGGCGGCGAAGCAGGGCGATATCCCGATGACTGAGGCGGAACAGGCGCAGGTGGATATCATTGCCGGCGCGGGCAAGGGCATCGGCGGACTGCTGATGGCGATGGGCATCTTTCTGCTGGTGTCCGCCGGGGTGTTGATCGCCGGGGCGGTGTTCCTGTTCAGCAGCACCCACTGGAAGTTCATTTTCGCGGCGGGTGTGGTATCCATCGCCGCGGAAATGTTCGGGATCCTGCTGACCACCTTTGGGCTGATGAATGTCATCGGCCTCGTTGGCGGCGTGCTGGCCGTCATCGTGGCGCTTGATCTTGCCAAGGGGGCCGTGCCCACTACATCCTGAATCCCTGTGATGCCTGGCGGGGATGAATGGCCCACAGGTGACTTTTGCGACGCCTTACCAGGCCGGGATGAACCCGGCCCCACAGGGGTTACTTGCGACGGGATGCAGTGAAACCTGTGGGGCCGTCTTTCAGCCGGCCGGTCCCAGGCCGGGATGAACCCGGCCCCACAAATGTTACTTGCGACGGGATGCAGTGAAACCTGTGGGGCCGGCTTTACACTGGCCGGTCCCAGGCCGGGTAAACCTGGCCCCACAGGGGTTACTTGCGACGGGATGCAGTGAAACCTGTGGGGCCGGCTTTACGCCGGCCGGTCCCAGGCCGGGATGAACCCGGCCCCACAATTGTTACTTGCGATGGGATGCAGTGAAACCTGTGGGGCCGGCTTTACGCCGGCCGGTCCCAGGCCGGGATGAACCCGGCCCCACAGGGGTTACTTGCGACGGGATGCAGTGAAACCTGTGGGGCCGGCTTTACGCCGGCCGGGATATCGCCGGAGACAACGCTGAAATGAATCGCCAGCACATTCTTGTACTTGCCCGCTACGAGCTGCTGCAATCCGCGCTCAGCACGCGCGGCGTGCTGTTCCTGATTATCTGCGGAACGTTCTGGTTCTGGCTGCTGTGGAAGTTGTCCGGCGGCTGGGCCGCCAACCTGGCGAGCAAGGAAGGGATCGCCTTCACCTCCTGGCTGTTCGATCCGGTCACTGCGAACGCATTGTTCGCGGAGCGGCCGCCGACGTTGAGCCTGTTCTTCCTGCTGTTCATGGGGTTTATTCCCCTGTTCACGATGTGGGGCGCCGGGGATCAGACCGCCACGGACATCGGCACGCGACATCTGCGTTATCTGATCCCGCGCTGCGGGCGCACGGAGATCTATATCGGGCGCTTCCTCGGCGCGCTGGTGTTCATGGCCATCGTCCATGCCGTCATTGTCGGAACAGGTGTGCTGGTGGCGTGGTACGCGGATGGGCAGGTGGGCATTGCCGGCTATGGGGCGCGCATCCTGGCCGTGGCGTTTCTCTACACCTTGCCGTATGTGGCGCTGATGTCGCTGTATGGCGCGATGCTGGGATCGGCCGCCGGGGCGATTCTCACCGCGATCGCGACCTATGCCCTGGTCTCGATCGGCAGCTCGCTGATGTCCCTGAGCTGGCAGCCGGCGGAATATCTGGGCTATCTGTTTCCGGTACCGCTGAAACACGCGCTGCTCGCCGGACAGGGCGCCGGATTCGGTGCGGCGTTGGGCGCGCTGGTCGTCTACGGCCTCATCTACTTTCTGGCGGGCTGGTATGTGTTCCAGCGGCGCGATATCTGACAGGTTGATGCAATACTATTGCGCTTGCCATGATTTCAATTAAAGCCTTCAGCAAACACTTTGGATCAATCCGCGCGCTGGACGGCATTGATCTGGGGATCCCCGCCGGCGCGCCCACCGGGCTGGTGGGGCCGAACGGCGCGGGCAAGACCACGCTGTTTTCCGTACTGTGCGGATTCCTGCGGCCGACATCGGGAGAGGTGCGGATATTCGACCTGCCGCCGCTGACACCGGCATTGCATGGCCGCATTGCGATACTGCCCCAGGATGCGGCCCTGGCGCACTCCGTACCCGTCATCAAACAACTGACTTTTTTCGCTGAGTTGCAGGGATTCGCGCGCCGCGAGGCCCGCGTGGAGGCGGACCGGGTGCTGGGGCTGGTCAACCTGCGCGACGCCGCGAACCGCGCGCCGGAGCAATTGAGTCACGGCATGGCGAAGCGCGCCGCCATCGCCCAGGCCTTCATCGGCAGCCCGGACCTGATTTTGCTGGACGAGCCGACCTCGGGGCTGGATGCAAATACCGCCGGGCCGATCCGGGAACTGATCCGCGCCACCGGTGACCAGCGCAAGTTCGTGATCTCCTCCCACAACCTCGCGGACATCGAGGACCTGTGCGTTGACGTCGTGATCCTGAATCAGGGCAAAGTGACGACCCACCGGCCCATCAGTGAGCTGGTTGCGCGCAGCGCGGCGCTCACATTCAATCTGGAGCAGGCGGCGCCGGTGAATGTCATAGAGAAGATGCTGGCCGTGACGGGTGTGACGCAGGCGGAAGTCCTGGGGGACGATCGACGGCGCCTGCGCGTGCGGTTCGAGGCGGCGTCGGAGGTCGCCGCGCAGGTGCAAATCCTGAACGCGCTCCAGGCCGCGGGCATCACGTTCAAGGACATGAGCCGCGGCGAATCCCTGGAGCAGAAGGTGCGGGAAATCACCCGGTAGACGTTTTCCCCGGCGGGTGTTTTTCCAAGGCCGCCAGCATGCGCTTCAGCGCCACGCCGCGATAACCCTTTGTGAGCAGATCCTCGATCTCGGGCCAGTTCAGCGGCCGGTCCGCCCACAGGCTGACCCACAGTCCTCGGCCATAGGGCGTCGGGAAAAAACGATCATCGCTGAGCAGCATCGCGGCTGCCTCTTCACGCGGAAGTTTGAACGCGATGGACGGGCGGCCCCGGCAGTCCTCGTACGCGGCGAAGGTTTTCTTCCCCGCGCGGAAATTGGGGTGCCCGAATGCGTGGGTCTCCGTGGCCTCCGGCAGCGCCAGGCAGAACTTGCGCAGCCGGGCAAGCACGCGGGCTTCCTGCGCGGGATTCCGCCGCCGGAGGGGCTTCGTGGGCATGGCCCATTTTAGGCTACGCCGCCCTCAAATCGGTACAATCCCCGGCGGAGGAAACGCCATGAACGGAGCGAGTGCCCTGTTATTCCTGCTTGCGGTGCAGCAGCCGGCAACCGCAACCCCGCCGTTGCCGGAAACGGACATCCTGCTGTATGAGATGTCGGTGCATCCGGGCGGTGTCGCGCTGGGACTGGGCCGCAACATCACGGCGATCCCGGGCTATGACAACCAGCCGAGCTTCAGCGCCGATGGCCGGAGTCTTTTCTTCAGCGCGCGCCGCGACGGAAAGCAGAATGATATTTATCGCTTCGATCTGCGCAGCCATGCCACCGAGCGGCTGACGCAGTCGCCGAAAAATGAATATTCCCCGGCCGAGGGTGCGGACAAAAAGTCGTTCACCGTGGTCTGGGAGGATTCCGGGCAGCGGCAGGAGATCTGGCGTTATCCGGCGAAGGGCGGCCGGGCGGAAACGGTATTGAAATTGCCCGATCTCATCGGCTATTACACCTTCGCAGCGCCCGAAATTGTTTTCGCGTTCATCCTCGGCGAGCCGCAGCGGCTGGAACGCATTGAATTGAGCACGCTGGAACGGAAGGTCATTGCCGTGGACATCGGCCGCTGTGTCAAAACGGCGCCGGACGGCAGCGTGAGTTACGTGCGCATGGACAACAAGCAGCCCATCCTCCATCGCATTGATGGGGACGGCGCAAACGACACGGCGCTATTCCCGTTGCTTCCCGACACCGAGGGCGATTACGCCTGGCTCCCGGACGGCTCCGGCGTGCTGTCCACGCGGAATTCGGCGCTGTATTACCGCGGCATCGGCGCGGGGGACTGGCAACTGGTCGCGGAGATCAAGGAGGCGGGCGGTCTGTCGCGGCTGGCGGTATCGCCGGATGGGAAGCTGCTGGCACTGGTGGCGGCGCCGAGATGAGCGAGAAGACTCACAACGGCGCGCTTCCGGAAAACCATCTGCTGCACTGGTACCGCGTGCAGCGGGTGCTCGGGCAGGGGGCGTTCGGCATCACCTACCTCGCGCTGGACGTCAACCTGGATCGGCTGGTGGCGATCAAGGAGTACATGCCCGGCCAGATGGCGGCCCGCGCCGGAGATCTGACCATCAAGCCGCTTTCGGATGATCATCGCGAGGACTTCCAGTGGGGACTGACCCGGTTCGTGGCCGAGGCGCGCACGCTGACCAAGTTCGAGCATCCGAATCTGGTCCGGGTGCTCAATGTCTTCGAACTGCACGGCACGGCCTACATGGTCATGAACTACGAGCTTGGCGAAAGCCTGCAGGAGGTATTGAAGCGGGAAAAGCGCCTGGGAGAGCGCCGGCTGATCGGCGTCCTGGTCCCGCTGATGGACGGACTCGAGGTCATTCATGCCCGGGGCTTCGTGCACCGGGACATCAAGCCCGGAAACATCTTCATCCGCAGCGACGGCAGCCCGGTGCTGCTGGACTTCGGCTCCGCGCGCCAGACGCGCGGACATGCGGATCCGCAGACGCTGACGACGCTCGTGTCGCCCGGCTACGCCCCGATAGAACAGTACACGAGCAAGAGCGACCGGCAAGGACCCTGGACGGATATTTACGGATTGGCAGCCACCCTGTACCGGGCGGTCCTCGGCAGCCCGCCCAGCTCGGCCACGGATCGCAGCGCCCTGTTGCTGCAGGGCATGAAGGATGACCTCCAGCCGCTCGCGGCAATGGCACCTGCCGGGTTCTCGAAGGAATTTCTCGCCGCCATAGACCATGGACTGGGCTTCAGGATCGAGGACAGGCCGCAGAACGTGGCGGCATGGCGCCGGGAATTCGCACTCGATGAGAGCCAGATCGTTACCCAGCCGGGCGGTGCGGATGCATCGGGCGCCGAAGCGATGACGGAAAAGATCGCGGGCGTCGCGGAAAATGTCGAAACCTTTGCGCAAAGGCCGGTGGCGCGACGGGCTGTGGACAGCGAAGCGAAAACCGAGCCGGCCGCTCCGGCCACGGTGAAAACACAGCATTATGCGCCGGGGCCGGCATTGTGGGGAAGGAAAAAATGGGCGCTGGTGGCCGCCGGCGCGGTGGTTCTGATCGGGGTGAGCATCATGCTCGTGCCGGATTCCGAAGAGCCAGCCGTGACACCGGCGCCGGAAGCGGTGCAACCCGTCATGGACGCCGCTCCGGGCGAACCGACAAGTACTTCGCTGGACGAAACTGCGTCCGGCAAGGTGGCGGAGCTCCTGGCGCTGGCGGAGGCGGACTTGGCGGCGCTGCGGCTGACCTCTCCCAAGGGGAACAACGCTTTTGAACACTACCAGGCGGTGCTGGATCTGGAACCAGGAAACGAAGCCGCCACGAACGGAATGCAGGCGCTGTCCCAGCGCTATGTGGACCTGGCTTATGGGGCGATGGCAAAGGACAAGCTGGACGATGCCGCCATCTATCTGGTACGGGCCGGCCGCATTGAACCGTCGGCTGAAAGCCTGCCGGCCGCGAAGGCGGCGCTGAGCAAAAAGTTCGCCGACGCCCGGGCGGCGGCGGAAAGTGACAAGACCGCAACGTCAGCCGCGCCGGTCCCCCCGGCTGGGACCAGACCTGACAAGCGCACCAAACGCGGTGTGCCCGTCGAGGATCGAAGCACTTCCAGCGAACGGGTAAAAAAGTCGCTGGGGGAGAACTGAATAACTGTTCTGAAATATGCTGGAGGCTTCCAGCGGAAGTACCGATCCCCGTCTGGCGCACGGGGGACCAATCGATCTCCTGTGGGGCCGGGTTTACCCGGCCTGGGACCTGTCGGCTGAAGCGACCCACAGGATGTGGGAAATGCCGCGCGAGGACAGGATGTCCGGAGCGGCCGGCCCCACAACTCCGGTACCTTTGATCGGAAAGCGTGTTTGATCTGGAATTCGAAACAGGTTTTTAGGTCTGGCGATATTGGCGTCGTTTTCGAACTTTCATGACGATCATGAGTCGCCACAACAGGCGCACGCCGGCATAGCCCAGCGCGGCGGCAGTGACTGCAAGAACCATGCAGCCGACGACCAGCGCCGGCCAGATGTGCACGAATGTCGTACTCAGCCATTCCGCTGAAATCTCGAAGCTGACGCGCTGCACGGGGTTGTCCAGCACTGCCGATCCCACGCGGTAGGCCAGGTAGAAGGCCGGCGCGAAGGTAAACGGATTCGTCACCCAGACTGCCGCCACGGCGATGGGCAGGTTGACACGAAACCCGATGGCCGCAATCGCGGCAAACACCATGTGCCCCGGAATGGGGAAGAACGCGCAGAACAGCCCGGCGGCCATGCCGCCCGCGGCGGAGTGTCGCGTGAGGTGAAATATCTGCGGGTCGTGCAGTAACTCACCGAGAAACGCAAGCGCGCGATGTCCCCGGATCACATGGTGATCCGGCATGACGCTGCGCAGCAGTTTTTTCACCGGAAAGACTGTTGCCGTGACATGACGGGCGCGTATTATATCGGCGTTCGCCGCAAGGATTGCGAATGGAGTCCGCCGATGCGCATGGAAAGCGTGCTGTTCCTGTCCGGTATCCTCATCCTGGTCTGCATTCCGGAACTTCCGTCCCGGAACATGCTGTGGTTGTTTCCGGCCTGTCTGTGCCTGCTTTCGTCACGCTGGTATCTGCGCTGGCCGGCATGGGTGCTCGCCGGATTGCTGTATGCGCACTGGCGCGCACTGGGGATCCTGTCCGTGGCGCTCGACCCGGCCGTGGAAGGCAGCACCGTCACGGTGCAGGGACGCGTCGCTTCGTTGCCGGAACGCAAGGGCGATGTGACGCGCTTCAGTTTTCGTCTCGACGCGATGGAAAATGAGGGCCTGCCGCCCGGCGCGCTGGTGCGACTCAGGTGGTATCTGGATGCGCCGCAAATTGTGCCCGGCGAACGCTGGCGACTGCGCGTACGGTTGAAGCGGCCCGTGGGATTCATGAATCCCGGCTCGTTCGACTATGAGGCGTGGCTGTTTCAGCATCGCATTCGCGCCACCGGCTATGTGGTCGGCGACGCGCGCAACGGGCGGGTGGATGTTGCGCACCCCTGGCGGCCCGATGTCTGGCGGTTCCATCTGCGCGAGCGCATTCACGCCGCGCTGCCCGAGGGCCGGTTCCGCGCGTTGATCGTGGCGCTGGCGCTGGGCGACCAAAGCGCCATCCTGCCCGCGGAGTGGGATCTGCTGAACCGCACCGGGACCAATCATCTGCTGGCGATCTCGGGATTGCACATCAGTCTCGTTGCGGTCGCGGCGATGTTCGGCGCGGCGTGGCTCTGGCCGAGGCTGGGCCGGGCGGCGCTCGTGATCCCCGCGCCGTGGGTCGGGGCGGCGGTGGGGTTTGTGGCGGCAACGCTGTATTGCGCGCTGGCGGGATTCTCCATCCCCACGCAGCGGTCCATGATCATGATTCTGACGGGGCTGGGCGCGACGGTATTCCGGCCGGCGGGGCTGGCGCGAACGCTGGCACTGGCCCTGCTGGCGGTGCTGCTGTTCGACCCGTTCTCGGTGCTGGCGCCCGGATTCTGGCTGTCGTTTCTGGCCGTGGCATGGATCGGCTGGGGCATGCATGGCCGGCTCGGTGCGGGCTCGCCGTGGGATCGGTGGGGCCGGGTGCAGGGGGCGGTGTCGCTGGGTCTCGTTCCGGTGCTGGCGTTCTGGTTTCAGCAGGTGTCCATTGCCGGCGTTATCGCCAATCTTGTCGCCATCCCCTGGGTGAGCTTCGTCACGGTGCCGCTGGTACTGATCGGCTCATTATTATTGTGGTTCGCGGAACCGCTCGGCGCGGCGGCGCTGCAACTGGCCGACGGCACATTGGCGTGGCTGTGGCCGTTTCTCGAACTGGTTGGGGGACATGCCTTCGCCATGCTTAAGACCGGGCCGATTTCCCCAGCCGCGGTGATCGCGGCCGGCGTCGGCGCCGCGCTGCTGTTGCTGCCCCCGGGCATGCCCGGACGCTGGCTGGGCTGGCTCTGGATGCTGCCGCTGTTTGTGCCCGCATCCGCCGCGCCGCCGCCCGGAACCCTGCGGGTCACGCTTCTGGACGTTGGGCAGGGATTGGCGGCGGTGATCCGGACATCGCGGCACACATTGTTATATGACACGGGCCCGGCGTTCGGGCCGGATTTCAATGCCGGCGAAGCCGTGATCGTGCCGTGGTTGCGGCAGGCGGGCGTGCGCAGTCTGGATGTGCTTGTGCAGAGTCACGGGGACAGGGATCACATCGGTGGACTGGCCAGCGTCAGGGAGGCCGTGCCGGTGGAGCGGATCCTGACCGGCGTGCCGGATCGGGTACGGGGCGAAGGAGTCTCTGCTTGCCGTGCCGGGCAGAAATGGACCTGGGACGGGTATGCCATCGAAATGTTGCATCCGCGGGAGGGAGATCGACTCGAAGGCAACAACGCCTCGTGCGTGTTGCGGATCACGAATTTGCGCAACGCGGTCCTGCTCACCGGGGACATCGAACGTGAAGCCGAAGAATTGCTGGTGCGCCGGTTCGGTTCGGAAATGCGCGCAACGATCCTGATCGTGCCCCATCATGGCAGCAGCACTTCTTCGACGCCGGAATTCGTGGCGTCGGTGCAACCGGGTTACGCGGCGCATCCGGCGGGGTATCGCAATCGCTACGGTTTCCCGAAACCGGATATAATGTCGCGCTATCAACAACATGGGGCGATCAATCTGGACACGGGCCGGTATGGGGCGCTGGAATTCGTGCTTGATGATGCCCGTGTCCGATTTTCCGCCCATCGTGTGTCCGCGCGCCGTTTCTGGCACACGCGCCTGCTGTAGCGCAACCCGCAAACCCGTCAAGGTGGCTGACTGTGCTTGAATTCTTCAAGGCCGGTGGTATCACGATGTGGCCGTTGCTGTTGTTTTCCATCGTTGCGCTGGCCATTGCCGGCGAACGGTTCTGGTCATTGCAGACCAGGCGCATCGCGCCGAAGGGACTGGTAAACCAGGTGGCGCAGTGGGAGCAGGCCGGCCAGTTGGACGCAAGACGCATCCAGGAACTGCGCCGCGCCTCGCCGTTGGGCCGCATTCTCGCCGCCGGACTCGTGAACCGGCGCCACGAGCGGGCGATCATCAAGGAGAGCATCGAGGAAGTCGGGCGGCACGTGGCCCATGATCTGGAGCGGTTCCTTGGGGCGCTGGGCACGATTGCCACTGCCTCCCCGTTACTGGGGCTGCTGGGCACCGTGCTCGGCATGATCAAGATATTTTCCGTGGTCAGCACCGAAGGAGTCGGCGATCCCGGGTTGCTGGCCGGCGGCATCGCGGAGGCGTTGATCACGACGGTGACCGGACTGTTCATCGCCATCCCATCGCTGTTGCTGTACCGGTTTTTTCGCGCGCGGGTGGACGATTTGATCATCACGATGGAGCAGGAGGCGCTGAAAATGGTCGAGATCATGCTCGGCGAACGGGAGCGGGACGCCACAGGGCGGGGAGGTGCGGCATGAATTTCAAGCGGCCCAGGCGTGAAGACGTCGGCATTGACTTGACGTCGCTGATTGATGTCGTGTTCATGCTGCTGATATTTTTCATGGTCACCACATCGTTCGATCGCGTCTCGCAAATCAACGTAAAACTGCCGCAGGCCAGCAGCGAGCAGCGCGAATCCCTGCTGGAATCCATTGAAGTCACGGTGGACGCGGACGATCAGGTGTATGTCCGCGGTCAGCGGCTCCTCAATACGCAACTCGGTACCATCCGCGAGGCGCTGCGGGAATCGGTGCGCACCAGCGAGGACATCCCCGTGGTCATCAGCGCCGATGCGCGCGCCACCCACCAGGCCGTGATCAAAATCATGGACGCGGCGCGCCAGGCCGGTCTGGTGCGCATTACCTTTGCGACAAGGAAGCTGCGGGACGACACGGAATAGAAACTGCCGCGAAACCGCTGCGTCCGGCCATGAGGCATATCCGCGCACGGTTGCCGGCGCTGTCACCGCCCGCATGATCGATCACGACCTGCTGGATCGGATCTGGTACGGCAATCACTGGCTGTCCGCGCTGCTGGCGCCATTGGGATGGGGTTACGCGGCGGCGGTGTGGCTGCGCCACACGGCGTTTCTGTCCGGGCTGGTGCCGGTGCGAGACCTGCCCGTTCCCGTGATCGTGGTCGGCAACGTTACCGTGGGCGGCACCGGCAAGACGCCGCTGGTGATCTGGCTGGTCGAGTTTCTGCTGTCAGAGGGCTGGCGGCCGGGGATCGTGAGCCGCGGATATGGCGGGCGCATGACACACCATCCGCAGCAGGTGCGTCCGGACAGCAGCCCGGACATGGTCGGCGACGAGCCGGTGCTGATTGCGCAACGCACGCGCCGCCCGGTAGCCGTGTGCACGCGCCGCACCGTGGCCGCCGAGGAACTGATCCGGCACACCGACTGCGACATTATTGTGTGCGATGACGGCCTGCAGCATCTCGCACTGGGACGTGACGTTGAAATTGCCGTGATCGACGGGGATCGGCGTTTCGGCAACGGTCGTTGTCTGCCCGCCGGACCGTTACGCGATCTGCCGGGCCGCGTGCAGAGCGTGGATCTGGTCGTGGCCAACGGCAGGGCGGCGCGCGGCGAGTTTTTGATGGAATACGGCCCGCTGCCGCTGCGGTCATTGCGTGATCCGGCGCGCACGCAGGATGTCGGCGCACTGAAGGGGCGCGACGTTCATGCCGTTGCCGGCATAGGCAATCCGGCGCGTTTTTTTTCCTTCCTGCGCAGGCGCGAAATCCACATCGTCAAGCATGAGTTCCCCGATCACCATCGTTACCAGCCCGCTGATCTGCTTTTTGAGGACCATCTACCGGTGGTGATGACGGAAAAGGATGCCGTAAAATGCCGGGAGTTCGCCACGGACACGGACGAGTGGTGGTATCTGCCGGTTGAGGCCAGGATGCCCGACGCGTTCCCGCACCGGCTGCGCAATCTGCTTCGCGAGATCGCCAATGGACAAAAAGCTGCTTGAGATTCTGGTGTGCCCGGTCACCAAGGGGCCGTTGATCTACGATCGCGACCGGCAGGAGTTGATCTCGGTCGCGGCGCGGCTTGCCTATCCGGTGCGCGACGACATTCCGGTGATGCTGGAGAGCGAGGCGCGCACGTTGAGCGCCGAGGAAGTCGAGCAATACCAGAAATCCAGGTGACGGCGTCCTTCACGGTCATCATACCGAGCCGGTTTGGCGCGACGCGCCTGCCCGGCAAACCGCTGCTGGACATCGGCGGCAAGCCGCTCGTGCAGCATGCGTGGGAGTCTGCATCGGCGAGTGCTGCCCGGCACGTATACGTCGCCACTGACCACACACTCATCGCGGATCGCTGCAAGTCATTCGGAGCTGAGTATCGAATGACTTCCGAACTGCACCAATCCGGAACGGATCGGGTCGCTGAAGTTGTCGAGCAACTGCGGTTCAGTGACGAAGCGGTAATAGTCAATGTCCAGGGTGATGAAGTAGGAGTGCCGGCAAAGATAATCAACCAGGTCGCGGAAATCCTGTTACGGGATCCGCAAAAATCCATGGCGACGCTCTGTGTGCCGTTCGCGTCGGAACAGGAGGCGCGGGATCCCAACAAGGTCAAGGTGAAATTCAATCCGGATGGTCGGGCGCTTTCGTTCAGCCGGGAATTCTCGCCGGACCCGCACCAGGACCCGGCCTGGGGTTACCGGCATATCGGCCTGTATGCATACCGGGCCGGATTTCTCCGCAGGTTCACCAGGATGACGCCGACCGAGTCAGAGCTGCGCGAGCGACTTGAGCAGCTGCGCGCAATTGACAATGGTTTTCCGATCTACGTCGAGGTTGCCTGCGCGGTTCCCGGCCCGGGAAGCATAGACACACCCGAAGATCTGGAGCGTGTCGCGGCGGCGTTATCCCTCGCCGTGTTTCCTACTTCGCCCGGTAGGTGATGCGGCCCTTGGAGAGATCGTACGGGGTCATTTCCACGGTCACGCGATCCCCGGTGAGGATGCGGATGTAATGTTTGCGCATCTTGCCGGAAATGTGCGCAGTCACCACGTGGCCGTTGTCGAGCTCGACTCTGAACATTGTATTCGGCAGCGTCTCGATGACCGTGCCTTCCATTTCGATATGATCTTCCTTCGCCATGCTGTCCCCGGAATAATCAAAGAGCGCGATTCTGCCTGAATTCAATCGTCCAGGCCAGAACGAAAATCACAGTTTTCGTTTTCCGTCCTCGGAGAAACCCGGGATGGGCTTGCTCGGAGTTACCGCGGGATCGGGATTGCTGCGCCATTCCCCGTCGCGGAAATACTCCAGCGGCTGATACTCGTTTTTGTAGCGCATTTTCCGGCACTCCCGGATCCAATAACCCAGATACAGCCACGCGCACCGGCGCCGGCGCGCCTCGTCAATCTGGTACAGGATGGCAAATGTGCCGGGGCTGCGCGCGGACTCCGCCGGATCGAAGAACGTATATACCGCGGACAGGGCATCCGGCATTGAATCCACCACCGAAACGGCCACCAGTCCGCCGCGCTGATCGCGCATTTCGTAAAACGTCGTGTCGGACCACGACGCCGACAGAAATTCCAGGTAACTGCCCGGGGTGGGGTCATCCATGCCGCCGCCCGGATGCCGCGCCGAAAGATAGCGCTGGTAGAGCGCGAAATGTTCGGCGTGAAATTCCGGCGGGCGCGGCGTCACAATCAGATCCCGGTTGCGCTGCCGGCACCGCAACTGGCGCCGATTCGGCACGAAGCCGGCGACCGGGATGCGCACCGGGACGCAGGCGGAGCAGTTCCTGCAGTACGGGATATAAAGGTGCTCGCCGCTGCGCCGAAAGCCGTTGGCGGCGAGCGCCGCGTACAGGCGCGAGTTTTTTCGAAAGCGCGGGTCCGCGAACAGCGTGATCGCCTCCCGATCCGGCAGGTAGTTGCAGTCGTGGGGCGGCGTGGCGTAAAAGCCGAGTTTTTCCTGCGTGGTCATGGCAACACGGATTCAGCGGGCCAGTCCGCCGGCGTCACGCCGGGGCAGTAATGGGCCAGGATGCTGGTGAATAACGGGCGCGGTATCGGCGTCGCGCCCAGGCTCTGGACGTGGCGCGAGTGAACCTGGCAGTCCAGCAGCCGGAAGTTGCGCAGCCGGAGTTGATGAACCAGATGAACGAGTGCGACTTTCGACGCGTCGTTCGCCCGGCTGAACATGGATTCCCCAAAGAAGACGCGGCCGATGGCGAGCCCGTACAATCCGCCGGCCAGCCGATCTTCAAGCCAGCATTCTACGGATACGCCGTTGCCCGCCTGGTGCAGCGCCGTGTAGGACTGCACGATTTCGTTCGTTATCCAGGTTTCCGCGCCGCTGCTGCGCGGCTGACGGCACGCGTCAATGACGTCGCGAAATGCCCGGTTGAACGTGACCCGAAAGCGGCCGCGCCGCAGCGTCCGGCGCAGGCTGCGGCTGATCACCAGCGCATCCGGTTCCAGCACGCAGCGCGGGTTCGGCGACCACCACATTGCGGGCTGGCCATGGCTGAACCAGGGGAAAATCCCGCGCCGATATGCGCTCAGGATCCGATCCGGCGTCAGATCGCCGCCGATGGCGAGCAGCCCGTCCGGATCCCGCAGCGCCCGTTCCACGTCGGGAAAATCATCGCGGATGACGTTGTCCGCCACCCAGTAGATGTGGTTACCGGGTTGGGAACCGAGGTGCGTCACGGCAGTGGCACGCCGCGATAGGGGAGGTGGGCATGCAGCGCCGCCGCGTATTGCCGGACCTGCGCCCGCTCCCGGATCAGGTAGTCACCGACTGCCGCGCGGAATCCGGGGTCGCGCAGCCAGTGAAATGACGGCGCGGCCACGGGCTCAAATCCGCGCGCCAGCTTGTGTTCACCCTGAACCCCGGCGTCCACGCTGCTGAGTTTCGACTGGATGCAATGCTCGATGGTTTGATGGTAGCACAACTCGAAATGCAGAAACGGGATGTCGCGACTGCAACCCCAGTGACGCCCGAACAGCGTGCGCGCGCCCTGCATTGCGAACGCACCGGCAACCCATTCGCCGCGCTGACGGGCAAGTATCAGCAGTGTCTGATCCGGCATGCTGTCGCCGAGGGCGCGCAGGAATGGCAGCGTGAACCGCGGCTGGCCGCAATGGCGCGCAAACGTATCGCAGTAAAAAACGTGAAACATCTCCCAATGCCGGGTGGTGATTTCCCTGCCGGTGAGCCGGACGATCTCCACGCCGGCTTCGGCAACGGCACGGCGCTCGCGCCGGAGCTGTTTGCGGTGTTTCGAGGACAGCGCGTCCAGAAATTCCTGGAAGTCCCGGTAGCCGCAATTGCGCCAGTGAAACCGGCACGTTTGTCGCGGCAGAAGGTCCTGGCTGCCGAGCCACGTTGCAGCGGCCGTATCCGGAAACAGGCAATGCCAGGACGACAACCGGTTCGCGCGCGCGAATTCGATCACGCTTTCCAGCAACAGCGTCCGAACGGCATCGGCATCCGGCGCATCGGACCGCACCAGGAATCTGGGACCGCTGACCGGTGTGAACGGGATCGCGGTCACCAGTTTCGGGTAATAGCGGCCGCCGGCACGTTCGTAGGCCTCGGCCCAGTTCCAGTCAAAGACGAACTCTCCCTCGGAGTTGCCGCGCAGGTAAAGCGGCAGCGCGCCGACGAGCGCCTGTGCCTTGAAGACCAGCAGGTGGCAGGGAAGCCAGCCGTGATCTTCAAGACAATCGTGTTCTTCCAGTCCGGACAGAAAGGCATGATTCAGGAAGGGATTGTCATCGCCCACAAGCGCGTCCCACTGGGGAGCGGGTACGCCGGCCAGGCGCCGCACCTGCCGGACCTGATATGAAGCAGACCGCGGGGCCTGCGCTTTGCCGGCCGAGGCGAATGGCAAAAGTCCAGGGATGGACTTCCGCATGATTTTGCTAAATATCTGTTCCAAATTGCAGCACAAACGGCCGGTCCGATCTCATGTTGGCGGACCGTGTGCCGCAGGAGCGGCACCCGAGCCTTGGGTGAGGCGCGGAGCGCCGAACGGG
>JACORW010000050.1 GCA_016179185.1 Gammaproteobacteria bacterium | reverse complement strand
TGATCGCCGGGCTGCACGCGCCATTGCACGATCTCGGACTCCACTGTGCCTTCGCCCAGGTCCGGAAGCTTGAACGTGAATGCGCCCATGTCAAATCCCTCTCCCGATTCCACCAATCCTGTGGGGCCGGGTTCATCCCGGCCAAAAGCATGGGCCGGCATAAAGCCGGCCCCACAAATCAACAACCCATCACCTGGCGAATCGCCTTCGCCACCCGCTGCGGACCGGGAAAATAATCCCATTCCTGCGCATGGGGGTAGGGTGTGTCCCAGCCGCACACACGCAGGATCGGCGCCTCGAGATTCCAGAAACATTCCTCCTGCACGATGGCGGACAACTCGCCGCCGTAGCCGCCGAAGCGCGTGGCCTCGTGCACGATTACGCAGCGCCCGGTGCGGCACACGGATGCGGCTATGGTGTCCACATCCAGCGGCGCGATGGTGCGGATGTCTATGATCTCGGCGTTGACGCCGGTCTGCTGCGCGGCGGCGCCCGCCACGTGCACCATGGTGCCGTAGGCGAGGATGGTGAGATCCGATCCGGTACGCACCGTGTTCGCCTTGCCGATGGGGATCGTGTAGTGGCCGTCCGGCACTTCGCCGGCGGGGTGGGTATTCCAGCCGACCGCGGGCTGCTTCGGATCGCCCTCGAACGGGCCGTTATACAACCGCTTCGGTTCGAGGAAGATGATCGGATCGTCGGCCTCGATGGCGGCGATGAGCAGCCCCTTGGCGTCGAATGGCGTGGACGGCATGACGGTCTTCAGGCCGCACACGTGGGCGAAGATGGCCTCCGGACTCTGGGAATGGGTCTGCCCGCCGCGGATGCCGCCGCCGCAGGGCGAACGGATGGTGATCGGCGACCAGTACTGTCCGCCGCTGCGATAGCGCAGCCGCGCCAGCTCGCTGACGATCTGATCGAAGGCCGGATAGATGTAGTCGGCGAACTGGATCTCCACCACCGGCCGCAAACCATTGGCGCCCATGCCGATGGCCGTGGCGACGATGCCGCCTTCGGCGATGGGTGTGTCGAACACGCGGTGCTCGCCGTACTTTTTCTGCAACCCTTCGGTGCAGCGGAACACGCCGCCGAAATAGCCCACGTCCTCGCCGAACACGACCACGTTCGGATCCCGCTCCAGCATCACATCCATCGCGGAGTTCAGGGCTTGGACCATGTTCATTGCAGGCATATTGGCTGGTGGCTAGTGGCTGGTGGCTAGTGGCTGGCAAGACGTATCTCGTCGTTCGTGAAGCGTATCTCGCAGGCGAACACCTTCCCTATTTACTTGTGACTCTCCCTTCATTCCAGCAACTCCCGTTTTTGCTTTATAAGATGTGGTGGAACGTCCTTGTAAACATCCTCGAACATGGCTGACACGGGAGGCCATGGACCTTCATTCAATGTTCCGTATGACTCCGCCTCCTTCCACGACGCCAGCACGTGATCGGTGAGTTCTTTCTCCAGCTCCGCGTGCTGTTCCTCTGACCACTCGCCGCGCGCAATCATATGTTTCTTCAACCGATCGATGGGATCGCCCAGCGGCCAGTACTGCCACTCGTCCAGCGGCCGGTAACGGCCCGGGTCGTCGCTGGTGGAGTGCGGCGCGGCGCGATAGGTGTATAACTCGATGAGCGTCGGCCCCGCGCCCTGCCGTGCCCGCTCTGCGGCCCAGGAGGTTGCGGCGAAGACGGCGAGAAAATCATTGCCGTCCACGCGCAGCCCTGGGATGCCGTAGCCGATGGCGCGGGCGGCGAAGGGATTCTGATCGCCGCCGGCCACGTTCTGGTAGGTGGAAATGGCCCACTGGTTGTTGACCACGTTCAGCACCACCGGCGCGCGATACACGGAGGCAAACGTCAGGCCGTAGTGAAAATCGGCCTCGGCGCTGCTGCCCTCGCCGATCCAGCTCACAGCCACATCGCTGGTGCCCTTGTATTCCGCGGCCATCGCCCAGCCCACCGCCTGCGGAAACTGCGTCCCGAGATTGCCGGATAGCGTGAAGAAGTTCACGTCCTTGAAACTGTACAACACCGGCAGCTGCCGGCCCTGGAGGTTGTCGCGGGAATTGGACAGGCACTGGCACATCATGTCTACCAGCCGGATGCCGCGGACGATCAACAGGCCCTGCTGGCGGTAGGAGGGAAACAGCATGTCGCCGGGGCGCAGCGCCATGCACTGCGCCACCGCCACGGCCTCTTCGCCGGTGGCGCGCATGTAAAAGGAGATCTTGCCCTGGCGCTGCATCTTGTACATGCGGTCGTCGAACACGCGGTTCAGCAGCATGTGCCGCAATCCCTGCCGCAAAGTCTCCGCGTCCAGATGCGGATCCCACTCGCCCACGGCGCGATGATCCCCATCCAGCACCCGAATCATGCTGAATGAAAGATCCCGGGTCTCGTTGGCATGGATGCGTGTCGGCGGGCGGCGCAGTTCTCCGGCCTTCGGTAGCTTGATGTTGCTGAAATCCGGTTTGTCTCCGGGCCGGAACGGCGCGTGGGGAATGTGGAGCTTGGTCGCCATGGGATTGCCTTGTCTCCCGAGATCGGGCCGTGCCGACAGGTGGCCTTGTCAGGCAAAGTGTACGCAAAGGATTGGGAAATATTTTGTCTTTATTGCGCCATTTCAGCGATAATGAGGTAAACTAATCCCCAATATCCACAAAATACGGTGAAATATGCCTGCTGCACTGCAAAATCATGACATGAAGATATTGAAGCTTCTGCAAAACGATTGCTCGCAGACCGTCTCCGAGATCGCCCGGCAGGTGGGTCTGTCCACGTCACCGTGCTGGCGGCGGATTGCGCAACTGGAGGAGCAGGGCCTCATCCGCAAGCGCGTCGCGGTGCTGGACCACGCGCGGCTCGGCATGGAGGTCATTGCGTTTATCAACGTGCGCCTCTCGCAACATGGGCGCGAGAACCTCAAACAGTTCGAAGAGGAGATCCGGCGCTTCCCCGAGGTGCTGGAATGCTACACGGTGACCGGCGACACGGATTACCTGCTCAAGATCGTCGCCCGCGACATCCGCCACTTCGAGGCGTTCCTGCGCGATAACTTGATGGCGATGCCGATGATCCGCGAGACGCATTCGACGATCGCGGTGACAGAGATCAAGGACACGACCGAGTTGCCGTTGGACACGCAGTTGTAGGGCGGTTCAATCGCACATGTGGGGCCGGCCGCTTCGGACATCCTGTCCTCGCGCGGCATACCCCACGTCCCTGTGGGTAGCTTCAGCCGGCCGGGTATCCTCAGTCGCTTCGAGGATTGCGCTGCGCCAGCAGTCTTTCGAGGCTGTCGAGAATGTCCGGCATGGCCATCGCCACGGAAAACTCCCGTACCCATTGCCGGACGCGATTGATATTCGCCTCGGGATGCGCGTCCAGTAGCCCCTCGATGTCGCGCAGATCCTGCGGACGCCGCGCGATCGCTTTCATGATGATCAGATCCTCGACCTGCGGCAGCTTCACGCGCACGCCCGCGAGATCGTGGAACTCGCCGCGCGAGATGGCTTCTTCCTCGTAAGGCAGACGGCCGAGGATTACGTCTATGTCGATTCCGGAACCAGCATGACGCAGAAGGAGGACGCGGGTCCGTCTTGCAAAATCCAGCGGCTGCTCGATGCGAGGGCCAATTCCGTGAGTCTGTGCTTCAGCCAGAAATGCAGACCATCTTTCTTCCGGCATGAATGCCAGACAGTCGATGTCTCGTGTTGCCCGCGGCCGGCCGAGAATTGATGCGGCGATTCCGCCGACCACCATCGCGGGAGCATTGGCGCTTTCCAGCCAGCTCGTCAGGTCGGCCAGTACTTTGAGAAATGCCTCCGGAACGTGCTCAGGCACGGAGAGCCCGGTGCAGTCTCGCCCACCGTTCACGGGCCTCGCAGACGCCGGCCTCCCGCTGCGCCGAATCCTCGAACAGCGCGACAGAGCCCAGCAGCGCCCAGATTTGCCGCAACTTGGTTTCGACCGGAGTGTTGCGCAGTTCCTCGATCTCGTGCTCGCCGGCGAGCGCCAAGCCGGCCAGATAGTCGCGGACCTCTGCGGGAGTCACCTGAGCCATGGCGAAATTATACCGCCGTGAGTTCAGTAATGATTGCCGAAAGCGTCTTGCGGCTGACCCCGAGGGCCTTCGCCGCTACGGTCACGCTCACTCCAAGCGGTTCAAGACACGGGGACTTGATTATTTCGCCAGGATGGGGAGGGTTGAGCATGCGTTGGGCCTCAGTGCTCATCCGCTCGCTTTGGCATGCCGGGTGGCGCGGCTGGTTTGACTCCGAGACTTCAAGAATCTGATTTCGACACGATAGCCGAGCGCCCCGGCGTAACGCTGCAGCGTCGCAATCGAAGGTTTGCCCGCACCGGATTCGAGGCGCGCAATCGCGGATTGGGTCGTTCCGATGCGCTCAGCAACACCACTTGGGCGCCAATCGTGAACGCGTGGACCTTGCGCTGGTGGCTACGACATTACGGCGACTGGAGCAGGCGCTGGGCCGAAGTGATCTCGTACGGGAATTGGAACGTATGGATTCGGGGAGGGTGGGGAAGAACATGTGAGCCAGCCGATGCTTATATACGGAATCAGCCCGCTCTCTTAAATCGTTTTTAAATCATATAGTTAATGACTGATAGGCGGATTTCCAATCGGGCGTTCAACGACTTGCTTGTCGCAAACAAGTAATCTATGCTGTGACCCATGGGACAACCCGCATTGAAATCAGGTGTTTTGCCCCGTCGCCAGGCAGACCGGACCGCGCAGTCGGACGCGCGCATGCTGGAGGCCGCTGTGCGGCTCATCGTCGAGCGGGGAATCGAACGCACGACACTGAAAGAGGTCGGCGAACTGGCCGGGTACAGCCGCGGCCTTGCGGGGTACCGTTTCGGGTCCAAGGGCGGGCTCTACAGTTTCGTCGTGAAGTCCATCGGCGAGGAGTGGATCAGGGAACTGACACGAGTCACCGAAGGGAAGGTGGGCGTGGAGGCGCTCACCGCCGCCACCGATGCGCATTATCGCTTCTGCGTGGAGGCGCCGGATCACGTGCGCGCGTTCTACATCCTCTGGTTCGAGTCCATCGGCCCCGGTTCCGAATACAAGGATGTCATCGCCGGCATTCATCGCCGCCGCCAGCGCGATGTCATGGAATGGATCCGCATGGGAATCGATGGCGGGAGGATCAGCCCCGCCGTCAATGCCGAAAAAGTCGCGCGCCAGTTCTGCGCCGCCATCATCGGCATCGTTTATCAGTGGCTCGTGAATCCCGGCGAGTTGCCGGAGATCGAAAGCATGTACAGCGAATTGAAACGGACAATGCAACTCTTGTTGCCGGCACCATAATGATCTCGACAACCGTTGAGCACTGCGCAATGAAAGGATGGCGTGTGGCCCGATCCCATGTTGGAGGACCGTGTGACGCCGTGGACGCCCGCCAGGGATGGCGGAAGTGCGGAAAGCGCAGGGAGCATCTTTCCGCTGGCGGAACTCGAGCTGACATGGATGTCGTTGTTGGGTGTCCGACAACATGGGATCGGGTTGCGCGCCATCCGGTGGTCCGGTACGGATGACAAGAGAGGTCAATCCATGAGCCACATCGCCGAACAAACACAGACCGGGCTCGCCGTGCGCCGGACACCGATCCGGTTCGTCACCGCCGCGAGCCTGTTCGACGGGCATGATGCCTCCATCAACATCATGCGCCGCATCCTCCAGGCCTCGGGTGCCGAGGTCATTCACCTGGCCCACAATCGCTCCGTGCAGGAGGTGGTCGAGGCGGCCGTCCAGGAGGACGTGCACGCCATCGCGATCAGCAGTTACCAGGGCGGGCACATGGAATACTTCCGTTACCTGGTGGACATGCTGCGCGCGCGCGGTGCCGGGCAGATGAAGGTGTTCGGAGGCGGCGGCGGCGTGATCGTGCCGGCGGAGATCCGCGCCATGCACGAGTTCGGCGTGACGCGCATCTATTCGCCCCAGGACGGCCAGAAACTGGGACTCCAGGGCATGATCGACGACATGCTCAGCCACTGCGATTTCGATCCGGCGGTGCTCGCGCCGCCGAAAGTCGGCGACCTCAACAACGGCGATCGCACGTTGCTGGCCCGGGTCATCACCGCCCTTGAAAACGAGCACCTGGATGATCGCCAGAGAATGCAATTGCGAAAGGAAGCCACCGCGCGCGGTCGGGCGACGCCGGTACTCGGGATCACCGGCACCGGGGGAGCAGGTAAGTCCTCACTTACCGATGAGGTAATACGGCGCTTCAGGCTGGACAGCGGCGATGACGTGCGCATCGCGGTGATCGCCGTGGATCCCACGCGCCGCAAGACCGGCGGCGCATTGCTCGGCGACCGCATCCGCATGAATGCCATCTATCACCCGAACATCTACATGCGCTCGCTGGCCACGCGGTCGGCGATCACCGAGGTGCCGGACCCGTTGCCGGATGTCATTCATGCCGCAAAAGTGTCGGGATTCGACCTGATCCTGGTGGAGACGCCGGGCATCGGCCAGGGCGATGCCGGTGTTGTGCCGTACGTGGATCTCTCGCTGTACGTGATGACGCCGGAATATGGCGCGGCGAGTCAACTGGAAAAGATCGAGATGTTGGACCACGCCGACGTCGTCGCGATCAACAAGTTCGATCGCAAGGGCGGCGAGGATGCGCTGCGTGACGTGCGCAAGCAGGTACAGCGCAATCGGCAGGCGTTTTCGACGCCGCCGGAGGACATGCCGGTCTTTGGCACCATTGCCTCGCATTTCAATGACGATGGTGTCACCGCGCTTTACCAGCGCCTGCGCGACCTGCTGCGCGGCAAGGGCCTGCGTGAGTACAGGCAATGCCTGCCCGCGGTCAGCGTGAAAACCTCGTCCCGGCGCACCGTCATCATCCCGCCGCAGCGGCAGCGCTATCTGGCCGAGATCGCGGAGACCGTCCGCGACTACCACAAGACCGTGCATGAACAGAGCGCCGTTGCCCGGGAGCGCCAGCAACTCACGGCAGCCCGGGACATGCTGACGGCCGCGGGTGGCGATGCCGCTGCGCTGGAGCCCCTGATCGCGAAGCGCGAGGCGCTGCTGGACCCGCGCGCCCGCAAGCTGCTGGAAAACTGGCCGGCGGTGAAGGCCCGCTACGCCGCTGACGAGTCCGTGGTCAAGGTGCGCGATCGTGAGGTGCGCACGGCGCTCGCGCACACGACGCTGTCCGGCACCCGCATCCCGAAGGTCATTTTGCCGAAATTCGAAGACCAGGGCGAACTGCTGCGCTGGCTGCTGCGGGAAAACATTCCCGGCAAGTTTCCGTACACCGCGGGCGTGTTTCCGTTCAAGCGCGAGGGCGAGGACCCGACGCGCATGTTTGCCGGCGAGGGCGATGCATTCCGCACCAACCGCCGCTTCAAAAAGCTGTGCGAGCACGCCGAGGCCAGGCGCCTGTCCACGGCGTTCGATTCGGTGACGCTGTATGGATTCGACCCGGACGAGCGGCCGGACATCTACGGCAAGGTTGGCAATTCCGGGGTGTCCATCGCGACGCTGGATGACATGCAGGCGCTGTATGACGGATTTGATCTCTGCGACCCGCGCACGTCCGTTTCCATGACCATCAACGGGCCGGCGCCGACCATCCTGGCTATGTTTCTGAATGCCGCCATGGACCAGCAGGTGGAAAAGTTCCGCGCCGAACAGCGCCGCGACCCGGATGATACGGAGACCGCGCGACTGCGCGCCTTTGCGCTGGAGAACGTGCGCGGCACGGTGCAGGCGGACATCCTCAAGGAGGACCAGGGTCAGAATACCTGCATCTTCTCCACCGAGTTCAGCCTGAAACTGATGGGCGACATCCAGGAGTACTTCATCGCCAACAAGGTGAACAATTTCTATTCGGTGTCCATATCCGGCTATCACATCGCCGAGGCCGGCGCGAATCCGATCTCGCAGCTCGCGTTCACGCTGGCCAACGGGTTCAGTTACATCGAGGCATACCTGGCGCGCGGCATGAAGGTGGACGACTTCGCCCCGAACCTGTCGTTCTTCTTCTCCAACGGCATGGACGCGGAGTATACGGTGTTGGGCCGCGTCGCGCGCCGCATCTGGGCTGCGGCGCTGCGCTTCAAGTATGGCGCCAATGCGCGCAGCCAGCGCCTCAAGTACCATGTGCAGACTTCCGGCCGTTCGCTGCACGCCCAGGAAATGGCCTTCAACGACATCCGCACCACGCTGCAGGCCCTGATCGCGATCTACGACAACTGCAACAGCCTGCACACCAACGCCTTTGACGAAGCCATCACGACGCCGACCGAGGATTCGGTGCGCCGCGCGGTCGCCATCCAGCTCATCATCAACCGCGAGTGGGGGCTGGCGAAAAATGAGAACCCGAACCAGGGCTCATTCATCATCGAGGAGTTGACTGATCTCGTGGAGGAGGCGGTACTGAAGGAGTTCGAGCGCATCGCCGAACGCGGCGGCGTGCTCGGCGCCATGGAGACCGGCTACCAGCGCGGCAAGATCCAGGATGAATCGCTGTACTACGAGCACAGGAAACACGACGGCACCCTGCCCATCATCGGCGTGAACACTTTCCTGAATCCCGCCGGCGAGCCGGAGCGGGAAATTCAACTCGCCCGTTCCACCGAAGACGAGAAGCAATGCCAGATCCGGCGCCTGCGGGAGTTCCAGCAGCGCCATCGGGACTCGGCCCCGGCGGCGCTGCAGCGGCTGCGGGACGTCGCCATTGCCGACGGCAACGTGTTCGCGGAACTGATGAATGCCGTGCGCTGCTGCTCGCTGTGTCAGATCACGCAGACGTTCTTTGAGGTGGGCGGCCAGTACCGGCGGAATATGTAATGGCAATGCCCGGTCGCATTGAGATTGAATACTGCACCCAGTGCCGCTGGCTGATGCGCGCGGCGTGGATGGCGCAGGAGCTGCTGACGACCTTCGAGACCGAGCTCGGCGAGGTGGCCCTGATCCCCGGCAAGGGCGGCGTTTTCGACGTGCGGCTCGACGGCGTCACGATCTTTTCGCGCAAGGAGCAGGGACGCTTCCCGGAATCGAAAGAACTGAAGCAATTGATCCGCGACCGCATCGCGCCGGACAAGGACCTGGGCCACAGCGACCGTCAATGAAGGCAAAAGTAAAAAGTAAAAAGTGAAAAGCGTAAAGCACTGACTTTCAGGCGTGGCGTCACTGCAGAGATTTCTGAAGCTGTCCGCAATGCTCATTGCGGCGCCAATAGGCGTGCTGGTTCTTTATGTCGCGGTCGCCGGCCTTCTGGTGTTGTTCCCCGCAAACCGGGAGCCGCCACGGGAACCCGCGAAGGTCCAGGCGTTCATCGCAACGAACGGCGTGCATGCGGAATTTGTGTTTCCGGCGCGTTCCCCGGGCATGGACTGGACGCAGATCTTCCCGTTGCGGGACTTTCCTCCGGGATCGCGGGAAGCGGAGTTCATCGCGCTGGGCTGGGGGGATCGGGAGTTCTACCTGAATACGCCGCGCTGGCCGGATCTCACGCTGCGCCGCGCCCTGGGCGCGCTTTCCGGGCGAAATCCGTCGCTCGTCCATGCAACCTACGTTCTGTCCCTGGACGATTACGGGGAGCGCTACCGCCTGCCGTTGACCGAGTCCCAATACACCACGCTGGTGGAATATGTGCGACGGACCCTGTTGCTGTCAGAGGGAAGTGCCATCCGCATCCCCGGCGCAACCTATGGGTACAACGATGCCTTCTTCGAGGCGCGTGGCTCCTATGGTCCGTTCACGACCTGCAACACCTGGGTCGGCGGCGGTCTGCGTGAGGCCGGGGTCACCGTAAGCCGTTGGACGCCGTTCGAGTCGAATGTGTACGGGCACCTGGCGCGTGACCCCCGGAATTGACCGGCAGACGGTAGGTAGCCCATGAAGTAGGATGGTCGCGGGAATTCCCGTCACGGCGAAACCCATGGGGATGGAAACCAGCGGATGATCACGGTGATTCGCGTCCTGTTTGCGGTCTCGATTCTGGGCATGTTCTGGTGGGCCTTCCTCTGGCCGGTGGCGATCTCGGTTGAACCCGATAACCGCCTGTACCAGGTGGGCAGCATCATGACGTTGCTGCTGTTTTTCGGCTGCATTGTCCTGCTGCTTGTCCTCAGGTTGCGTGCGCCGCGGCAGCGCGGGCACTGAACATGCAGGGGCCGTCGCACCTCGTCATCACCTGGTTTGCGGCGGAAGCGGCCGGGCTGGAGTCGCCCCGGGAGCGCCGCATCGTGGCATTGTCCGGGCTTGCGCCGGACATTGATGTGCTGGCCTATCTGGCCGCGATCGTCTATTTCGGATTTGACAAGGATCTGGCCTTTGAGCACGTGTGGGAGGTGTTTCATCACCGTTACACCCATGGCCTGGGGTTTGTGCTGCTAACGGGCGTCGTCGCGTACCTGATTGCGCGCCGGGGCGCGGCAGCGGGGCACAGACAGCGGGCGGTCGCGGTGGCGGGCCTGTCCATGGCGGCATCCATGATCCACGTCTTCTGTGACGTGGTCGGCGGCGGACCTACGTGGCCCGTGTACCCGCTCTGGCCGCTCGCCGATTTTGGCTGGGGGGTGAGCTGGTCCTGGACCCTGGCCGACTGGCCCAATAACGTCATCCTGTTTTTCTGTCTCGCCGGCATGATGGTGTACGGCAGACAGTCCGGGTATTCACCGCTCGAGGCGATCAACTACGATCTGGACCGGTGGTTCGTAAGGGTGTTGCAGCAGGGCTCGGACACGGCGGCACAGCAGGCAAATGCCGTGGAAAGCAATGCGCTGCCCCGTCAAGGGGCGGCGCGGCTTCGCGCGATCATCTATCTTGCCGTCGCATTGCTGGTGCTGGCCGTGCTGGTTCCGCTGGGGTTCAACCTGGGCCAATGACGACGGATCACCACAGTCGCGGCGCCAGGGTTTCGCGCGCAACCGGCGTGTCACGCCGGGTTTGCATCACTCGAGCACTTTTGTGAAAAAAGCATTCACCGCGGTTCACCTGGAACAGGGCACGCCCGAGTGGCGCGCGTGGCGCCGGGAGGGTGTCGGTGCGTCGGATGCGCCTGCCATCATGGGCGAATGTCCATGGAAGTCCGCGGATTATCTGCTGCGCGAGAAGTGCACGCCCGGCGCCGCTCCGCGCCAGAACGCGGCCATGGCCCGCGGCGCGCGGCTGGAACCGGAGGCGCGCCGGCGCTACATGGCCAGCACCGGTCACACCGTCGCGCCGGCCTGTCTGCAGAGCCGCCGCCATGAGTGGCTGCGTGCCAGCGCGGACGGGATCTGTTTCCTGACCGATGCGCTCGTCGAGATCAAATGCGGCGATTCGGTATATCGTCAGACCGCCCGCGACCGGCGCGTGCCGCGCCATTACTACGGGCAACTGCAACACCTGTTGGCGGTGACCGGATTCGAGATGCTGGATTTCTGGTGCTACCTGCCGAACCGGCCGGAAGTGCTGTTATCTGTGGACCGTGATGAACCCTACATTCTGCGCATGCTGCGCGCGGAGGAGGTGTTCTGGGAACGCGTGCAACGCGGATTGGCGGCGCCGGCTGCGTTCTGATCCATGCGATACTGCCGGCGACGGAACCATTCCTGACAGTGGAACCACATGAGCGTCACCGGTCTTGACGTCCTGCCTCCAGCAGCCAAAGCCGCGCCGGCGCGCGATCTGCGCCGCACCGGCATTCACCCGGATTACTGGTACCCGCTGCTGCGCGCGAAAAAACTGAAGCAAGGCAAGGCCATCGGGGTCACCTTTGCAGGCGAGCCCATTGTCCTGGTGCGCACGGTGGCGGGCAGGGCATTTGCGCTCGAGGATCGCTGCGCGCACAGACAGGTGCCGCTCAGTGCCGGGGTCGTCAACGGCGAGCAGATCCAGTGCTGCTATCACGGATGGACGTACGACTGCACCGGGCGCTGCGTCAACATTCCCTACATCGGCAGGAACGAGATCGCACCGCGGGGCGTGCGCGGTTACCCCTGTCGCGAGGAATATGGATTGATCTGGTTGTTCCCGGGCGATGCGGCGCAGGCGGATAACGCGCATTTCCCGGAGGTCCCGGCGTGGCGCGATCCGGCCTACAAAACCCGCTACCTGGATCATGAGGTGGACTGCCACTACTCGTTTCTGCATGAGAACCTGATGGACATGAACCACCAGTTTCTGCACCGGCGCATCATGGCGCAGATAAGGACCGGGTTTCTGGATCTGCGCGAAGGCGATGACTGGGTCGAGGTGGATTACACGTTCTCCCGTGTCGGCAGGCAGCCGGTGGGGGAGAAATTCATGCTGGGACTGCGTCCCGAGGCGACGAGCGAGCGCCCGCGCGATCTGATGACCGTTCGCACCGGGTATCCACACCAGACCCTGAAATTCTGGACCGCGGGCAGCGCCCACCCAGCCCTCGATCTCTGGATCACCTATGTACCCGTTGATGCGGTCCAGCGCCGCAATCACACCTTTGCATTGATGAGCATCCGCCGGCCTGGCATACCGGGCCTGATGGAGGTCCTGTGGCCGTTCATCGTCTGGTTCACGAACGGCATCTTCGCCGAGGACAAATACGTCGTGGAGATGGAACAGGCGGCCTTCAACCGGCAGGGCGCCGACTGGAACCAGGAGATATTTCCAGTGGTCCAGCGAACCCGGGAACTGCTGCGCCGCAAGGGCGTGGATATCCCGGCAAAATAGGCGGCGGTCGCGGGCGTCACGCCGCCCAGGGTTTGTTGCTGCGCTCGCTCTTGTCGGACTCAAACAGGCTTTGCAGCTCCGCCCGCGACTTGAGCACGCTCTCGATCAGCGCCTGTTCGTCCTGGTAGATGGCGTGCTGCCGTTTCAGCAGGATTTCGTCATGTTCGCGGAACATCTCCACGGTGCGTGCCGCGTCCTGGGCCGGCAGTCCCAGGCCTTCGAGAATGGAACGCGCCAGCACCAGGCTGGAGTAGAAGGTATCCCGGTACAGCACCTGCACGCCCAGGTCCATCAGTTTGTAGCAATGCAGCCGGTTGTGAGCGCGCGCGTAGATGGGGATCTGCGGGTAATGCCTGCGCAGCAGTTCGGCCACGCGGACGGAAGTCTCGATATTGTTTATCGCCAGGACGCACAGCTTTGCGGTATCCACCTTGGCCGAACGCAGCAAATCAAGCCGCGTGGCGTCGCCGTAATGGATCTTGCTGCCGAATTTGCGCACGAAATCCACCTGCGTGGGATTGCTCTCGAGGGCTGTGAACGGAATTGCGCGCATGTGCAGGATGCGCGAGATGATCTGCCCGACGCGCCCAAACCCGAAGATGATGACCGGGTTGGCCGGTTCATCAATGCGGTCATATTCCGGCTCGCTGCCGCGCCCGGCCCAGCGCGAAAGAACCCGATCATTGAGCACGTACAGCAGCGGCGATGACAGCAGGGAGAGGGTGACCACGACCATCAGCATGTCTACGGCGCCGCCGTCTATGAGTTCATGCTTGCGCGCCAGCGTAAACAACACGAACGCAAATTCCCCGCCGCCGGCCATGGCGATGCCGAGATTGCGGGCGGTGTCGGAACGGCTGCCGGAAAGCAGGCTGACGGCAAACAACGCGGCGAACTTGATCGTCAGCAGCGCGGCCACGAGCGCCGCGAGCGGGGCTGGCTCGGTGCGCACCAGGCCCACGTTGACCGACATGCCGACGGCGATGAAGAACAGGCCCAGCAGCAGTCCCTTGAATGGTACGAGTTCGGCCTCGACCTCGTGCCGGAACTCCGAGTCGGCCATGAGCACGCCGGCGATGAACGCGCCCAGCGGCATGGACAGGCCGACGCCGTTCATCAGCAGCGCGGTCGAGATGACGACCAGCAGCGCCGCCGCCGTGAACAGTTCCCGGCTGCCGAACCGGGCCACGGCCCGGAACAGGTGGCGCAGCACGTGCCGGCCCAGGGCGGCCATCGCCGCGACGGCCGCAAGCGCCAGCCCCGCGCCATTCCAGTCCACGCGCGGCGGTGCGTCCGGTTGACCCGCCAGCAGCGGCAGCAGTGCCAGCAGGGGGATCACGGCGAGGTCCTGGAACAGCAGGATGGAAAACGCTTCGCGGCCGTGCCGCGTCGTCAGTTCGCTGCGCTCCGCCAGCGTCTGGAGCACGAACGCCGTGGAGGACATGGCTAGTCCGGCGCCCGCCAGCAACGCGGCCGGAACGGCCAGTCCCAGCAGCCATGCCGTCAGCGCCAGCAGCAGAGACGTGACCAGCATCTGGGCGCTGCCGAGTCCGAACACCTGGCGGCGCAGCACCCACAGGCGCGAAGGCTGCAGTTCCAGGCCGATGATGAACAGCAGCAGCACCACGCCGAATTCGGAAAAATGCAGGATGCTGTCCACGTCGGTGACGAGGCCGAGGCCCCACGGCCCGATGAGAATCCCAACGGCCAGGTAACCGATGACGGTGCCCAGGCCCAGCTTCTGGAAAACCGGGACGATGAGGATCGCCGCTGCGAGAAATATCGCTATCTGCCCGAGCATAAAGGCGGCAACCCGTTATTCCCCCGGTTTGAGGCGCACGGCTTCAAACTCGTCGCCCGGATTCCACACCGGCATGTCCGGTGCGTTGGCAATGAGCAGTCCCATCCAGAACGCAAATCGGGCATCCTGGATCATGCCGGCAAAGTTCCAGTCATCGTTCAGCTCATCGCTGGGCTGGTGGTAATGCCGTTCGGTAAACGCATCCAGTTGCGCGCGGCCCCAGCCCGGCTCGCGGCCGATCACGTCCGTGCCGCCTTCGATGCCCAGGGCCGGCACGCCGGCCTTGGCGAAATTGAACTGGTCCGAGCGGTAAAAGTACCCCTTGTCCGGGAACTGATCCGGCCTGGTCTCGCGCCCCTGGAACCGCGCCACCTGATCCGCCACGGCATCCAGTGACGACTTGCCCTTGCCAAGCAGCGTGATGTCGCGGGTTGCACCCAGGATGTTGCCGCTGTCCAGGTTGAGATTTGCCGCCAGTCTGGCGGCGGGAACCGGCGGATGCCGGCCGAAAAATTCCGAGCCGATCAATCCCTGTTCCTCGGCGCCCACAAACGCCACCATGATGGAACGTTTCGGCGGCGCGGGCAGCGCCGCGAACGCGCGCGCCACGCTCAACACCATGCCGCAGCCGCTGGCATTGTCCACGGCCCCGTTGTAGATCCGATCATCCGGGTCGCCATCGGGGTTGGGCTCGCCGACGCCGAGGTGATCATGGTGCGCGCTATAGACGACCACCTCGTCCGCCAGCACCGGGTCGCTGCCCCTGAGCACGCCGACCACATTCGCCGAGCGGGTGCTGCGGATGGCGGTGTTCAGCGCCAACGACGTGTGAACGCCAAGTGCTACCGGCTTGAATTCGCGCTCACGCGCCGCGGCGAGCAGCCCGGCGAGATTTCGCCCCGCGAGCTGCGCCAGCCGCCCGGCGGCTTCTTCCGTTACCCAGGCCGTTACCTGCACCCGGGGTTCATCACCCGCGGGCAGCTCGAACTGTTCGCCGCTGAACGAGCTCTGCACCACCTGCCACGGATACCCGGCCGAAGGTGTCGTGTGAATGATGATCGCCGCTACAGCGCCCCGGCGCGCGGCTTCCTCGTACTTGTAGGTCCAGCGTCCGTAATACAGCCTGCGTTCGCCTTCGAACAAAGCCGGATCCCAGTCGGGATCGTTGTTCAGCATCAACAACACCTTTCCCCTGAGGTCCATACCCTTGTAGTCATCCCACTGAAATTCCGGCGCGACGATGCCGAAGCCGACAAAGACGATGTCCGCGTTCCGAATGGCCGCGAGCTCCGCCTGCACGCCGCTGGCGGCGATGAAATCCGCATTGTTCCTGAACTCCACGGTCTTGCCGCCGGCGCTCATCTTCCAGGTGTCCGGAACGGTGGATTGAATGCCGATCAGATCGAATGGCTGCTCCCAGGTGCCGTCCGCGGCGCCCGGCGCAAATCCGACTTTTACCAGTTCAGCGGCGAGCCACGCGCGGGCGCGGAGGTCTCCCTCCGTGCCCGGGGTTCGACCCTGGTACGCATCGCCGGCTATCTCAGCGACCGTGTCGTGAATGAGCCTGCCGTCAATGGTGTTGGCGGCGGCCGTGGCGTCACCGGTGAACGGACCGGCGCCGGCAGGCGCCGGCGCCGCGACTGCTTGTGCCGCAGGATCGAACCTGCCCCCGGGCCCCTTTGAACAGCCGTAAGTGGCATGAAGCAGCAGCAAAAAAATGAAGAAGCGCAGTGTCATGGGATGCTCCGGTACTTTGGCCGCGCGATCGGGGAATGCGGAACCGTGCCCGCTTAGTGTACTTTATCTTTGCGCCACCCACTCTGGCCATGTCCGCCGGCAGCAGGATTCATGGGATGAAAGTCGACACACTCCTGGTCGTCGCCGGGCCCCGCGCCTGCGGCAAGACGCGATTCATCGCCAGTTGCCGGCGCGACACGGCGTTGCAACAGCAGGCGCCGGAGCTGGCGCGGTTTTTCGGGCGGGCGCCAAAATCCATTCGCATGACCCAGGTGGAGAAACATCGCGGCAAGACCTACGAACACGCAATTCTGCACCTGGATATTTATACGCCCTTTGAATACGCGCCAATTCTCCCCGGCGCCGAATTGAAGGCATGGATGACCGTCGGGAGGTTCGCCGGCAATAAGGCCGTTGCGATGATCGAGTCGGCGCGCGAACTGTACGCGGTGACCCTGGACGTGCCGCGCGAGGTGACGCTGCGCCGGTGGCTTGATCGAAAGTCACAGGACGGCCGGCGGCAGGTGGCGACGAACCTGGTCCGGATCCTGTCCGATGCCGCGGATGATGATCTTCTCTATCGGCACCTGTACGGGGTATGGAACAGATTCATCGGCGCGCTGCGCCCAAGGCAGCACTGGCGGATCACCGAGACCGCGAACGGGTATGTCATCGCAGATCCCGCCTCACGATCGAATCGCCCGGCGGGAGCGATGCGATGATCGGGCCGGTGAGCGCTCCGGGGCTGGGGGCGATCCGGTCCGCCGCGGAGCGTATTCATGGTGTCGCCATTCGCACGCCTTTGCTGCGGCTGAATGCCGAGCAGGCGCCTGCCGAGATCTGGATCAAGTGCGAAAATCTGCAACCCATCGGCTCGTTCAAGGTCAGGCCGGCGGCGAGCGCGATCCTGAATGTGCCGGCGGATCAACTGGCCCGGGGCGTGTATACCGCCAGTGCCGGCAACATGGCGCAGGGCGTCGCCTACACCGCGCGCCGCCTGAATGTACCGTGCAGCGTTGTGTTGCCGCGGGATGCGGCGGCTGCGAAAGTCAGCGCATTGCAGCGCCTTGGCGCGCGCATCCTGTTCGTTTCCCACGAGGAATGGTGGGACGTGCTGAAGAATCGCGGACACCCCGACTGCGCCGGCCGGTTCATCCACCCGGCCGCCGACACGGATGTGATCGCCGGCGACGGAACGGTGGGGCTGGAAATTTTTTCTGATCTCCCGGACCTTGACACGGTCGTGGTTCCCTATGGCGGAGGCGGACTTTCCTGCGGGATTGCAGCCGCCCTGCGTGGCCTTGGTTCAGTCGCGCGGGTGTTTGCCGCGGAAGGCGCCCACTGTGCGCCGTTGTCCGCGAGTCTGGCCGCGGGTCATCCGGTAGAAGTAGCGCTTGCTCCGAGTTTCATCACCGGGCTGGGCGCCGGCCGGGTACTTGAAGAAATGTGGCCGCTGGCGCACAGTCTGCTCGGCGGCGCGCTGGTTGCGACCGAGGAGGAGACGGCGGCCGCAGT
Organism: Gammaproteobacteria bacterium; assembly: GCA_016179185.1. GTDB lineage: Bacteria > Pseudomonadota > Gammaproteobacteria > Eutrophobiales > Eutrophobiaceae > 2-02-FULL-61-13. The sequence continues at coordinate 23,381 of JACORW010000050.1, read as the reverse complement.
GCGGCTCCTGTTCGAACGCCATCGGCTCGTCGTCGAAGGCGCCGGGGCGGTGTCGGTGGCCTGCGCCCTGGCCGGCCGCGCCGGGAGCGGACGCGTGGTGTGCGTGATTTCCGGCGGCAATATAGACGCCGACCGGTTTGCCCGCATTATCGGCGGTGCCGGACAGTGACCGTGCGATTCCTGCTGCGGCAACCTGCTAAGATCAAGCAAATGCAATCGAGGTCACCGACATGTCAATTTCAGTTGTTCGCCGCGCCGCGGCATTCATCGGGATCCTGATCTTGGGATTGTTTTCTGCCAGCGCCGGAGCGGAACTCGACGTCGGCGATCCGGCCCCGGCGTTCGATCTGCCGGATCAGTACCAGAACCCCCAGCGACTTTCGGACTACGCGGGGAAATGGGTGGTGCTCTATTTCTATCCCAAGGACGATACGCCCGGGTGCACGAAAGAAGCCTGCAATTTCCGTGACGACATTTTCAGGATCCGGGAACAGGGCGCCGAGGTGCTGGGTGTCAGCCTTGACAGCACGGACAGTCACGCGCAGTTCGCGAAGAAGCACGGGCTGCCGTTCCCGCTGCTGTCGGACGCGGACGGGAAAACCGCCGAAGCTTACGGCGCCATGATGGGCCTCGGGCCGGTGAAGTTCGCCAAGCGCCACACGTTCATCATCGGGCCGGACGGAAAGCTGGCGCGGATTTACCGCGACGTGGATCCAAAGACGCACAGCACAGAGGTCATCGCGGAACTGGGTCGGCTGCAGGGCAAGACCTGATGCGGCACTCGGTCCGCCAACATGGGATCGGACCGCCCGCCTGATCTGCAATTCGGAACGTGTATGTAGAGTCCCCGGCGTCGCCGTGGCCGGCGCTGCCGGCAATCAAAGCACGACGTGGCCGCGATCGCGCAGATATTGCGCGATCGCCATGCGATGCGCCGTAAAGAAATCGTTCAGCAGGATCTGCCGCGTACTGCCGTCGGCGTACTCCAGCTCCCACAGCGCGTTGGGTTCCACGATGTATCCCGCAAATGTGAATTGCGTCTGTTGCTGGCGGATTTGTCTGAGGTTCGTAAGATCGATGGCAGTGCGTGCCGGCAGCAGCCAGGCGCCGGTGTCCACGACAATACGGTGCGGCAGGACGCGGATATTCTCCCTGCGCAGCCCCGGCATGACCAGCAGCGGAATAAGAGCGGACACGACGAGCATGCTCACGGCAATTCTGCGCCGGACATTCAACAGCCACAGCAACAGCGCCGCCGCGGCCATGAGGCAGAAAACAATGCCCCACGCCAGCACGCGTTCCCGGGCACCGGCCAGCAGCAGCGCGCCATCGAGTCCCATGGTCAGGGTGGCGGCGTGAAACGATTCGAACAGGAGCTGTATCATGAAGCTGGCCGGATCCTCGAATACTGACAGCGTGATGCGAAACCCGGTTTTGCATCAACCACTGAAAGAAGATAGCACATCGCGCCCCGGGCGGCGGAACGGCGCCGGCAAGGCGCCCGGCGCGCGGGCAATTGACCGGGATCAACGCCCGGGCTGAATGTTCCGGCCCCAATGGGCCCACAGCGATATGATTTGTGCATGAACCTGATGCGTCTTGTGCTGCTGTCTGCGTGCATCGTCTGGACCGCGGCATCCTGGGCGGTGGAGCGGACCAGCCCGGACCAGGCCTATCTGATTGTTGACGGCAAGGTGGATCGGGTTACCTACACCGGGTGGCAGGTATTCAACGAAAACTGCGCGCGCTGCCACGGCGTCAATGCGAGCGGCACCGATGCCGCTCCCGATTTGACGGAGCGAATCAACCGGATCAGTCCGGACCAGTTCCGCGTCCTCGTTCTGAACCGGTACTTCGTCACGTTGCCGCTGGACGAGGCCGTGACGGAAGCCTCCCGCGGCACGCGACAGGCCATACAGGAAAGCGCGGAAAAGTCGCATCCGGCCGTGGACATGCCGCGCTGGCGTGACAATCCGGACGTTCGCAATCACATTCGTGAGCTGTATGCCTATCTCACTGCCCGGGGCGATGGCGTGCTGCCGCCGGGCGTGCCGGATTTGTTGCCCGAGTAAGGAACGTTGCGAGCGGCGGTCAGCGACGGCGATGCATCGCGAAATTTGTCAGGCTCTCCCCGCCGAGGCAACCGGCGCAGCCGCGCCGCCGCACAGCCGGTCCAGTGCCGCCGGATTGGAGATGCGGACGAAACGGCGGTCTGCTGAGATGATTTTCTCGCGTTGCAGGCGGCTGAAGATGCGGCTTACGGTCTCTATGGTGAGCCCCAGGAACAATCCAATGTCCTTGCGCGGCATCGGCAGCCGGAATTCCAGCGCGGAATAGCCGAGGCGGCGGTACCGGCTCGAAAGATTCAGCAGAAACGCCGCGATGCGCTCTTCGGCGCTGCGCGTGGCCAGCGTCAGCAGCAGCCGGTTCTCATGTGAAATTTCCCGGCTCATCAGTCTCAGAAACTGATGACCCAGTCCGGGCAGCTGACTGCAAAACTCCTCAAGCTGGCTGTAGGGGATTGAGCAGTAGCTGCTGGTTTCGAGGGCCACGGCAAATCCCCGGTGACGTTCGGCATTGATGGCATCCAGTCCCACCAGTTCACCGGGAAGATAGAATCCCAGCACATGCTCCTCGCCGGTGTCGCTGAGCGAGTAAAGTTTGACGGCGCCGGAACGCACCGCATAGATGGAGCCGAGGGAGTCGCCGGCGCGAAACAGGTAATCCCCCTTGTGCAGCGGGGTGGTTCGCTTGATAACGCGGTCCAACTGCGCCAGTTCGTCGTGATCCAGTCCGCGGGGAAGGCAAAGCTCGGACAGATTGCAGTTGCCGCACGAGACCTTTATCTTCGCCAGATCGACGATATTTGCCTTCATCGCCCGCCCCCTCGATTCAGTCGCCGCCAGTGTAACGCCTTTTGGTGACGCTTCAATCACACTCGGACGCCGCCATCCGACGGCCGGCTGCCGGCGGGTAATCAGTGTAGCCGCGCTTGTCGCCGCCATAGAACGTGGCGGGGTCGGCCGGCGCCAGCGGCAGATTGTCCGCGAACCGGGCTGGCAAGTCGGGATTGGCGATGAAGGAAGTGCCGTAGGCGATGAGATCGGCGGTGCCCGACGCGAGCGCTGCGCTGCCGCGCGCGAAATCGTATCCGCTGTTCGCCATGTACAACCCGTTGAAGGCGCGGCGCAGCGGGGAACAATCGTATTTTCCTTCCGAAACGTGCAGGTATGCGGGGCGGATCCGGTTCAACAATTGCACCGCCGTGCCGAACGTGCGGACCGGATCGGAGTCATGCATGTCGTTGAACGTGCCGTCCGGCGACAGCCGCACCCCGACCCGGCCCGCTCCGAGCACGTCACCGACGGCGGCGGTGACTTCCAGCAACAACCGGCAGCGGTTCTCCGCCGAACCGCCGTAGCGATCGGTCCGCCGGTTGCTGCCGTCGCGCAGAAACTGGTCCAGCAGGTAGCCGTTGGCGGCGTGAAGTTCGGCGCCGTCGAATCCGGCGGCCCTTGCATTGGCCGCGGCGCGGGCAAACTGCTCGACGATGCCGGGGATCTCGTCGGTGTCCAGCGCGCGCGGGGTTACGAAGGGTTGCATGCCGTCCGCGGTCATGGCCTCTCCGGCGGGCCGAATGGCGGATGGCGCCACCGGCAATTGCCCGTCCGGCTGCCACGATGGATGGGAAATGCGGCCGACGTGCCAGAGCTGCACGAAAATCCGCCCACCGGCGCCATGCACTGCGTCGGTGACATTGCGCCAGCCTGCGATCTGATCGTAGCTGTGAATGCCGGGTGTACCCGGGTACCCCACCGCCTGGGGTGAAACCTGGGTCGCCTCGCTGATGATGAGCCCGGCCCCGGCGCGCTGGAGATAATAGGTCGCCATCATGCAGGTCGGCGCATTGCCCGCGCCTGCCCGGCTGCGGGTCATCGGCGCCATGACGATCCGGCTGGGCAATTGCAGATCCGCCATCATCAGGGGCGTGAAAAGGTTGATGGCGGCAGTGGTCGTCATCACTTGCTGATCTCCGTATTCTGCGGGGTGGTTCCCGGCCCGCGTATTGTATCAACGAGCGATTACGGCCCGCGCCTGGCCGGATACATCCGGCCCCACGGGCACAATCTGAATGCAGTTCTTGTTGTGCGGCCGGGTTTACCCGGCTTTGCATTCGGTGCAGTGTCCGGTTCAGGCCGAGTCATGCAGGTTGACGGGGCCGGGTCAAACGGTGAAACTTCCCGCCCGCATGCAAGATTCCCCGGGTTCAGACATCCTAATTCGCGTGCGCGGCCTGACGTTCCGCCGCGGCGAGCGCGTCATCTTCGACAACGTGGATCTGGATTTCCAGCGTGGCCGCATCACGGCCATCATGGGTCCGAGCGGCACCGGCAAGACCACGTTGCTGAAACTGATCACCGCGCAGTTGACGCCGGATGCCGGCAGCGTCGAGGTGGCGAGTCGCAACATCCATGCGTTGAGCACTCCCGAGCTGTTCGAGATGCGCAAGCGCATGGGCATGCTGTTTCAGAGCGGCGCGCTGCTTACTGATTTGACGGTGTTCGAAAACGTCGCCTATCCGCTGCGCGAACACACGCAACTGCCGGAGCGCATGATCCGGTATCTGGTGCTGGCCAAGCTGCAGGCCGTGGGTTTGCGCGGGGCGGCCGGGCTGTTGCCGGCGCAACTGTCCGGCGGCATGGCGCGGCGCGTGGCGCTGGCGCGCGCCATTGCGCTGGATCCGATGATGATCATGTACGACGAGCCGTTCACCGGCCAGGACCCGATTTCGATGGGTGTGCTGATAAAGTTGATTCACACGATGAACGACAATCTGGGATTGACCAGCATCATCGTCTCCCACGATGTGGTGGAGACGTCGTCGATCGCGGATCATATATATGTGATATCGGACGGCCGGGTCATGGATCAGGGCAGTCCGGCGGAGCTGGAGCGCACCGCTTCCGAATGGGCGCGGCAGTTCCTGAAGGGACTGCCGGATGGACCGGTGCACTTCCATTATCCGGCCGGGGATTACGCGGAGGATCTGTTTGAAAACTGAAGCGACTGCGGTATCCGCGAACGGACGGCTGGACGCCATCGCCAATGCCGGCCGCCGGGCGTTTGTGTTCCTGGAGCGCACCGGGCGCGCCGGGCTGTTTCTGCTGCGCGTGTTGCAGAGCATTCCGGCGGTGTTGGCGCGGCCGGGGTTGATCGTGCAGCAGGTGTTTTCGGTGGGCGTGCTCACCATCGTCATCGTACTGGTGGCCGGTGCGTTTGTCGGGCTCGTGCTCGGGCTCCAGGGGTACAACGTGCTGGTGCGCTTCAATTCCGAGGCCTCGCTCGGCACGTTCGTGGGTTTGACGCTGGTGCGCGAACTCGGCCCGGTGGTGACGGCGCTGCTCTTTGCCGGCCGGGCCGGTTCCGCATTGACCGCAGAGCTCGGGCTGATGAAGGCCACCGAGCAGTTCGCCGGTCTGGAAATGATGGCGGTCGATCCCTACAAGCGCGTGCTGGCGCCACGCATGCTGGCCGGATTCATTTCCATGCCGCTGCTGGCGGCGATCTTCAGCGCGGTCGGCGTACTGGCGGGATATTTCATCGGTGTCGGACTGCTGGGCGTGGATGCCGGCGCCTATTGGGCGCAAATGCAGAGCGCCGTTGATTTTGACGAGGACCTGATGACCGGGTTCTGGAAGTCGCTGGCATTCGGGTTCGCCGCCACCTGGGTGGCGTTGTTCGAAGGGTATGACGCCGAGCCCACGGCCGAAGGCGTGGGGCGGGCCACGACCCGCAGCGTGGTCAGCGCCTCGCTGCTTGTGCTGGGGCTCAATTTCGTTTTGACCGCATTCCTGCTGGAGACGGACACGTGATATCGAGACGCACAATGGAGGTCTGGGTGGGGTTGTTCGTGGCGGCCGGATTTGCCGCCCTGTTCATGTTGGCGATGAAGGTCAGCAACATGAGCACCGTCAGCAGCGGCGACGGTTACGAAATTTTCGCGCGCTTTGGAAACATCGGCGGCCTGAACGTACGCTCGCCGGTGCGCGCCAGCGGCGTGCTGGTGGGGCGCGTGTCAAAAATCAACTATGACAGCAGGACCTTCGAGGCCATCGTCACCCTCACCATCGAAAATCAGTTCAACCAGTTCCCGACCGATACCACCGCCAGCATCTTCACCGCCGGACTGTTGGGCGAGCAGTACGTGAGCCTGACTCCGGGCGCGGAAGATGCGGTGCTGAAACAGGGCGACACGATCATGTTCAGCGATTCCGCGATGGTACTGGAACGCATCATCGGAAAAATTGTGACTGACAAGCTGTCGGAGTGATGAGCTTGGAAAATTCCCGCGGCGGAGCGACGCTGGAGGCCGGCCAGGACGGGCAGGGCGCGCTGTTCCGGTTGCGGGGCGAGCTGAATTTCGGCGCGGTGCCCGGATTGCTGGCGAGTGGCCGGGAGACCTTTCCCGCCGCCGGACTCGTGCGGCTGGATCTCGGGGGGCTCACCGGCGTCAACAGCGCCGGGCTCGCATTGCTGCTGGAGTGGCAGCGCGAGTTTCAGCGCGGCGGACGCGAATTGAAACTGATCAATGTTCCCCGGGCGCTGACCAGCATCGCCCGGGTCAGCGAGCTGGAATCGGTGTTGACGCTATGACCGTTCGCAACGCGGGATTTGCCTGGTTCGTGGTGATGTCGCTGTTCGGGCTGGCTGCGCCCGCGGCGCGGTCCGACGCAACGGGCGCCGAGGATCGCGCTTCGCGATCGGAGCCGCCCCGTTGCGTGGAGATCGTGCGCACCGGGTCGCGGATACCGACGCTCGTTTGCGGCGACGACCTGCCCGTGCATCCTTCAGTATATGTTCCTGATGCGATGGTGGACCCGCTGGATTGGGGGTCGCGGTTATCGCGCCACTTTCCCGGGTTGACGGTGAACTCCGGCCTGACCGGCAGCCCCGGAACGCGCAGATGAACGCCGGCTACTTCCTGCTTTCCGGTCAGAACGTGTAATTCGGCCCCGCGCCGATGACGAACTGATTGACCGATCCCCGATCGTCCACCAGCGGGCTGTCGGCCGCATCGCCCGGCAGGCGGCGGTAACAGAATGAAAATTCAGGGGATTTTCACTGGTCCGGGCGGAAAGAACGACGGGCCGGGTCCGCAACAATGCGGTGCCTTCGAATGCCGGGGTTGCCGCCCCGCATCACTTCCTCAGAGGGAATACGAATGGAAATTGGGTTGAAAAAGCGCCTGCTGGGCGCAGTGATCATCGTGATCGCGGCGGCTGCCTGTGACCCTGCGCCGCCGCCGGCGCAGTCGGCCGCATCGAGTACTGCCGCGCCGGCCGTGGCCCATGCGGACACCGTCTATCGCAACGCCCGCATCTACACCGTCGAGCCGGGGCAGCCCTGGGCCGAGGCATTGGCGATCAGGGAGGGCAGGCTGCTGGCGGTGGGAGATGCCGCCGCGGTGCAAACAGTCACCGGGCCGGCCACGCGTATTGTGGATCTGGGCGGGCGCATGGTGATGCCGGGGATCATCGACACCCACGTGCATCCCATGGACGCGGGGCGCAAGGAACTGCTGGAGTGCGGGTTCCCGTTCAGCCTCGGCATGCCGGACATACTCAGGCGCGTGCAGGAGTGCGCCGCGTCCACCCCGAAGGGCGAATGGGTGCGGGGCGGGCAGTGGTCCGCGGAACTGCTGGGCGGCGACCGGCCTCCGCACAGGGCGGTGCTGGATGCCGTGGTCCCCGATCATCCCGTATTTCTGATGGACTCCACCGTGCACAACGCGTGGTTGAACTCAAAGGCGCTGCAACAACTCGGGATCAACCAGGGCACACCGGACCCCAATGGCGGCACGATCCTGCGTGACGCGGAAACCGGCGAACCCACCGGCATCCTGCTGGACAAGGCCGCCTACCAGGTCATGCAGAAACTGCCGGCGTTTTCCGCGCAGCAGTACGAGGATGCCATCCGCTGGTCGGTTACCAGCCTGAATGCCGTCGGTGTGACCGCGATGAAGGATGCCCAGGCGGATCACTACACCGTCAGCGCCTACCGCGACACCGAACACAAGGGCGCGCTGACCATGCGGGTGGCCGCGAGCCTGCCCTGGAAGAATTCCTGGACCGAGACGCACGAGCAGGAACAACAGAACATCGCCGCACGCGGCGAATTGCGCTCCGCGCTTATCAACAACCACTTCATCAAGATGTTTCTGGACGGCATTCCGCCGACCCGCACCGCGGCGTTCCTCGACCCCTACCTGCCGGACGCGACGCACCAGCAGCCTGACAACGGGAAATTGATCTATACGCCGGAAGAGCTCTCGGCCGACGTGACGGCACTGGATGCCCAAGGCTTCACGATCAAGATCCACGCCACCGGCGATCGCAGCGTGCGCACGGCGCTGGACGCCTTCGAGTCGGCGCGCAAATCGAGCGGCCGGACGGATCGCCGGCATGAAGTCTCGCATGCGGAGGCCATTTCGGAGGCCGACCTGCCGCGCTTTGCCGCGCTCAACATCACGGCCGAGATGTCGCCAATCCTGTGGTACCCCTCGCCGCTGGTGGATTCCATGGACCTCGTGCTGGGTCGGGAACGCTTGCAGAAATGGTGGCCGATAAGGTCGCTGCTGGAATCCGGCGCGCGTGTGACCTACGGTTCAGACTGGCCTTCGGTCGTGCCGTCGCCGTCGCCCTGGCCCGGTATCGAGGCCATGGTGACGCGGGCCGATCCCTACGGTGAACATGCGGGGACGCAAGGCGTGGATCAGGCGATTGATCTTGCGCAGGCGTTGCGCATCTTCACATTGGCCGGGGCCGAGGCACTGTACCTGGAAAACGAGACCGGATCGCTCAAGCCGGGAAAGTTCGCGGACTTCATCGTGCTGGACCGCAACCTGTTCGACATTCCGCCGGAGCAGATCGGCGATACCCAGGTGCGCCTTACGGTGTTGGGTGGCCGGGAAGTCCGCGCTGTTGAATGATTAACAGGCTGATGCAAAACTCCGTTTTGCATCAATCTGCTGACCGGCCTCGCTATCGGGCGCCCATGTCCTGCAACAGTGCAGCCGGCGACACCGGCCGGCCGAGATATTCTTCGATCACTTCGCGGCTCGGCCGTTCCAGGCCGAAGCGATAGAGTCGCTCCGACACGGCCCCGTACCAGGACGCATCGCCCCACGGCCGCGCGCCGAACAACTCCCGCGTGCGGGCGCGCAGTTCGGCGGCGAGGATCGCGCCCAGTGCGTAATTGAGCATGTAACCGGGCTGCGAAACCAGTTGACCGCGCACCGCCCACCACGACCATTCCGCGTGCGGCCGGATGTGCAGATATTCCCGCGTGATTTTCGTCCACACCCGGTTCGGATCCTGGTCGGGATCGCGGTGCATGTAAATTTCGAACAGCGCCCAGGCGGTGTCCAGCACGACGCCCGCGTATTTCGCGCGCAACGCCTGATCCGCCGGGACCGAATTGCCCAGGTAGCGTTGCTGCCATTCGGGCTCATAGACATCAAGTGCGACCAGATCGCCCAGCGCCTCGGAAAACGTATCACTGTCAGGCCAGTCGGCGAATGCCGGGCGGGTCCGGATCGCGGCAATGTGGATGGCATGGCCGGTCTCGTGCAGGAGTTCGGCGAGGTTCCCGGCGCCGCCGACGCGATAGGACGCCGATACGCGAACCGCGCCGCGGGATCCGCCGGTTGCCGGCGGGATTTGCGGCCGTGAAAGGAAATCCGTGTGGGCGACCGGATACTTGCCGGCACGGAAAGCGAGATCATATTGCACGCGCAGAGCGACGGGATCGGCGCCCAGATCGCGGTAGACGCGATCGTTCAGCGGCCGCAACGCGTCCAGAGGAATGTGAGCGGACAACGCACGCTCCATGGCGCCCGCTGCGTAATAAAAATCCCATGGTTCAAGTTCGGCGCCGGAGGTTGCATCGCGCCAGCGGGCGAGGATGGCAACCAGCCACGGTTCGACGTGCAGCGGATCGACGCTCAGCAGCGCTGCGCGTGACTCGATTGAGGAGGCCCCGGCGCGCATCCGCGCGGCGCTCAACTTTATCAACGAGCGCCACGGGCTCGCGGGGGTTCCGTCACCATTGATGGCGGCCCACACGGGTCCAAGGGCCAGGAACAGTCCCCGGCGCCGGTCCGGTTCGTCGGTGATTGCCAGGCGCGCAAGCACCGTAAGCCGGTCAAGGGATTCGCCCTCGAAGGCGAGATTTCCGGCCGCGGCGCCGAAACATTCATAGAGGCGACTCGATAATTCCTCCAGAGCGATTCGCTTCGCATCAGCGGTGGCCGGCGTAAAGCCGGCCCCACAAGAAATAGGCGATGTGCCGCCGTCGACGTCTACAGCAGATTCGCTGCCGAGGGTCACGATGGCCGCGCGCATGGTTTCCACAGCGCGCCGGTCTTCCGCTGCGAACCGGCGCACATCAGCGGACTGGAGTTCCCGGGCCACGGATTCCCTGGCCAGAGTAAATCGCTCAACCAGTGCCGGCAGAGTCGCGGGGTCGGGACCGACGGCGCCATTGTGGACGCGTATGGAGGTTATCGCGTCCTTCAGGTTCCGCAGTTCGAGATAGCGCTGCTCAATGCCGGCAATTCCGGACTGCTCCGCGGTGCCGGGCGCGGTCAACGCCGCACACAGGATCGTTGCGGCGGTAAGGCATGTCATCATGTCGGTGCAGGCCGGTGACACGGGACCGGGATGGCGAAGCAGTCATTCCCGCGCCAGCGGGAATCGAGGCGGGATCGATCCGGGTCCCCGCTTGGGCGGGGACGACATCCGTGCGCGGGGACGAAATTCGTGCGCGGGGATGACGAGGTGGTCATTCCGGCGACGGCGGCGGAGTTACGCCGCATCGTCGCCTACGATGGTGATTGGACTTCCATCCTGCAGGCGTTCGGCTCCGCGGATGATCACGCGATCTCCCACCTTGACGTCGCCCTTGATCGCGACGCGATTTCCTGCGCCTTCCCCCAGCGTGACGACCACCTTGTGCGCAATGTTGTCCGGGGTGACCTTGTAGACGTAGGTTTCACCTTCTCGCAACACGACCGAGTCGCGTGGGACGGTCACGACCTCCGCCGGCTCGCCATGACTCACGGCCACACGCACCGGTTCGCCGATGATCCACTCCGTTCCGGTCAAAACCAGCCGCAGTTGCAACATCCGGGACACCTCATCGCCGACTGGCACGACGCTGCGCACCCGGGTCTCGGCCTGTCTCCTGTCGCCGGTCACGGACACGGTGTCCCCGGCGCGCACGTGGCGGACGACGTCCAGGGGGGCCTGCACGCGGATCTCCAGCTCAGCCGTATTGACCAGCCGGACCACCGGGTCTCCCCGGGCAATGAACTCGCCCGGCATGCGCAGGCGCTCCACGACGACACCGTCGAACGGCGCCTGTATGCGCGTACGCTCGATGAAGTACTGTGTCCGATCCCGGGCGACCTGCGCGGCCTTGAGCTCCTGTTCCAGCATGTCCCGCTGGGCGGTGCTCTCGTCGAGGTTGGCGACCGCGGCGGTATTGGTCTGCGCGAGCTTCGCCACCCGTTGCACCTGCCGTTTCAGGTATTCCAGTTGCGCGGACAGGCGGGCCACCTGGGCATCGTCATTGCGCACCTGCAATTGCAGTTCCCGATCGTTGAGGCGCGCCAGGAGTTCCGCTTTTTTCAACTGTGCGCCGACCTCGGCAATAGAGACCAAGTTTCCGGCGACTTCGGAGGCGATGCGCGAGTCCTCGCGGCTGATCACGGTGCCGGGCACCCAGCGCGCCGGCGTCACCATTTCGCTGCGCGCTTCCACGACGCCCACCGGGGACGGCGGTTGCTGCCCCTGCGCATGCAGCGCCAGAACCGGACAGAGCGCCAGCAGCGCGGGCAGGAGCTTGCGGCCGATCGGGAATTTCGCCATGTCTGTGCCCCCGTTCATGCCGCGGACTCCAGTCGCGGCGGCGCCTCGGCCTGCACCATCGAGCCCTCCGTGACCAGCACCGGCTGGCTTGCACCCATGCGCAGGAAACACGGCAGCAGCAGCACCGTGAACACCGTGCTGATGCTGAGTCCGCCGACGATGGCGGTGGCAAGTCCGCGGTATATGACGCTGCCTTCGCCCGGCACCAGCACCAGCGGCGCCATGCCGAGCACGGTGGTCAGCGTGCCCATGAAAATCGGGCGCAGCCGGTAGCGCAGCGACTGCTCCACCGCCTGGTGCCGGTTCGTGCCCTCCCGCTCCGCGGTCCGGGTCTGATCCACGAGCAAGATGGCGTTGTTTACCACCAGCCCCAGCAGGATGATGAAGCCGATCATGGTCAGCAGATCCAGCGGCTGGAAGCTGAACAGATTCATCAGCCGCAGGGCGATCACGCCGCCCACCGTGGCGAGCGGGATGGTCAGCATCACCAGCAGGCTGTCCTTGAGCGAGCGGAACAGCGCGGCCATCAACAGGAACAGGATCATCAGTGCCAGCGCGAAGTTCTGCGCCATGGTGTTCACCGCCTGCTTCAGGCGATCGGCGCTGCCGCCGTAGAGAATGTTGCCATCTGGCGGCAGGGCGGCGCGCGTGCGCGGCTCCACCTCGCGGATTTTCGCCATGGTGCGCTCCAGCGACATGTTCTCCGGCGGCACGACCCGCAGCGTCAATGTGCGCTTCCGATCCACGCGCCGCACCTGATCCGGCCCCACGGTCTGCTCGACGGTTGCCAGTTGACCCAACGGCACGACGCCGCCGGAAGGCGTCGCCAGCGGTACCGCAGCCAGTTCGTCGGGGTTGGTCCATTTGCTGGCACGCAGGATCACGTCCTTGCGTTTCACGCCGTCGAAATACTCCGCTACGTAAATGCCGTCGCCCAGCGCGCGCAGAATGGCGCCGAGTTCGGCGCGGGACCAGCCCTTTTCCATCAGGCTGCGGTCGTCCGGGATGACGCGCAGTTCCGGCTGGGCCTGCGGCAATTCCGGCCGGATGCTAGCCTCCGGCAATGCTTCCTGCAGCCAGGCCATGGTCCGGCCGGCCACGGCGGCCAGCGCCTTCTGGTCCCGGGCCTGCAAGTGCACGGGGATCTCCCGCCCGCCGTCGTAGCCGGCGAACAGATCGCCCTGGGAGCTGAACGCGACGAAATCCGGCAGGCCGGCCGTGATCTCGGTGTTGATGATCTTCTCCATCTCCTTCAGCCGCGGTTCATCCTTGACGCGCACGCCCATGGTGCCGCCCGATGGCCAGATCAGAATGTAATAGTTCTTCAGCGCGGGCTCCTTGATCCCGTCCATGTAGGGTTTCAACCGCGCCTGCAGCACGTCCACGACTTCCGATTTCACCGTGTCAATGTTCGCCGCCGGCGGCAGCATGAAGAAGCTGTCCACTGCGTCGCGTTTCACCGGCGGCAGATAGTCCAGTTCCGGCAGCAGCAGCCACGTGGTCAGCACCGGCACGCCGATCAGCGCCGCGATCAGGGCTTGACGCTTGTGTGGCGTGCTGGTCAGGGCCATCACGGTATTGGTGATACGATTCCACAGCCCGGCGTGCGGATCATCGGAGCGCTGTTCGCCGAACCAGCGGCTGGTGGCCAGTGGCACGATGGTCACCGAGACAATGAGCGACAGGACCGCCGCGATGGAGATGGTGAGCGCCAGATCCGCGAACAACTGGCCTTCCACGTCCTTGATGAACAGCACCGGGATGAAGATCGCCACGGTCGTGGCCGTGGAAGCCAGCAATGCGCCCCAGACCTCGCGTGCGCCCTGCGCGGCGCTGTCCAGCAGGCCGAGCCCCTTGTCGCGCAGCCGCACGATGTTTTCCATGACGACGATGGTGGTGTCCACCACGATGCCGATGCCGAATGCAACGCCGGCGATGGAGATCACGTTCAAGGATCGTCCGGTGAGGAACAGCACGATGAACGTGCTGAGCAGGGAAACCGGAATCGCGGTGGCAATGATAAGCGTGGCCCGGTTGTGGCGCACGAACCACCACAGGAGACCCAGCGACAACGCCACGCCCGCGGTCAGGTTGCCGGTCAGGAAACTGATCGCGCGGTTGATGTACAGCGATGAGTCGAAGGACTGCACAAGGCGCAGATTGCGCTCCTTCAGCGGCCCGTCATTCAGTTTCTGAACTACCAGCTTGACCTCGGTCAGCGTCTTCAGCACGTTGGCGCCGCTCTCGCGATCCACGCGGATCCCCAACGCCGGATTGCCGTTCTGGCTCGCCAGCGCGAAGCGATCCACCTGCGCGATCCTGACGGTGGCGATGTCGCCCAACCGGATCGGCCGCCCATCGCGCCACTCCAGCACCTGCTCCGGCAGCGTTGCCGGGTCGTATTTTCCCGCAAAACGCAGCGTGTACTGGCGGCGGCCCACATCCACCTGCCCGCCGGAGACGTTCTCGGCGTCGCCCAGCGTGCGCACCAGCGTCGGCAACTGGATGCCGAGTTCCGCGGCGCGAAATGGGTCGAAGATCACCTGCACTTCCTCGGCATCCGCCCCCAGCGTCTGTTCCTCGGCCCGCGCCACGCCCGGCACGGACTCGATGGCCGGGCTGATGACGTCCTCGATCAGCGTCGTGTACTCCAGCACCGGCGTGTCATTGCCGGGCAGCACCTGCAGGAAGAACCACGTCAGCGCCGGTACGGCGCCGTCCCAGCCGCCCAACGTGATCACCGGCTGATCCGCGTCGCGGGGCAGGGGCGGCAGCCGGTTCATGCGGCTGATGACCTCCACCATGGACTTCTGCATGTCGGTGCCGACAGCGAACGTCAGATTGATCCAGGCGAAGCCAGTATTGGCGCTGCCGTCCATCTCCTTCATCCCCGGCAGGCCCTGCAGCACTTCCTCAATGGGCTCCACGATCTCGGCCTCCATTTCATTGGGGGAGGCCGCTCGCCACGTGGTCTGGATGTTGATCTGCGGATTTTCGATATCCGGAAACAGCTGCACGGGCAGCTTGGTCAGGCTGAAAACGCCAAACAGCGCGACCAGCGCGATTCCGACGACGGCGCCGGCAGGGTTGCGCAATGTGGATTCAGTCAGGTTCATGGCGGATGTTCCGATCATGTTTCGATCCTGCAAGGCTACCACCGCGTCCGTCAGGGTGCCTTTCGGCTGCGACCAGCGGATGCCGGCCTGCGGCAAACCGAAATAAAGGGGTCAGACCCCGGTTTCGGGGTCTGACCCCGACATTCCTAATGTTTCAGCAACAACTGTACCCTGTCCTTGTAACCGCGGCTCATCTTGAGGCGCGTGTTGTCGCTCAGGATCAGGTGATACTCCCCGTTCATGTGCGCGCTGATCTTCTGCACGCGATCGATGTTGACGATGGTCGAGCGATGGACGCGAAGGAAAAGCGCCGGGTCGAGCTGCTCCTCCAGCTGCTTCATCGTGATGCGCATGACGTGAATGAGGCCCTTTGCGTGCACGCACATGTAGTCGCCGGCCGCGTCCACCCAGTCTATGTCCCGGGCCGGCACCAGCGCAGTGCTGCCGCCGTCGCGGATCGCGATCTTTTCCGGGTAACGCCGCGCCGGCGTCGTGCCGTCGCCGATCCACTGTTCGACCTCCGCCGGCGCGCGGCCGGTGATTTCGCCGATGACATCGAGCAGATGCTCCTTTTCGCTGACCGCCTGCTTGCCGGTGAGCCGGTCCCGCGCCCGCTCCAGCGCGCGCGCCAGGTGGTCCTCGTCCACGGGTTTCAGGATGTAGTCCACGGCGTGCACTTCGAACGCCCTGATCGCGTACTGGTCGAACGCCGTGGCGAAGATCACCATCGGCATGTCGTCGCCCTGCAGGCTGCGCACCACGTCGAAGCCGTCGAAACCGGGCATCTGGATGTCCAGAAAAACGAGATTGGGTTCGAGCTCGGGGATGGAGGCAAGGGCCTCGCGGCCGTTGCGGCATTCCCCCAGGATCTCGACGTCCTTGTGCCTTTCCAGCCGCATGCGCAGGCCGCGGCGCGCCAGCGCCTCGTCATCCACGATCAATGTCCGCAGCGGTGTCATTACACGCATTCCGGCCGGCTGAAGCCGGCCCCACAGGATGTTGGAAATGCCGCAGCAGCACCTGTGGGGCCGGGTCTACCCGGCCATCGCTTCGTCAACTTTTTCAAGGTTCGTAGGGCAGGCGGATGCTGACCCGCAGGCCGTGCGGCTCCAGGTTGCTGAACTTGCAGGAGTGGTTTTCGCCGTAGATGACACGCAGCCGTTCGCGGGTGTTGGTAAGACCGACTCCCTGGGCCGAGGCGAGGATCTGTTCCAGCGCCGGGATGCCCGGGCCGTCGTCACTCAATTCCAGCAGCAGTTCATCGGCGAATACCTTTGCGTGCAGGTGGACCGTCCCGCCCCGCTCGCTGCGCGCCACCGCGTACTTGATCGAGTTCTCAACCAGCGGTTGCAGCAGCAGGCTCGGGATGCGCGCCCGGCGGGCCGCCTCGTCCATCCGGATGTCCAGCTCCAGGCGTTCCTCGAAGCGCACTTTTTCGATGTCGAGATAGAGTCTCATCGCTTCCACTTCCTGCGCCAGGCTCACTTTCTGCATCGGATCGTTGTCCAGGGAATAGCGCAGGAAACGCGACAGTTCCGTGACCATGCGGTTCGCGATGTCGCCGCGCCTGTCCATGATCAGCGTGGAGATCGCGTTCAGCGTATTGAACAGGAAGTGCGGGTTGAGCTGATAGCGCAGCATCTTGAGCTGGCTCTGATGGGCCATGGCCGCGATGCGCAATCCTTTTTCGTGTTCCGCCTGCGTCATCTGATAATACTTGATGCCGTAGTACAGTCCGGCCCAGCTCAGCAGGATGAAGAATGAATAAGAATACCAGAACAGGTAACCTGCCAGCAGGCCGGTATCCTTACCCTCCACTGCGTGCGGGTAAATTTGCAGGAACACGTAAAATTTCCACGCGGACCATAATGCCGTCGCCGCACCGACGGCGAGCACCGTATATGCCGCGCGCGCGACCGGGGGATGATCCCAGGTGTCCTTGAACACCCGGTGCATCCCCATTGTCAGCAAGAGTCCCGTAAGCATGGCGCAAAGCGAATAGATGGTGTGTACGGCGGTGGCTTCCCCGGACGCGAGCGACTGGGCAATCAGGAAAAAAACGTAGCCGGACCAGCCGATGGCCTGCAACGTCCAGTACTGGCGCTGCCGGCTCCGGCCGAGCACGTCTATCAGCGTGGTAAACGGATTGTCCATGACCGCCAGTGTAGCCCGAAAAAAAATCGCCGCAGTGGTCACGCCAAAGCGGCGATGGAAGGGGGCCGGTTCAGCCTCCGCGTCTATTTCGATGACGCGGGGCCGGAATTCGACGCCTGGGTCTCAGCGTGGAGCGAGGGGTGGTCAAGACCAAACTTGCCGGTTTCCTCAATGCGGAGCGCGGGCGCGCCGGCTTTGAGGAAATTGCGCAGTTCGAGTTCGACCCATCGGCTCATGGCCTGCTGCGCCTCGCGGGCATACTCCCGGGTAAAATGCCCGGGCTCATTGTGGATGCGCGCCTGTGCGACGCCGGACAGGGTGACAATCGCGGCGCTGATAACGGATACGATGAAAGTCTTCATGATGGTTCTCCAGAAATTGTCAGGCAGGATGAATTTCGCTGCGTTCCAGTTGGACTGCATTATAGGAATCGGATCCGCGTTGTGAGCTCGGTTCGTCGCAGGGAAGCATCAATGCGGCGCAAAACTGCCAATCAAGTAAAAAGTGGAAAGTAAAAAGTGGAAAGTAAAAACAGTCCCGCTGCGGTGCGGGGAAGTCTTGTCTTACTTTGCACTTTCAACTTTTTACCTTTCACTTCCCCGCGCGTGATGTAGCCCCGGATTTGCATGCCGGCAGGACGCGAAATCGGGCTCATCGTCAATCCCATAGCGGGCCTCGGCGGCCGAGCGGGCGTCAAGGGCACGGACACCCCGGAGCAGTTCTCGGCCGCCCGGGCGCTCGGCATCGAAGCCACTGCCGTGGACCGGAGCCGGCGCGCGCTGCAATGTCTGTTGCCGATGGCGCGCCGGTTGCGCTTTTATTCCGGCGCCGGATTGCTGGGCGAGAATGTCCTGACGGGGATGTTCGGGGACTTGCAGTTGTGCGACCGGGCCGGCACTGGAGAGTCGAGCGCCGGATCCACACGGCGCTGTGCCGCGCAGATGCTCGGGCGCGGCGTGGAGTTGCTGTTGTTCGCCGGCGGAGACGGCACCGCGCGGGACATTCTGGCGAGCATCCGGGATCGCATCCCGGTGATCGGCATTCCCTGCGGCGCAAACATGCAGTCCGGCGTTTTTGCGGCATCTCCGGAGGCGGCCGGCACGCTGGCGCTGGCCTTTCTGCGCGGCGAATGCCCGACCGTCAGGGAACAGGAGGTATTGGGGCGCGGCGGACTTGCGCCGGGTGCGACGCACATCGCGCCTATCGCCTATGGCCGGTTACGCGTTCCCTATGATCGCGACTTCATTCCCGGACCGAAAGTTTCATCGCCGCCTGACGCGGCACAATTGCAGCGGGTTGTCGAGGCGGCAGTCGAATTGCTGGAGTCAGATGCGTGCCTATTGTTCGGGCCCGGCAGCACCAAGATGGCGATATTGGGGCGCGTCGGCCTGACGGGAAGTCTGCTTGGTGTTGACGTCGTACAGCGGGGGAAACTGGTGGCCCTGGATGCCAATGAGCCGCAACTGCTGCGCATACTCGACCAGCGTCACCGTGCCCGGATTGTCATTTCACCGGTGGGCGGCCAGGGTTTTCTGTTCGGCCGCGGCAATCAGCCGCTGAGCGCGGGCGTGATCCGGGCGGTGGGCGTTGAAAATGTCTCCGTTATTTCAATACCGGCCAAGATGCAGGCGCTGCGCGGCCGGCCGTTGCGCAATGATCTGGACGACCGGGAATTGCTGCGGCACTTCCCGCTCAATGTGCGAGTGATCACGGGTCCGGGAGAGTATCAGTTGTACCCGTTGGCGCCGATGCTTTGAAGAGCCGAGGTACTGCCTGTCCGCGCGCAGCGGCAGGGTCCGCCGGATCTCCATTCCCTTGTGGTGCAGGGTTTATCCCGGCCAAATGGTGGGCCGGCGTAAAGCCGGCCCCACAACCGGCAGTCCCGGCGACAGGACCCGTCCGCCGCGGATCCTGAACTCAGAGACAGAGGCATCGGGCGAGCGCCTCCCTGACCGTGACCGCATCGAAGGTCCGCCAGCGCGCGGCGACGTGCTGGTCCGGGCGAATCAGATAAAAGGTGCCGGGCCCGGCGTCGTAATGCTTCGCCAGGAGTCCGCGGGGATCAACGATTTCGTTCTCGCGCCCCTCTGCGCCGGGTTGCCGCACCACGATCAGTTGCACCGGGACCGGATCGGCCGGCAAACCTAGGGCCACGGGTGCCGGTTCAGCGCCGGCCGCAAAGTAGATGCCGGTGAACCGATCTCCCAACTGCCTCAGAAGCCAGTCCGCGCGATTGTTGATCGTCACCGGCGCATCCATGCACGGCGAACCGGGGCGCTGGCACGGACTGAACGTGTCGCTGTCCGGCGTGTTGAGCGGCGAATTGTCCAGCGTGCACGGGACCGACAGGCGCCCGGGGTTCACGAAGCGGCGCGCGAACGGGAAATCCCGCGCCAGCTCCAGCGCCGCATCGCGGAACGCCCGGCTCACCTCGCTCTTCGGCGTCATGAAGTCCGTGCTGCGCGACGAGTTCAGGATGTTTTCATCGGCGCCGTGAATGCGTTCCACGTCATAACTCTGCAACAATGCCGCCGACGCCCTGCCCTCCAGCACCAGCGCGAGCTTCCAGGCCAGGTTGTCCACGTCCTGGATGCCGCCGTTGGCGCCGCGCGCGCCGAACGGCGATACCAGGTGAGCGGCGTCGCCGGCGAAGATCACCCGCCCATGGACGAAGTTCCGCATGCGCCGGCACTGGAACGTGTACAGGCTGACCCATTCATACTCGTAGTCAATATCCGGTCCCAGGAACGCCCGCACCTTGGCATCCACGTTCTCCTCCCTGAGCGCCGCCTCCCGATCGATGTGCCAGCCCATCTGAAAATCTATCCGCCACACATCATCGGCCTGCTTGTGGATCAGCGAGGTCTGGCCCGGATTGAACGGCGGATCGAACCAGAAGCGGCGCTCGGCGGGGAAATCCGCCTTCATGATGACATCCGCGATCAGAAAGTGATCCTCGAACAGGCGGCCCTCGAAATCGAGGCCGAGCAGATTGCGCACCGGGCTGCGATGGCCGTCGGCGGCTATCAGGTATTCACAGCTCAACTGATAGTCACCGGCCGGGGTGCGCACCGTGACGACAACGCGATCCGCGCCGTTGTCCACGCCGACCACCTCGTTCTGCCAGCGGATTGACGCCGCCGGCAATTCCGAAAAGCGATCGATCAAATATTCCTCGGCGTAGTACTGCTGCAAATTGATGAACGCGGGAAACTTCTGCTCCTTGTCCGCCAGCAGATCGAAGGTATACAGCGGTTCCGGGTTCGGGCCGAAATACACCTTGCCCACATTCCAGATCACGCCTTTCTCAAGCATGCGCTCGCCGGTGCCGAGCCGATCCAGGATTTCCAGCGTGCGCTTGGCCCAGCAGATGGCGCGCGATCCGTCGCTGACGGTATTGGTCCGTTCCAGCGCCAGCGAACGGATCCCGCGGCGCGCCAGGTCCACGGCGGTGGCAAGGCCGATGGGTCCGCCGCCGGCGATGATGACCGGAACATGCGGCACCGTGCCGGAGGTCAGCTCCGGCGGCGGCACAAAGGGATAGGTGCGACGCGCCTTTCGCGCGGTTTGCTTTGCCCTCCCTACGTCAGCATACTTGCCCACGGATCAACCATTGGAACCTGTGCGTGTCTCAACAGCATACCTGCCGGCGGCGTCCGGCGGGAGCCTGTCACCGCGCCGAAGCAGTTCGACCGTGAGCGCCGTTGACCTGATCCCGCCGTCCATGCCGGACATCCGCGCCGCAGCGTGGCGCATCGCACCGTACACGGTGCGCACGCCGGTGCATGAGTGGCGCAGCCCCGCGGTGGAGGCGCGCTTCGTCCGGCCTGCGAACCTGCATCTCAAGCTGGAACTGTTCCAGCGCACCGGCACTTTCAAGGCCCGTGGCGCTATTAATAATGTGCTGGCACTGGATGAGAATGCCCGGCGCCGGGGCGTCACCGCCATCAGCGCCGGCAATCACGCCATCGCCGCCGCCTATGCCGCAGCCTGTGTCGGAGCGAGCGCGAAAGTGGTCATGTTGGCAACCGCCAACCCGGCCCGTGTCGCCGCCGCGAAGCATTTTGGCGCGGAGATCCTGACGGCACCGGACGGCGCCACGGGATTTCAGATGGTCGAAGAGATCGTCAGGACCGAAGGCCGCACTTTCATTCATCCCTTCGAAGGTCCGCGGGTGACCGCGGCCACGGCCACCTGCGGACTGGAGTTCCATGAGCAGGTGGCGGGACTGGATGCGGTCGTCGTGCCCATCGGCGCCGGCGGACTGTGCTCCGGAGTGGCCACGGTCACCAAGCTCCTCGATCCGAAGTGCAGGGTCTACGGTGTGGAGCCTGAGGCGACCCAGGTAATGACGAAGAGCCTGGCTGCCGGAAGCGCGCAACACATCGGGCAGGTGACGACCATCGCCGACAGCCTCGCCCCGCCGATGACGACGCCGTATGTGTTCGAGATGTGCTGCCGCTCGGTGGATGAAGTCGTGCTGGTGAGTGACGATGAGATGGCCGCTGCCGCCGCGATCCTGTTCGCGGAAATGAAACTGGTAGTGGAGGCAGCGGGCGCCGCCAGCACCGCCGGGGCGTTCGGCCCATTGCGCGCCAAGCTGGCCGGCAAACGCGTGGGACTCATCGTCTGCGGTACCAACATAGATGCGGACAGCCACCATCGCCTCGTGGTCCGCGGGCAACAGGCGCTGGCGGCCGGCGTGCTCGCGCCATGAGCCGCGCGCCGAAAAAACACGCGCCGGTCGGCATTGCCGCCGGGCCATGAACTGAATAGCGATTCACACCCCGGCATCAGACAACCAAACAAGGGGGAGCACATGAAACCCTTCACTACCATCGCTGCTCTTGTATTTGCGTTGATTGCGCTGGCTCAACTGCTGCGCTTCATTCTGGCCTGGCCGGTTTCGGTAAACGGAGTGGCTGTTCCGGTCTGGGTCAGTGCCGTCGCATTTGTAATTGCCGCCGGGCTTTCATGCATGCTTTGGCGCGAAAGGCGCAGATGAACTTGAGACCCGTGTCCCGGCCGTCCGTTTTCAGGTTGCGAATGCCCGGCCAGGTCCCTTGATTGATGGTACTCATTTAGGTATCATTATAAGTATCTACTAAAGTACCATTAGGAGTCAGCCCATGAATTCCATACCTGCGCAGGAGATCAAACGGCGCGGCATTGCCGCTGTGGATGATCTTATTGGAACCGGGGACGTGCACGTCATCAGAAATAATCAGCCCCAGTACGTGGTGCTCTCGGAGGTGCGGTATCGGGAATTAATCGAGGCGCAAGACGAGGCCTACGAGGCGCGAGTGCGTGCATCGCTGCAGGACCTCAAGGCCGGACGGGTAAAGCGAGGCACGGCGAATGACTTGATTAAAGAATTGGGTCTGGAAGATTGAAGCGTGTATGCGCTCGTCTGGACGCCTCGTTTTACCGGCGCGGCTGAAAAATTCATCAAGCGCCACAGTGAATTAAGGAAAAAGTTCGCTGATATCCTCCGCGATCTGGAGAACGACCCGTTCCAACCACACCTGAAATATCGCCACCTCGGCGGCAAGCTCAAAGGCATTCAGGCCATCAGCATCACCGATAGCTATCGCATCACGCTGACAGTTGCGGTATCCGAGAAGGAAATCATTCTGCTGGACGTGGGTAGCCATGATGAGATGTACCGGTAAGGTGAAAAGGCGCGACTCAACCTCCAGGGCACTCCATGAACGAAGAAAAGATCAAAGTTCGCATAACCGAAACCGGCCAGACCATGGACGTTGTGGTATTGAGCAAGCGAGCCGAACAGATCGAGGTGGTTATTGGCGCCGGCGTGCACAATGTCAGGTGCACGCTCACGCCCACGCGCTCCGGGCAGGCCTACGCCGGGAGCGTGAAGGGGCGTGAGATCGTGTACGAGCGCAGCCGCGAGCAGGTTCAGCGGGATATTGACCGGCTTAATCCCGCGCTGCGCAAGAGCAACCGGCCGTGACGGCGCGCCTGATCTCCCGGCCTGACCGGCCGAAAGACCCGTGTCCCGGTTCGAACTCGCCCAACTGAACGTCGCAGCGATGAAGGTGCCGCTGGAGTCTCCGGCCATGGCGGAGTTCGTCGCGAATCTGGATCGGATCAATGCGCTGGCGGATTCATCGCCCGGTTTCATCTGGCGCCTCAAGACCGATGACGGCAACGCCACGGC
>JACORW010000047.1 GCA_016179185.1 Gammaproteobacteria bacterium | reverse complement strand
GCGCGGCGGATCATGCTGGCCGGAAACCTGCTCTTCGCCGCATCGGTCGCGCTGGTTTCACTCATGGCGGATCAGGTGTCCTTCTACCTGATCTATGCCCTGATAGGCGTCACCGCGGCGATCCCGAGTTCGGTGATGTTCACGAAGGTAATCGTCGGATGGTTTGACCGGAATCGGGGACTGTTTCTGGGGATCGCGGGCGGCGTGGGCAACGGCACCGGGGCCGCGATTGCGCCGATTTACGTGCACCTGCTGATCGCCGAGTTCGGCTGGCGCGGGGCGTTCGTGGGGATCGCAGTGGCGATCGTGCTGATCGGTTTTCCGGTGCTGTTTCTGTTCCTGCACGACGCCCCGCGCGCGACGGCCGCGGAAACCGCGGGCCTCAGCGGCATGACGTTCGCCGAGGTGCGGAAGACCGGCGTGTTCTGGTCCATCGTCGTGGCCGTCACGCTGGGCGCCGGCTGTGTCACGGCGGTCTTCGCCCATGTCGTGCCGATGCTCGTTGACCGCGGGATCTCCATCGAGATCGCCACCACGGTGCTGGCGACCTTTTCCATGGTCACTGCCGCCTGGCAGACCGGCGTGGGTTACCTGCTGGACCGGAT
Organism: Gammaproteobacteria bacterium; assembly: GCA_016179185.1. GTDB lineage: Bacteria > Pseudomonadota > Gammaproteobacteria > Eutrophobiales > Eutrophobiaceae > 2-02-FULL-61-13. Next base: position 9,857 of record JACORW010000047.1, on the reverse strand, counting down.
ACCCAGGCCGTGGATTGCAGCGCCTTTTTATCTGGCCACCATCGCCGGTCTGGTGCTGATGGAAACGTCTTCGGATTTTCCGCTGCTGCTGGTCGCCGGATTCCTGATGGGGCTCGGGCTGGGCACCGAATATGGAATATTGCCGTACTTTCTGTCGCGCTATTTCGGCCTGAAACACTACGGCGTGATTTCCGGGACCGTCTACGGCGTGATTGTATTGACCCAGGGGATCGCGCCGTTCCTGATGGACCTGGTGTTCGACGTGACGGGCACCTATCAGCTTGCCATTGCGACCATCGGCGCCGGGCTGATCGTCAGCGCAGCTTTGATCGCGAATCTCAAGCCGTTCGATGTCTTCAAACAGAATGCGCCGGCGCCCGCATATTGACCTGGAGCACGGCGCAATATTTCGTCATATGATAGGGCGCATTCGTGCAAGTTCGGGGTCACTTTTTGCAGGAAATTATCTTCGGCGACGGCGGTTCTTGAAGGCTCAAAGGGGGGGCTGATCCATGACCAGTCTTACGCGGACGTCGGGTATTCCTTTCGGTTCCGTTTTGGTTGGCAGCGCGCTGTTTTCGCTTGTTCCGGTTGCGCCGGCAGTCTCCCAGGTCAGTGGTGCCCACCTTGAAGAAGTCATCGTTACCGCCCGCAAGCGCGAGGTGGACATCCAGGATGCCCCGATTGCGGTGTCCGTGATCTCCGGCCAGGATTTCGATCAGTCCAATGTCGTCAGACTGGACAATTTCAACGGCTATGTACCCGGTCTGACCATCGCGAAAAACGACGGCGCCGGGCGCGTCGTCACCATCCGCGGCGTCGGCTGGGAGACGGCGCAGAATCTCGCCACCCAGCCCAGCGTGCTGATCTATATAGACGGAATTTACCTGGCGAACCCGCTGGCGATGGGTCTGGATCTCGGTGACATCGAACGCGTCGAGGTATTTCGCGGCCCGCAGGGAACCGAGTTCGGCCAGGGCACGACGGGCGGGGCGATCAACATCATCACCAAGAAGCCGGTGCTGGAAGACTTCCAGGGCCGCGTCGAGTTCGGCTACGGAACCTACGACACCATCAGGGCGCGCGGGGAGATCAACGTGCCGCTGGGGTCCACCGCCGCGTTGCGGGGCTCCGTCCAGAAATACGATCACGACGGTTTTGCGGAAATAGAAGGCGGCGATCTGGACGGCTATGACCTCGACGATGCCGATTCCATCACCGGCAAGGCGTCATTGTTGTGGCAGCCCAACGCCGACTGGAGGATTCTTCTGTCCGGTTTCGTGCAGGATTCCGACCAGCATGCGGCCGCCCAGAAAAACGTGCTGGACCCGAACGGGGACGAGCGCGAGCTGACCCAGGACTTCCCGGGCATTTTTGAGCTGCGCAACTACAGCGCCTCCGCCGTGATCGAATGGACCACGCCCTGGTGGGGCATCGTGGCCAAGTCGCTGACCGGCTGGCAGCAACTGGAAAAAGACCAGTCCGTGGACGGCGACCGTCTGAACGAGGCGTTGACCAATATTGACGTGCTGGGCCTGTCCATTTTCGGTGTGCCCGCAAGCAACTGGGACGTGCTGCCGTTCTGGATCAACGATTCGGATGCAGTGTCGGAGGAAGTCAACTTCACCTACGACGGCGACGATGTGGACTGGGTGCTGGGCGCCTATTACCTGCACCACGAGAATTTCAATCATTTCCTCGAGGCAAACGGCCCGACGCCCTTCTCGGACTTCGAGGACGCGGTCAACAATCCCTCCGTGGTGACTTTGCCTCCGTTCGCCTCGGTACTGAACTTCGTCGAGGAACGGACGCTGGCGCGCGATGACTGGGCCGTCTACGGGCAGGCCACGTTCCATTTTACCGACAAGCTTGCGGTGACCACGGGTGGACGCTACCAGGGGGAAGAGCAGCTTGACGAGGCGATCCAGTTCTTCGGCATCTTCCCGGTGCCGGACCTCCGCGTGCACGATCACAAGTTCACCTGGAAGGTGGGCCTGGACTACGACGTCACGGACAGAAACCTGCTCTATGGACTGTTATCGTCCGGATTCAAGAACGGGGGCACGAATCCGGGCGCGCTGCGGGGCGGCGCGATATTCCTGCCGGTCCAATTCGAGCCGGAAGAGGTCGTGTCTTTCGAAGTGGGGTCAAAGAATATCTTCTACGACGATCGCGTCCGCCTGAACGTCACGGGATTCTATTATGACTACGAGAACCTGCAGTTCATGCAGGAAGATCCGGTACCGTTTGCCGGAGGCACCGGCAATATCCCGAAAACGGGGGTCTGGGGCATCGAATCGGAATTCGGCTGGGCCATCACCGACGGCTGGCAACTGGACGGCATGGTGACCTGGATGGACGGCAAGTTCGACGACGACTTCTTTGCCCTGGACGTGGTGGACTTCCGCGAAGCCCTGGCTCCGGGCGTGGGCCTGTTCACCGGTGCCGGTTTCGCCACGCGGTTTGCGCTGGCCACCTCCACGAACCTCAAGGGCAATGAGCCGCCCAAACTCGCGGATATCAGCGCCCGGCTGGGCCTGACCAATACCCATTCCTTCGCCGGCGGATCGGTGTTGACATCGCGGGTGGACTACATTCACCGCGGGGAATTCCAGGCGCGCGTCTGGAACAATCCGCTGGTGGATTCGGTGCCGGACTATGACATCGTCAATCTGTTCTTCGATTACCGGTTCGCCGCCTGGCCGGTCAACCTGTCGCTCGGCGTCACCAACCTGTTCGACGAAGACGGTGTCAATAATCGCTTTTCCAATCCGTTCGGCCTGCTGACGACCAGCGAGGAATTCATTCCCCCGCGCGAGGTCATCGGCACCATCCGTTACGAATTTTAAAGCTCGCTCTAAATAACTGTCCTGAAATTTGCCACAGGCTTCCAGCGGAAGGCCCGATCCGCTTCCGGCGGACGGGGGGACTGCTCGATCACCTGTGGGGCCGGGTTTACCCGGCCTGGGACCGGCTCTTTCCCCCTTCGATGCGCCGCAACCGCTGATCCAGGTCCGCAACCTGCAGAAACAGCACACGCAGCGCCGCCGCAAGCTGCAGATACCGCAGTTCGTTTCCGGACTGGAGCGCGATCACATGGTGGGTGTCTTTCATCTTGTCCAGTGCCTCGTTCACGCGCTGCGGCGTCATGCGCAGACGGTCGGCAATCTCGGCGACCGTTCTCGGCTCGCCCAGCAACGGGAAGATGGCGTCCTCGACGGGTTCCAGCGCCTCGCGAAAGAATGCGTCAACGTCCGCCTGGCTGCGTTTGTCCAGTTTCAGGAATTGAACGCCGAAGGAAACGTCGCGTGGTTTTTCGTCCGGAAGCAGCACGAAGTAATAGATCCGCGCCGCGGTTTCGACGGGTTTTTCCTTGCCCGCGATCATGAGCGAGAACGCCACCTTGATGACCGGGCCGTCATCACCCTTGATTGCGCTGCCGCTGGGGCGGATGGCCTGCATGGTCTTGCGGTCGCAGCGGATCTGCAGTCCGTCGGGAGAGATGTCGTGGATAACGGCACGGAGCGCTTCCCGGCCGAGACGGATCTCCACGGGCCGGTCAATGTGCACGCGCGGATACTTGCGCCGTTCTTCGTAGGATTCGTACGGCGGGGGCCGGGCGGTCTTGCCGCTCCCCTGGGCGCCGCGTCGCTTTACTGCGTTACTCATCCGTGACACACCCCTCGGAAGCGGGGCGCACGGTCTTGATGTACTTGTACAGGGTACCGCGGGCTGCCTTGTAGGGTGGCATTCGCCACGCGGCACGACGCCGTTGCAGCTCGGCGTCATCGAGTTCCACATCAATCGTGTTCCGCTCGGCGTCAATGGTGATGCGATCGCCGTCGCGGACCAGCGCGATGGGCCCGCCTTCCTGGGCCTCGGGCACGACATGCCCGATGATGAAGCCGTGGGAGCCGCCGGAGAACCGCCCGTCCGTGATCATCGCCACGTCCGACCCGAGTCCGGCGCCCATGATGGCCGAGGTGGGCGTCAGCATCTCCGGCATGCCGGGGCCGCCCTTCGGTCCCTCGTAGCGGATCACGACCACGTCGCCTTTTTTGAGCTTGTTTTCTTCCAGTGCCTTCAACATCAGTTCCTCGGAATCGAACACCCGTGCCGGCCCGGAAAACCGCACGCCTTCCTTGCCGGTGATCTTTGCCACCGCCCCGCCGGGAGCGAGATTGCCCTTCAGGATGCGGATATGGCCGGACTTCTTCAATGGCTTGTCCAGCGGCATGACGACCTTCTGGCCGGAGGAGAGTCCCGGCACGTCGCGCAGGTTCTCCGCCAGTGTCTTGCCGGTGACGGTCATGCACTCGCCGTCCAGCAGTTTGTGCTCCAGCAGGTACTTCATTACCGCGGGCGTGCCGCCCACGTTGTGCAGATCCTCCATGGCGTAGGGTCCGCTGGGTTTCAGATCGGAAAGATAAGGTATGCGGTCGCTGACCGCCTGGAAGTCATCTATGGTCAGTGGAGCGTCCACCGCGCGCGCCATGGCAATGAGATGCAGCACGGCGTTGGTGGAACCGCCGAGGGCCGTGACCATGACCATGGCGTTTTCGAATGCGGCCCGGGTCATGATGTCGCGGGGTTTCAGGTCGCGCTCCAGCAGCGCACGGACGGCGTGTCCGGCGCGAATGCATTCTTCCTGCTTGCGCGGGTCCACCGCAGGCGTCGAAGAACTGTACGGCAACGACATGCCCAGGGCCTCTATTGCCACGGCCATCGTATTCGCCGTGTACATGCCGCCGCAGGCGCCGGGCCCGGGACAGGCGTGCCTGACCACGTCCCGCCGCCCGGCGTCGTCGGTCTTGCCGGCGATGAATTCCCCGTAGCTCTGGAATGCGGAGATGATGTCCACTTTCTTCCCGTGGCTCACGCCGGACTTGATGGTGCCGCCATAGACCATCAGCGCGGGCCGGTTCAGGCGGCCCATGGCCATCAGGCAGCCGGGCATGTTCTTGTCGCAGCCGGGCAGGGCCACCAGCGCGTCATACCACTGCGCGCCCATCACGGTCTCGATGGAGTCGGCGATGAGGTCGCGGGATTGCAGCGAGTAGCTCATGCCGTCGGTACCCATGGAGATGCCGTCGCTGACGCCGATGGTGTTGAAGCGCATGCCGATCATGCCGGCCTGCTTCACCCCATCCCTGACCCCCTGCGCCAGTTCGAGCAGGTGCATGTTGCAGGTAGTGCCGTCGTACCAGACGCTGGCGAGGCCCTCCTGCGGCCTGTTCATGTCGGCATCGGTGAGACCGGTGCCGTAGAGCATGGCCTGGGACGCGCCCTGGGACTTGGGCTGGGTGATGCGCGCGCTGTAGCGGTTCAGTTGCTTCTCGGTCATGGGCGATTATGCAGCGGAAAGGAAATTCGGGTGCGTAGAATAACCTATCCAAACTGCATTCGAGCGGACGGGTCCTGTCGCTGTCTCGAGCCGGCGCCACCCCTTATATATCGGGGCAGCTGCCCGCCGCTCCGGTTCCTGTTTCGCGGACACGCCGGCAAGTACGTCCCTGTAGGCTCGTGTTCCGCCGTCCATGGCGTCACACGGTCCGCGAAACAGGATCCCTCGCGTCGGTCTGCTGAACACGACGGGGCTCGTGGCGCCGGAACTCGGCTTCTCAGACGCTGAACTTCAATCGGACGGGTGGCGCCGGGAATGCCTATCCGCGCGCAGCGGAAGGGCCCCGAAAGCCTGGATTATTCATGGATACGCGTAGCGAGACCGACGAGGCGGCCTGAAAGACGGCGTGGCGCGCAGCCAAAGCGCGCGAAGGCGTACTTGACGGTACGTTGAGCGCGCGGCGCGAGCACGCGCCGTTTTGCCGGCCGGATCGGCGGTCGCAGTAGCGGGTTCATGGATAATCCAGGCTTAAGGATGGGTGGAGCGACCGATTCGCCTGGAGCGAATCGGGTCGTGCGAAGCACGCCCGAAGGGCGCAGGCCGTGGATGGCCTGCGACAACACGGAGAGATACACCCGGAGACAGGACCCGTCCGGCACGAACTCCGAGCGTTTCGGCCCGTGATTTCATTTGGCAGCGGGGCATATTGACCCAATAATAGCGCGCCACGGGCGGCGGACCGCCCTTTTGCGAGGGACAAGATGAGCACCAGGCAGCAACGATTCGTGGACTGGTTCCGCGCCGCGTCGCCCTACATCCACGTGCATCGCGGCAAGACGTTGGTCGTGCAGTTCGACGACGACGCCGTGACCTCGCCCGAGTTCGTCAACCTTATCCACGACCTCGCGCTGCTGCACAGCCTGGGTGTGCGCCTGGTGCTGGTGTTCGACGCGGACACGCTGATCCAGGCACGGGCTGAGGCCGCGGGTCTGCCGTCCCAGGTGCACCGCGACACGCGCATCACCAGCGCGGCGGAACTGGAGATCGTGAAGGCCGCCGCCGGCCAACTGCTGATCGAGATCCAGGCGCGGCTGTCCATGGGGCTCGGCAACACGCCGATGTCCAATGCCGAGGTGCGGGTGACCTCCGGGAATTTCGTCACCGCGAAGCCGCTCGGCATCGTGGATGGCGTAGATTTTAAATTCACCGGGGACGTGCGCAGCATTGACGTGCATTCCATCCAGACCAACCTCGATGGGCATGAGATCGTGCTGATTCCGCCGGTGGGCTTTTCCGTGACCGGCGAGGCGTTCAGCCTCGAGTCCACGGCGCTGGCGGCGCAACTGGCCGTGGATCTCAAGGCCGAGAAACTCATCTATTTGATGGAAGGCGAAGGCGTGACCGGGCCGAACGGGAAGTTGCTGCGCCAGCTCACGCAACCGGAGGCGGCGGCGGTACTGGCCGCCGGAACCACCACGCCCGTGGCGGCACGGTACCTGGAGCAGGCGGCCTCGGCCAGCAGCCGCGGCGTCAGCCGCGTACACATTATTGATCGCCGCGTGGACGGCGCCATCCTGCGCGAGCTGTTTACCCGCGACGGCATCGGCACGATGGTGACGCTGACCTCGTTCGACGAGATCCGGCGCGCTTCCGCCGCGGACATCGCCGGGATAGTGGAGCTGATCCGGCCGCTGGAGCTGGACGGCACACTGGTGGAACGGTCCCGCGAGCGGCTGGAGCTGGATATTGACCATTACACCGTGCTGGTGCGCGACGGCGCGATCATCGGCTGCGCCGCGTTGCAGGCGTTCAAGCAGGATTCGACCGCGGAACTGGCGTGCCTGGCCGTGCATCCCGATTACCACAAGGGCGGCCGCGGCGAGCAGTTGCTGAGCGCCACGGAGCGCGATGCGCGCAAGGGCGGCGCCAAGCAGATGTTCGTGCTGACCACGCGCGCCGAGCACTGGTTCCTGGAACGGGGCTTTGTCGAGTCCACCGTGGAGACGCTGCCGATGCAGAGGCAGCAGCTTTACAACTATCAGAGGAACTCGAAAGTGCTTGTAAAAAAGTTATAAGTCACAAGTTACAAGTCACAAGGAAAAGATAGCTACAAGCTACTAGCCACAAGCAACAAGAAAAAGAACTTTCCCGATTTGGTTTCACCTGTCGCTTGTAGCGTGTTGCTTTTAGCTGCTTACCATGTGGCCCCAGTCCTACAACCCGCTCCACAACACTTTCCTTTCCACTATCGTTGCCGCGCTGCCCATCGTGGTCCTGCTCGGCTCGATCGCGCTGCTGCGCATCCGCATTCACCTGTCGGCGTTGCTCGGGCTGGGCGTGGCGCTGGTTATTGCGGTCGGTGTCTACCGGATGCCGCTGACGGCGGCCGGAGGCGCGGTGTTGTACGGCGCGGCGTACGGCCTGTTTCCAATCGGCTGGATCGTGCTCAACCTGATTTTTCTCTACTCGCTGACGGAGCGCGCCGGTCTGTTCGCGGTGCTGCGCGACAGTCTCGCCGCCGTGACGCCCGACCGGCGGCTCCAGCTCCTGCTCGTTGCATTCGCATTCGGCGCATTCTTCGAGGGGGCGGCGGGATTCGGCACGCCCGTGGCAATCACGGCCGCGATCCTGACCGGCCTCGGTTTCCGCCCCTTGCAGGCCTGCGGACTGTCCCTGATCGCGAACACGGCGCCCGTGGCCTACGGCGCGCTCGGCACGCCGATCATTGCGTTGAGTGCCGTCACCGGACTTGACGTGCTGCAGCTTTCCGCCATGGTGGGCCGGCAACTGCCGTTTTTCTCGCTGCTGGTGCCGTTCTGGCTGGTATGGGCGTATGCAGGCTGGCGCGGCGCCGTGGCCGTGTGGCCGGCGGCGCTGACCGCGGGTGCGGCGTTCGCGGTTCCGCAGGCGCTGATTGCCAATCTGCATGGCCCGTGGCTCGTGGATGTGGTGGCCGCGACCTGCTCCATGGCGACGCTGGCCGTGTTCTACCGGCACTGGAAACCGGCGGACATAGCGCCGCCGGGCGCTGTGTCAGTGACCGCTGAACCGGACACTCGCCGGCGCACCGTCTTGGCGTGGATGCCCTGGCTGCTGCTCAGCATCGTCGTATTTGCCTGGGGATTGCCGGACATCCGGGCGTTTCTGGATGCGCTGTCTGCGCCCAGCATCGCCGTTGCGGGATTGCATGAAGTCGTTGTGCGCACCTATCCGGTGGTGCCGATTCCGCAGATGGGCGAATTGCCCGTGCCCGAGCCGGCGCTGTACCGCTTCAACTGGCTGTCCGCCACCGGCACCGGCATTCTGGTGGCGGCATTGATGGCGGCGGTTCTGCTGCGCATTTCCCCGCGCCATTGCGCGCAGACCTACTGGCGGACGTTCAGGCGCGTGCGCCTGTCCCTGCTGACCATTGCGGCCATGCTGGCACTGGGGTACCTGACTCGTTACTCGGGAACCGATGCGACGCTGGGGCTGGCGCTGGCCGGCACCGGCGCGCTTTATCCGTTCTTCGGCACATTACTTGGCTGGCTGGGCGTGGCATTGACCGGCTCGGACACGGCATCGAATGTGCTGTTCGGCGGGTTGCAGAAGATCACCGCGGAGCAGACCGGCGTCAGTCCGGTATTGATGGCCGCCGCCAACAGTTCCGGCGGCGTCATGGGCAAAATGATCGACGCACAAAGCATTGTTGTCGCCAGCACGGCAACGGGCTGGTTCGGGCATGAGGACGCCATCCTGCGCTATGTGTTTTTCCACAGCGTGGCGCTGGCGGCGCTCGTGGGCGTGCTGGTGCAGGCGCAGGCAATGTGGTGGCCTTTCACTCTTCTTGTGCCGAAATAGTCGGACCGGGTGCAACCGTTGCGGCGAGCGCCTGAGTTAGTCTAAGCTGGTCTGCACTAGTCTGATGCCTTGGGAGGGTGCGCCATGTCCGAAATCGGGGCCTATGAGGCCAAGACTCATCTGCCAAAACTGCTCGAGCGGGTGGAGAAAGGGGAACGTTTTGTGATCACGAGGCACGGCCGTGCCGTGGCCGAGCTGGGGCCGGTCGGCAAGCGGGACGAGAAGAGCGTCCGGCGTGCGATCGGAGACTTGCGTTCTTTCAGGGACGAACTGGCGCGCCGCGGGGTGGGGATGCGTGATCTTCTGCGCAAGGGTGAAACCGTGCGCGGCCTGGCCCACAAGGCGCATCGCTACTGATGGCGTTCGTGCTGGACTGCTCTGTAGCTCTCGCCTGGGTGTTGCCCGACGAGGGCAGCGCTTTCGCGGATAGTCTTCTCGATCGCCTGGTTGCGGATGGTGCCGTCGTGCCCCCAGTCTGGCCGCTCGAGGTGGGCAACGTTCTGCTGGCAGCGTTGCGTCAGCGCCGTATCCGGCAAACCGAGCTTGAACCGATAATCGAGCGGCTCGGGCGCCTGCCCATCGAGGTGGATATCGGCGCGACCGATCATGCGCTCGCAGGTGTCCTGGTACTTGCCGGGCAGCATGGCTTGACCACCTACGACGCGTCCTATCT
>JACORW010000003.1 GCA_016179185.1 Gammaproteobacteria bacterium | reverse complement strand
CCGCAGTCTGGTCGACTTATCCACAGGCGCGTAGTACGCTGCGCCGCTCAGGGCCTGGTCAATTTTCAATCGGCACAGGCGGTCAGTTTTCACTCGGCGCCAACAAATCTGGCATTGCTTTATTCGGCCGGGGGGGGCCGTGCCGACACTCGCTGCGTTCTATGACATCGTCGCGATAGAGTTTCTGAATCTTTTGCGGCCGCATTCCTGGTCGCGGGACATGGCGTTCTACATCGGGGGAAACTATGTGCCCGAACGGATCACGCGCGCGCACTGGGAGGCCTTTGCACGCGACCTGCGCATGCCGCCAAAGCGCCTGTTGGCGCGCCTCGAAGTGCTGACCGAACGGGTGCCGCAGGCCGCGCACGCCGCGTGCGAGGATTTTGTCCGGACACACGGGAACGAAACGGCCTGCGGAAGACTGGAGGAATCCATCCGCCGGCGCTGCGATTGGTCGAAGAAATCGGTGCTGCACGTACCATGAAAATCCGTCACTGGATGAGCGAGTTTCGTGGTAGCAAACTGCGGATTCATTTGTTTCCCCACGGCGCGTTGCCGAGCTTGATGCCGGCGGCGCCCACGGCCGCGCCACGCAGCCCATGGCGCGAGCCGTTGGACATCGCCAGCATGACCGCCGGGCCCGGCGACATCGCCATGGCCGCCTCGGTCAACGCGAACAGGATCAGTGTGTGCGGATCCATGACATTCACGCGGCGCGGTCCACGATCCGCTGCGCCCCAAGAGGGGTCAGACCCTCAGGTGGGGTCAGACCCCCGGAAGGGGTCAGAGCATCAGCTCTGACCCCGTTGGCACCGACACCTTTGGCAGCGCGCTTCCAGATCGGAAAATCCGGCCGAAGACTGACGTCCGTATTCAATGACGCGGCATACTGGGTCCAGCCCGTCCAGTACAGGTTCGCGGCACGCTGCCAGAGCCCGGCAGAAGGGGCAGAGGCCGAAAGGCCGGAGGACTTGAAAGTAACTGTGTTCATACTAACCTCCTGATTTGTCTAACTGTTCGAGGCGGGTTGCAAGGTGCCGCCTTACCACCTAAACTATCTACGGTGGTAAATATAGACAGGTGATTCTCACCAGTCAAGCGCTTTTTGATGGTAACATGTAAGTATCGGATTTCCGGCAAAATTTAGTTTGCCGGTAAGGTTCGGAAATTGAATTTGTGGGGCCGACTTTACGCCGGCCGGGATGTCAAAAGGATGAGAGAGGTGACACGCCATGAAATTTGAATTCATCGGCGGCCAACCGGCCCTGGACTTCGTGAACACGGCGAGCCGCCGCGATATCGGCCCGTTCAAGGAGCGGCTCGAGAACTACGGCGACCTCGTGGACTGGGCCGAGGAGGCGAAGGCGCTTCCAAACCAGGTCCCGGGCGATCTCCGCAAGGCGGCATCGCAGCATCCCGCCGCCGCGGCCAGGGTTCTCGAGGACGCGCGCACGCTGCGCGAGGCGCTGTACCGGATCTTCCGCGCCTTCGCTGCGACGACGAACATCAACTCCGCGTCCGCGGAAGACATGGCCCTGCTGAACGCCGTGTTCCGCCGCGCGAACGAGCACCGCACACTCTGTTGCAGCCAGATGATGATCGCGCCGAACACCAACGGCGCGCCCACGTTCGACTGGAAGTGGGACGAAGGCGGCGCCGAGCTGGATCGCGTGCTTTGGCCCGTCGCGCTCGCCGCGGCGGACCTGGTCACTGCCGGGGATCCGCAGCGCATCAAGGAATGCGGCGGCGACAACTGCAACTGGCTGTTCCTCGATCAGAGCAAGAACCGCTCGCGCCGCTGGTGCACGATGGAAGACTGCGGCAGCAAGGTGAAGGCCAAGCGGCATTACCACCGGCAGAAGCAAAGCACCGCGGCAGCGTCGGGCTAAGTCTCCCCCGCCTCATCGAGGACGCTGCGCACCACGTCCTCCGTGACCCTGAAATCCCGCTGCGCCAGCCTTTCGAACAACGGCTGGATGCGTTTCACCAGCCCGGCCTTTCTTGCGGCAAGCAGGAGACCGGCAATCCCGGTCACCGTAATGCCGAGTTCCCGCGCCCGGGCGCGGCCAAGCCATTCATCCATCAGCACAAGGCTGTCGCCATCATGTTTCAGCGCGAGTGCGAGTGTGCTCGCCTCGCCCGCGCCAAGTTCCGGAAACTGCCGGAGACCGGCGGGGTTACGCGCAACTTCAACCCAGCCGGCGGCGATGGCCCCCGCCAATTCCGCCGCACCCGGCAAGCCGTTTCCCGCCATGACCTCGTCGTGCACAGCACGCGTGATGGTCACGGTCCCGAAAAATTCGCGCAGCAGGCCAGATTCGCCTGCCGCCGCCAGCCCGATCAGCGGGCTCGCATCGGCCGCGACGAGCCTTTTCGCCATGCCGTAACGGCCTTCGCGTCTTCACGCACGGCTGCAGCGGTTCCCCGCACGACGGGCACACCCGCCCTCGACACATGCTGAATGAATTCGGCAACGGGCAAGGACGCGATCCGCGCCGCCTGCCCCAGCGAAACGCTCTCGTCGCGATACAGGGCGGTGGCCAGGGCCCGCCGGACCCCCGGCTCGCCGAGCAGGGCGTCGTCACCCAGGTGGATCAGCAGCGCTTCCGGCTGGTCCCGGTTCAAAACCACGACCGGATGCCGGCGCGCCTCGCGCAGCGCCTCCGACGGATTGTTCTTCAACTCACGCACATTGACGGCCTTCATTATCGTTCCCTCCGTATGTAGGAACATAGTGTAGGCTTATGTTGGCGTGGGTTCAATGTCTGCTTCTTTTCCGCATAGGAGAATATTGCCTCTTTCCACGTTTGCGGACCTGCGCGTGAAGGTGCTGACAAGGCCGGATTAAGGGAAACGTTACAGTTCAGGCAACTTGAATTCCCCTGATCACCAGCCAGAAGCCCAACGTGACTTCGAAGATGAATATCGGCGCGTAGTAGGCTGGTATCACGACGGGTCCCAGGGCCGGAAACACCATGATGGCCATCGTGATGATCGCCACCAACAGCGACGCGAAGATCCCCCAGGCTGCCAGTGCTCGAGGGATGTAGCGGGACTGGAACCAGAGATACGCGAACACAAGCGACCCCAGCCCGAATAACACCAATCCGATCCGATATCCGTCGCCCTGCACGCCGACGAACAATCGCGCCAGCGACTGCAACTGCTGCGTGTCAATCGTTCGCAGGTAATTGGCGCCGCTCAGGAGCCGCAGCGCCACAAAGTCGTTCAAGGTGATGACCGCAAGCACGGCGCATTCGGCGAGCCGCCAAAACGCCGCCAGCAAGGCCAGGTTCCGGCTGATGGGTGCGAGCACGACATAAAGCGCCCATACCAATGCGACGCCCCCCGCGAACGTGACAAGATTGGCGACAATGCCTATTCGAAACAGCCGCTCCGATGCCGTGATATTCAACGCCGTCTGCACGGCATCGCCGGCCACGATCAGTGACCCGCGCGCGTAGAACTCCGCGAACATTCCGGTCACCATCAGGAACAGGTAAAGGAAGCCGGCGACCCGGGCGGCGGTGTGCTGTTCCGGTCCTATCGAATGGGGTGTCATGACGGCGCTCCTCGCAGCCGTTGAAGGCCGGTCAAATCAGGCCGCGGTAGCCGCTTTTTCTTTCCATACCGATAAATCTATGCCTCTGGCGAAGAGCCACAGCATCAGCGCCAGCATGGCAACGATCATCGGCAGAAGCAGGAAGGAGGATGCGTATGCCGGCGCCAGGACCAGAGCGAAGCTTCTGGTCACGAACCCGACACCACCCAGAGCAAGGAGGGCACCCAGAAACTTCGGAAGGTAGCCGGATCGGACGATCAGATAGCCGCGGAGAATGGAGGCAACTCCGTAAAACACCATGAATAGCCCGGCGCAGTAACCGGACACTTTGAGCGACAGCAGCGCGAGCGCATTCACCTGATCAGGCGAGAAAGTCTTCAGGTAGTCGGCGCCTCCGGCGATGTGCGATGCCGCAAAATAGAAGAGCTCGGCCACGGCGAAAGTGGCGGTGGACACGAGCCCGAAGAAAGCGGCAAGCAGGGAAAGATTCCTGCCGACCGGCCTGAGCAACACGTAAAAGATCAGTGCCAGCGAAATATCACACATGGCTTCCACGAGGTAGCTGGCGAAGCCGAGGCGGAACAGTGAGTCGTAAGCGATAAAATTGTTCACTGTCGCCGTCACATCGCTCCAGACGATGATCTTGTTCGGAACATAGAACTCGCCGAAGCTGCCCGCCAGGACCGAGAGCAATAACAGGACGGCGGCGGCCCTTGCGTACGTCTGTACTGGAGTGGTCATCGCGGGAATCCTCGCTTGTTTGGTGGCAGAGGCTGTGTTCAGCTCGAATCACGTCGCCGCGGCGGACAATGCGTCCACGTTCGCGCCCTTGATCAGGAGCCACAGCACGATCGCTATCTCCCCGAGCATCGCGGGGAACGCGACGTTCCAGACCGTCTGCTCGTATTGCGGCCACAGCAGTCCCGTGGCGCTGATGATCAGATAGGCGAGGCCATTGATGATCAGCCACACGCCCAGGAAGCGGGGCAGAAAGCCGGACCGGAATACCAGCATCCCGAAGGGAAAGAGCCACAGGCCCCAGAAGATCTCGTTGGCAACAACGCCCTGGTGATGCAGGCGGAGGAACAGCATCGCCAGCGCGTCCCGCTAGGGTTTGTCAAAGACGGACAGGAAGTCCGCGCCGCGCACCAGTAGCAGGGCGGCAGCGTCGTTCACCGTATTGAGGAAGTAGATGGGGGCGACCATCAGCCCCCCCAGGATCACCATCAGCGCTGCGAGACTCCGGTCCACGTCCTTGAACAGCCGGTAAAGGGCCAGCACCACGAAGATAACGATGACTCCGGTGAGCAGGTCGGTGACGATGCCGAGACGGAAGAGCGTCTCGTGCGCGGCGATGTTGGCGGCGGTCGCGGTCGCATCCCCGTGCACGAACAGGGTGCCGGGTATATAAACCAGGCGCCAGGGCGCGGTGACCACCAATGCCAGATAAATCGCTCCGGCGATGCGTGCTGCCTTGTCGGTGGGGTGCATATTTGCTCTCCTTGTTTCGCTATCGGGGAACCGGCCCCGGCGCCATTAATGCCGACTGTTGATGTTCCGCGAAGCCCTTTGCCATCAGCCACAGCACCAGCGCCAGGTGACTGAGACCCAGCGGATAGATCATCACGAATACGACGCGCTGGCCGAACAGGGGCATCGCGACCGCGATGATCTGCGACAGGGCCGCGAGCATTCCAAATGCCGCCAGGACACGCGGGATGAGCGCGAAGCGATACAGCGCGTTGTAGAGCACGAACGCCACGCTGCCCGCGACGATCAATCCGATGAAATGCGCCCAGTTGCGCGACGCGGCCCCCATGCCTCGGAGCGTCTGGAACAATTCGTTGTTCGCAGCGTCCGCCCCCGCGTATGCCTGGCTCAAGGACAGCATGGACATCAGATTGATCTGCTCGACCGCCGTCACCGAAAAGCTGGCGACCGCGAGCGCCAGGAACCCGTATGCCGTCGCGTCGCTGTAACGGCGAAAGACCGGCAGTGCCGTGATCGCGATGCCGACAGACAATAGCCCTGTCACCAGCCCAAGCAACGCGGCGAGACCCATCTGCGTCGAGCGCGCCGCGGCGTTCTCAAGGAAGCCCGGCGCCGCGAACACGGGCCGCAGCAGCACATCGTTCATCACCCAGTACGCGGCCATCTGCGTCAGCAACAGCACAGCGATGATCCGGCCGGCACTCTTTGCAGCTCCCATCATGCGCTCCCTTCAGATCGATTCCGCGTTGCGACGCAGCCGCACCGCCGCGGCGAGGAATGCCGCGGCGAATGCGAGCCCAATCCAGAGGCCCGGCGTGCTGAGGAAGTTTCCCGGCGTGAGTTGCGCCAGCGAGTCGAGCCGTCCCCCGGAATCAAAGGCGAAAGCCTTCCCGAACATGCCACCCATGCGGTATTGCAGCATCGAGCCGAAATGTGAACTGTTGAAGGCGATCTTTTCGAGGACCGAGACCGCGACCGGCGGCAGCACGGCCCACAGAAACGGTGCGCGCCGCGCCCACGCGGAGACGAGCAGCAGCCAGCCGTAAATCGGCGCATGCCAGAGCGCGAGCGTGATCAGGCCGTAGAGCAGTATCACCGTCTGCTGAAAGAACTTGACCTGCGTCCACGTCGTGGCGGCACTCAGATCGTTCATCGCGAGGACCGCGCTGCTCAGCAGCAGCATGATGAGCTGCGTAGCCACGATGATCGTGAAGCTCAGCAGCGGCAGAATCACCAGTGGAATGGCTGCCTTGGAGAGCACCGTGGTGAGATCCGACACCGGCAGGGATTTCCAGAACAGGATGCTGCGGTCGCGGCGCTCGCCGTGCAGCGCATCGAGGCAGTAGAACACGCCGACGAGGATCGCGATCACCATGACCATCATCGCCGTGATGTCGTAGGGCCGCTCGATGGCCGCCTGCTGCTGCGCAGGCTCGAGCAGCAACACCTCGCGCCGGCGATCCGGCAGATCAATCAGGCTGATCAGAAAGCCGAACAGCAGGACCCCGGCGATTGCCAGCGGCGCAATGTAGATGGAGCGGTTCTCCCACAGTTCGCGCCGCACCGACCAGAATAAGGGCCGGGCGTCCGCCATGGCCGCGGGCGCGCTGTCCTGCGGGCCGGGTGCAGAGTCGGGCGTGATATCCAGCGGCGTATTCATCGGCGGACTCCCGGTGTTTCGCGGTCCTGGTTGCCGATCACCGCGACGAACAGATCGGCGATACTCGGCGTGCGCACGTCGCCGAGGGCGGCAAGCCGGTCGCGATCGGCATCCTCGAACAGCAGGACGCTGCGGCCGAGCAGCTGGCGCTCGTGCATCGGCTTCAGCGCGCGCGCCGCCTCGACCTGTTGCGGGTGCACCGCCACCTCCCTGTATCGCCACTCGAATTCCTCCATGCTGCAATCGAACACGATGCGGCCACGGTTGATGAACATCACGTCCGTGAGCACATGCTGGATCTCCTCGACCTGATGGGTGGTCACGACAATGGTGCGGCTGTGATCAAAGTAATCGTTCAGCAGCGAGTCGTAGAATTGCTTGCGATACAGGATGTCGAGACCGAGGGTTGGCTCGTCCAGCACCAGCAATCTCGCATCAATGGCCATGACCAGCGCGAGATGAAGCTGGGTCACCATACCCTTCGACAATTCGCGGACCTTGCTCGTGCGCTTGATGGTAGTCTTCGCCAGAAATCCCTCGGCCTTCGCGCGATCAAACCGGGGATGCACGCCGGCGACATAATCGAGCGCCTGCGTCACCCGCATCCACCGCGGCAGCACGGCCACATCGGCGATGAAGCAGACCTCGCGCATGAGCCGATGGCGCTCGGTCCACGGGTCGAGCCCCAGCACACGCAGCATTCCCTGGTAGGTTGTCAGGCCGAGCATGGCATTCAGCGCGGTGGTCTTGCCGGCACCATTGGGGCCGATGAGCCCGAGGATGCGGCCTTCCCTGACGCGCAGATCGATCCCATCCAGCGCCATCGTCGTGCCGTAGGCTTTGCGCAGGCCGCGTGCATCTATGCATGACATGGTTTCAACGCTCTCCTGAAGTCTCTGGTACTGACTCGCCCGCCACATCCAGCAGCTCCCTCGCCTTGAAGCCGAGCCGCTGGATCGTCGCCTGCACCCTGGGCCATTCCTCCGAAAGGAATCTCCGGCGCTCGCCCTCGAGCAGCAGGTTGCGCGCGCCATCATTGATGAACATCCCGCGACCCCGTTTCTTCTCGACGAGCTGCTCGTCCACCAGTTTTTGATAGCTCTTCAGGACCGTGAGCGGATTGATCCGGTACTCGGCCGCGACCGCGCGCACCGACGGCAACGGATCCCCCTCCTTGAGCACGCCGTCGAGAATCATCTCGACGACACGATCCCGAACCTGCTGGTAGATCGGCTGACGGTCGTTCCACTCTCGTTCCATGATGGTTCCGGGGCCCGCCCCAGGCCCGATGCAGCGTACCGATATAGTGTTATATCTAACTATAACACCATCGAGATTGCAAGTGCTGCGTCGCTTGAAGAACGAATCAAGATTGCCCGAGAAGCGGCCGGTTGGATTTCCGCTGGCGGAGCGGCATCACTGCATCGTCGGAGCGGGATCCGGCGGAATGAAGACGGGCGCGGTTGCTGCGCCGCTGCTCAGGCGCTGTCGGGGACGGGATGCCAGGTCAGCGGGAGGGTAGTTTCGGGCGGCCAGGGTGGGGCGCGGGCGGGG
>JACORW010000044.1 GCA_016179185.1 Gammaproteobacteria bacterium | reverse complement strand
CTCCGCCGTTCCTGGCGCCGGGCTGTCCCGGCAATCCCATCAACGAGCAGCTCGACCTGCGCTATGATGTCTTCAACGAGATGGATATCGAGAGTGTGGCCGTGTTTGGTCAGGGCACGTACCACCTCACGGACCAGTGGAGCATTACCGGCGGCCTGCGCCACACCTGGGAATCCAAGGACTACCTGCTGATCCACCGGCGTCTGAACGCCGGCACTTTCGTCGTGCCACCGACCGAGATCGGTGACGACTGGAGCGAGCTCACACCCCGGGCCGGCATGGAGTACCAGTGGACCGAGGACCTGATGACCTATTTCGTCGCCTCGCGCGGCTTCAAGAGCGGCGGGTTCAATGGCCGCCCCACGACCCAGGAGGCGGTGGAGTCTTACGATCCGGAATTCGTGTGGTCCTACGAAATCGGCGTCAAGTCCGAGTGGCTGGAGCACAGGCTGCGACTGAATGCGGCGGCGTTTTTCAACGATTACTCAAATATCCAGTTGACCAGTGTGAGGGCCACCGCCGAGGGGAACCTGCTGCTGGTGGTGGAGAACGCCGGCGAAGCGGACGTTGCGGGCTTCGAGGTGGAAATGGTCGCGCGGCCGGTATCTTGGCTGGACCTGGCCGGAGGCGTTGGCTACACCGATGCCGAGTTCTCCAAACTGAATCCCGGCGCAACCGTGACCAAGGATTCAAAATTCGTCCAGACGCCCAAGTGGACGCTGAATGCTTCTGCCCAGGTGACCTGGCCCTTGGCCGACTGGGGTACGGTGAAGCTGCGTGGGGACTACAGCTATCGGGACGACATGTTCATGGACCCGAACAATACGCCGATACTGCGCCAGGACGGCTACGGGCTGGTCAGTGCGCGCCTGGCCTTTGTGACCACCGACGAACACTGGGAACTGGCGCTATCCGGCACCAACCTGACCGATGAGCAGTATCTGGTGAACGGCATCGCCGCCCTGGACAGTTTCGGCACCGCCGAGGGCTATTTCGGGCGCCCGCGCGAATGGGCACTGTCGCTGATGTACCGCTACTGAATGCGCACGCAAGCATTAACAGGCTGCTGAAAAACACGTTTTTCGGCAGCCTGTTAAGCAGGCAGAAAATTGCTCCTGCATTTTCTGCATTCCCGCCGTCCATGGCGGTCGTCGAGGGACCGACCGCCATTTTTCGAGCACATACGTGCTCGAAAAATGGAGCGAGCCGCGGACTGCGATGGGCAGGAGCCCAAGTGCCGCGCAGGCCAGGGATGGCCGAGAGCGGCTGCCGCGGCGGAGCGATCTGAAAAAGTCCAGGATGGACTTTTTCGGCAACCTGTAAAAGGCAGGAGCCGGTGCCGCGGGGGTTGAGCGTTTCGCGCACCGCATCCATCGCCGCGCTCGCGGGCGCCGCGGGGACGGCAGTTGCGCTGTTTGCACTGCCCGGATTCGGCACCCCGCGGGTGGATCCTGTTGAGACCGTTGAGGCCGACGGCTCGCGTACCGAAATATTCCATTTCTCCCTGCCGCAGGACGGGATCGCCGTCACCCACGGCGGGCACGTGCCGCTGCCTGCCGCGCCGCCGGGCGTACCCGTCTTTTCCAAGGATGCATTGAAGCGCGGGTTCGCCCTGCTGGTGCGCCTGCGCAACGCCGAAGGCCGCGTGATCGGAATGGCGGCTGAACTCGAGGTACACCCGGAAGGCGACATGCTGGCCACGGACCTCGCGTGGGACACGGACTGGATCCTCGTGCTGCCCGGACGCGGCATGCTGGTCTTGCACCAGCAGGAACATTCCGGCGAGCTGGGGCCGAAGGTCATTAATCCCACGCTCGCGAGCGGTCAGGACTGGATCGGTGACTGGACCGTGCAGACCACCGTCGGGCCGGGCGCCGGGAGGCGCGGCGTCATCCTCGGTGGCAGCGGCGAATTCACGGACAGCGGCGGCAGCTTTGTCGAGATTGACCGGCTGACCAGGTTTTCCCTGACGACGGGGCTGTCCGGCAGGGTGGAACTGCGCCTCAACCGGAGCGGCATCCGATGACCTGGATCCGCCACGGTGCCGCGGCCGTCGGCGGCCTGGCGGCCGGCATGCTGCTTGTCCTGGGCGGGCTTCTGCTGTGGCCGTTTCCGTTCGCTGATCCCGACGCGGCCGCAATCGTTGCGATGGATGATGCGCACGCACGGGAAACATTTCATCTGAACATTCCCACTGACGGCGTGCTCGCCACCCACGGCGGCGCGTTTCCCTTTCGGCCTTTCCCCGCGGCCCTGCCGGAGTTCGGCGATCCGCTGCTGCATGAAGTCTTCGCACTGGTCACCAAATTCCGCGACCGCCCGGACGGCAACGTGATGGCGTTCGGGACCGAGCTTGAAATTGCACACGAACGGAGCCGGTTGCTGCGCGGATTGGTAATGACGCACACAGTCTGGTCAATCGTTGTCCCGGGACGTGGAACGCTGCACCTGTACCAGGTGGAAAACAACTGGCGCCTGCTGAAACGCGTGTTCCTGCCCATGCTGCTCACCGGGCACCCGTTCGACGGCAGTTTCACGTCGGTCAACACCCTGGGCCCGCTGCCCGCTTTCCGCGGCCGCATCATCGGGGGCACCGGCGAATTCTCCGGCAGGACCGGCGCTTTCGTGGAAATCGGGCACCTGCAACACCTGGATCGGGAAGGGGGGTTGTCCGGAACGATGGCGCTGCGCATCGGCTACGACGCAGCGCGCCCCTGATCCGGCTGCGCTCCGGCCGCTTCCGCCCCCGCAGCCGGGATGCCGCGTACGGGCCAGATGCGCCGGGCTTATTCGGCCGGGTAAATCACGAACTCGATCTTGGCGCGGAAGCGGCCGAAGCGTTTCAGCTCGGACGGCGTGACGAAGTTGTACTCCTCGAAGCGGCCGCCCTGGTAGGCACTCAATCCGCCGGTTGCAAGCTGCACGCGTGTCAAGCCGTCCGTGGACAGGAACCGGTGCTCCTCGTCGGTCCAGCCCGCCCCGGGATTGTCCATCACCTTCTGCACCAGCGCGAAGGTGGGTGCGGCATTCTCGCGTTGCTTGACGGCAAGAAAACCGCTGGCGCGCGGATGCTGCAGCGTAAACAGCCACGCCGATTCGGCGTAAAGGGCCCCGGTCGCCGGGTCGGTCAGTACTGCTTCCTGTTCGGTCGCGAACCCCGCGACCTCTCCGTCAATGCGCACGAGGATTGTGACCGCAAGATGGCTTTTCAGGGGATCCACCTTGATTCTTTCACTGAGATTTCCCGCCAGATCGGTCGAGAAATTCAAGGTCGGTTTGAATGGAAACCCCTCGATATGATGCGTGAGGGACAGCAGGTCCTCGTCCATGTTCATCTCGAGCACGAGCTTCTCGGCCGCGCCGGTGCACGCGAGTGAACCGCACAGGAACAACAGCATCGATCGAAGCAGAATACGCATGGTTCTCTCCTCCGTATCTCCCTTGGTGATGACAGCGAACCGGGGGCCGCCCGCCTCCTGCGTCATCGGGACGGCCCGTCCGCCGCCGGGCAGGCGCCGGAACCTGGCGCAAATAATAATCGCGCGTCCCCTTGTTGCCAGTACATGCGACATGAGCCGCGCCGTATTGGACGAAAATCAGCATTGGCTCCGATGGGGATCCTGCACCTGAGGTTCGTACAATGCACACCGCCGTTCCATTGCTATGCTCCACCGCACCAAGCACATCATGGAGCGTGAAGGCCATGGGCAACCGTACCGTTTACCTGCTGCCACTGTTCCTGTCGCTGCATCTGCTGCCCGGTGCCGCGGCGGCCGCGGTGATAGAGGGAACGATCCACGCCGCCGGCACGGGCGCCATTTCCGGCGCGCTGATCACGCTTACCAGCGCGGACGGGCTGTTTGCCGAAACAATTTACTCCGGCGCAGATGGCGCATTCCGGCTGGCCACGGAACAGGCCGGATTCTTGACACTGCGGGTGCGCAAGCCCGACTTCGCCGATGCCATGCATGACCTCGAGATCACTGCCGGGCAGACGCTGCGCAGGGAAATCAGGCTGCGGCCATTGCTTACCGACCGGGAAATATCCGAGCAGCTCACGGCCAGCGCGCACTATGCCCGCATCCGGTTCGACGACCCCAGGGAGCGTGGCTTCTTCCAGATTGAGTGTCTGACCTGCCACCAGCTCGGAAACGCCTATACCCGGG
>JACORW010000048.1 GCA_016179185.1 Gammaproteobacteria bacterium | reverse complement strand
TCTATTCATAATCTATTCACAAATTCAATGATATCAATATGAAACAACAGGTTATGGATGTCTTGCTCCGGCTCATAGGCGCCGGCGACGGGCAGTCGGCGCCGGAACTGCTGGCACGACTGGGAAAGCGGCTCAGCCAGCCCACACTGTGGCGCTACCTCAATGCCCTGCGTTCCCGGGGGCTGGTAACGAGGGAAGGCCGCGGCCGTGCCACTCGTTATTATTCGGCGGCCCGCACCAGTCCGGCGGAGCGCAGACGCGCATACGAAGGTGTGCGCGCGGCACCAGTGCCCAACGACAAACCGATGGGATCCTTGTTTCGGGAACCCGCACATCCCGTGCAGATCGAAGGTTTCAGGCGCATGACACCGGAAGACAAGCTGCGCCTGGTGGCCGGCCTCTACGGGGCGGGAATTCAATTGAAGGTCGCGGGGCTGCGCATGGTTCATCCCGACTGGACGGAGGCGCGGCTTCTCCACGAAGCGCGTTCTTCACTGCTCCATGCCGGGACCTGAGCCACTGGCGGTTTTCCTCGAACCGCTGGAACGTCTCGGCCTTCCGTACTGTATTACCGGTTCCGTTGCCGCGAGCGTCTGGGGCGAGCCAAGGCTGACCGCCGACATTGACGTCGTTCTGCTGCTGAAGCTACAGGACGTCGCCACCCTCCGTACTGCGTTTCCGGAGAGTGCCTATTACGTGCCGCCCGACGAAACACTCCTGGCGGAGATCGGACGCCGTTCCAGGGGCACGTTCAACCTCATTCACCACGCCAGCCACTTCAAGGCTGACATCTACGTGGCCGGGCACGATCCATTGCATGCCTGGGCGCTCGAGCACAGGCGGCGCATCGATCTCGAAGATGGCGGGATCTGGATAGCGCCCCCGGAGTACGTGATCCTGCGCAAACTGGAGTTCCTGCGTGAAGGCGGGTCGGACAAGCACGTCCGCGACGTCCGCTTCATGCTCGCCACGACCCCGGTCAACCACGCGTTTCTGCAGACGGAGATAGCGCGGCTGGGTGTAGGCGAGCAGTGGTATCGTTGCCGGGAATGAAGGTCTCGGGAAAGGCCTGAATCTCCTTGCCAACCCGCCCAGATGAGTGACAGCATGTTGGCCCGTATCCACATCCATATCCACACCCATGAAGACCATCCAGATGACCATTGACGACGGGCTTCTGAAGGATGTCGATAAGCTCACACGCACCCGGAGGACCACCCGGTCGGCCTTCATTCGTCATGCCATCGAAGCAGAGATCCGGCGCGATCGCATTCAGGCACTGGAATCCCGGCATGTTCGAGGGTATGCCTCCAAACCCGAGGCGCCGGGTGAATTTGACGTGTGGGAGTCTGAGCAGGTGTGGGAGAAGTAAATGAGGCGCGGCGATATCTGCTGGTATTCATTTGCCGCGCCGGGCAAGCGCAGACCGGTGCTCGTGTTGACCCGCAACTCAGCCATCCCGGTTCTGAACCGTGTGACGGTCGCGCCGATCACTTCGACGATCCGTGACATTCCCACCGAAGTTGTGCTGGCGGAAGCGGACGGCATGGCCCATGCGTGCGCCGTGAACTTTGACAACGTGCAGACGGTGTCCAAAACCAAAGTGGGGGAACGGATCACTCATCTTTCTGCGCGCAAGATGCAGGACGGGGCGAAGGCCATGGCTTTTGCACTGGGATTCGATGAGGCATAGCGATCAGCCGTAGACAATGCCGTCGCGCAGCAAGTCCGCATATTCGCCATCCGCGATCCCGATTTCGGCAAGAATGGCGCGCGTGTGTTCTGCATAGCGCGGCGCAAAGCCCAGCGTGGTTTGCGCGCCGTCAATGTCGGTGGCCATGGGTTGCATGTGAATGATTTTCCCGCCGGGCGTGCGCGTGCGGGTCAGTTTGGGGCGCAACGCCGGCAGATCCCGTACCTGGGGAATGGTGTTGATGGCGGCGTGGGCAATCTTCGCCGCGGCGAGCTCGGCGGCAAGCTCCGCGACGGTGCAGGATGCGGTCACCGCGCCGATGTCCCGGTAGCAGCCCTGCCGGTCGGCCATACGGCCGCTGTTCGTGCGGCGGTTGTCCCGCGCGATGCTGCTTAACCTCGGGATGCGGGTCAGCCGCTCCCACTGCAGATCATTGCCGATGGCCAGGTAAATGAAACCGTCACGGGCGGGATAGGCATTGGTCGGGATAAACTTGCGGTGTTCATTGCCGCAGCGCGTGATTTCCCAGGTGTCGCAATCGAAATCAATCAGCGGCAGCGTCGTGATCAGCCAGGAGGCGGCCGCCTGTAACATCGACACGTGAATTTCCCTTCCGGCCCCGGTCTCGGCGCGTTCAGCCAGCGCCAGGCACACGTTCGCAAACACCTCGTCACCGGCCTTGAGATCGATCACCGGGACCCCGCTCAGTGTGGGCGGGCCCGGTGATGATCCCGTGAGTTCCATGAAGCCTGCCATGGCCTGCAACGCGGGATCGTACCCGGGAACGTCCGGGTATTCCGGCCCCATGGCCGAGATCCCCGCCCAGATCAGGTCCGGTTTCGCGCCGCGCAGCGTGGCATAGTCAATGCCGAGATCCCGGTAGCGCCCGGGCAGCGTATTGCAGCAGAAGATGTCAACATTGATCTCCTTGATGAGCCGCAGCAGGAGCGCGCGGCCCGCGGCAGTCTTCAGGTTCAGCGCAATGGCTTCCTTGCCCACGTTGGGCGCGATGAAATAACTGCGCCGGTCCTCGTCCGCCACCAGTGAGCCGATGTGGCGGTTCGGGTCGCCGGGCAGTTCCCGGTCCTGAGGTGTCGGTTCGATACGGATGACGCGCCAGCCAAGCTGCGCAAAGCGGAGCGTGGCGGCGGGCAGGGCCAGGGCCTGTTCCAGGGACAACACCGTGCGCCGCTTCATCTGTAGACAGCGCGAGGTTCAGCCAGCGCCGGCTGCGTGCAATGCGCGGTAGACGCGTTCAGGCGTATACGGCAGGGCGCAGATGCGCACCCCGGTGGCATTGTAGATGGCGTTCGCAACTGCCGCGGCGACACAGATGGCCGGGGCCTCGCCCACACCCTTCGCGCCCTGAGGCCCTTCGCCGTCCATGGTTTCGATGAAGCTGATGTCCATTTCCGGGATCTCCGGCGCGGTGACCAGCTTGTAGTCCCGGAACGCCGGGTTGCGGCAGACGCCGTTCTCGATGACGAGATCCTCCGTCACGGCATAACCCTGGCCCATGACGATGCCGCCCTCGATCTGGCCTTCTATGCCGAGCCGGTTCAGCACCCGCCCCACATCGTGGGCCGCGGTGACCTTGAGCAGCCTGACCATGCCGGTGTCGGTGTCCACTTCGACCTCGATTACCTGTGTCGCCCAGGCATAGGCGGCGGACACGTCCCCCTTGAACGTCTTGTCCTGATGTTTGCTCGGCGGTTCATAGTAAAAACTCGTCATGACCAGGTCCGCCTGCTCGGAAAAATGCAGCGCCCGCAGCAGTTTGGCAAAGGGCATGACGATCTCCCCGTCGTTCTTGCGGATGATATTGCCGGCGTGCAGATCCAGGGAGTCAACGTCCGACTTGGCGAGGCGCGCGGCGGCCCTGAGGATTTTTTCCCGCGCCAGCCGCGCGGCGCCGATGGCGGCGTTGCCGGCAATGAAGGTCGTGCGGCTGGCATGCACGCCCACGTCCCACGGGGTGATGTCGGTGTCATTGTTGACCACGGTGACGGCGGACATCGGCAAGCCCAGTTCCTCGCACACGAGCTGGGCAATGACGGTTTCCGAGCCCTGCCCGATCTCGGACGCGCCGGTCATCACGGTCACGCGGCCGAAGTCGTCGAGCTTGAGAATCGTGCCGCAGCCGTCGGAGGGGTAGATCTTGGCGCCGCCGCCCACGTGCAGCATGGACGCCATGCCCACGCCGCGTTTCACCCGGCTGCCATCGTTGCGCGCCGCGGCGGCGCGCCGGTGGCGTACCGGAAATTCGCTGCGTTCGGCCGCGGTGCGCAGGCAGTCTTTCAGGCCGCAAGTCCTGAAGTGCAGCCCGGCAAGACTCGTCTCCCCGGGGTCCTGGGCGTTTTTCAGGCGGAAGGACAGCGGATCCATGCCCGCGGCTTCCGCGAGCCGGTCCATGTGTTGCTCGACCGCAAATGTTGCCTGCAAATTGCCATAGCCGCGGAACGAACCGGCATAGGGGTTGTTGGTGTACACCGCATCCGTGTGGTAACGGCAGTGCGGCAGCCGGTACAGCGATGAAATCGTCTGCATCATGACGAACGGTGTCGTGGCGCCCCAGGACGTGTAGGCGCCGTTGTCATGCAGGGTCGTGCAGGTGCGGAACGTCAGCGTGCCATCCTTCCGGCAACCGCTGCGCAGGGTCAGGATCACGGGCTGTCGCGTGGGCGAGGCGATGAACTCTTCCTCGCGCGTGTAAACCAGCTTCACCGGACGCCGTGCCGCCCTGGCCAGAAAGACGCAGATCGGCTCGAACGGGTAGATGTCAAGCTTTGATCCGAAACCGCCGCCGATGGGCGGCTGGATGATGCGGATGTCGCCCGGATCCATTTCCAGGATCTCCGCGAATTCGCGTTTGTGCAGGAACGGCACCTGGGTATTGGAGTAGAGCAGCAGCCGGCCGTTGGGCTGAAACTCCGCGATCATGCCGCTGACGCCCATGCAGCAATGGGTGACGTAATGCAGCCTGAAGGTGTCTTCCACCACAAAGTCTGACTCCCTCTCGCCGAGCGCCACATCGCCATGCTCGTAGTCGAAGGTCAGGGCCAGGTTGCCGGGCTTGTTATCGTGCAGCAGCGGCGCACCCGGCGCGCGCGCCGCCGCGGCATCCGTGATCGCCGGAAGGTCCTCGTACTGGACTTCGATCAACCGGGCCGCGGCCGCGGCGATCTCGGGCGTTTCCGCGGCAACCGCGGCGATTTCATCGCGCAGGCTCCTGACCTTCTCGCCCTTCAGCGCCGGATTGTCCTTGTTGACGCCGAGGCCGCGCTGGGGAATGTCCTGCGCCGTAAGGATCACATGCACGCCGGGCAGCGCTGCCGCCCGGCTGGTGTCAATGCTGACGATCCGGGCATGCAGCCGGTCGGAGCGGCGGATCTTTGCGTGCAGTTGGCCGGGCAGATTGAGGTCATGGATGTAGCGCGCCCGCCCGGAGGCCTTGTCCGGCGCGTCCAGCTTGCTGATCCGCTGGCCGATGAGGGATGCGCCCTCGATCGTGCGCGGCGCGGGGCCGGCCACGGGTTCAGGATCGGGACCGCGCATCTTTCTCTTCTCCGCGTTCGTGCAGCGCCGCCACCCGCTCCGCAACGGCATCAATGATTTTCTGGTAACCGGTGCAGCGGCACAGATTGCCTTCGAGGGCGCGCTTGATTGCGGCCCGGTCGGCGTTCGCGTGATGGGCGAGAAAATGCCGCGCCTGCACGACCAGGCCGGGCGTGCAGAACCCGCACTGCACCGCCCCGGCGTTGACAAAGGCCTGGATCAACGGTTCGCTCGCGTCATCCGCCGCGATGCCTTCGATGGTCGTGACTGCGCGGCCGTCCAGGTCAACCGCGAACAGCAGGCACGAACACAGCGATCGATCGTCAACAAGAATCGTGCAGGCGCCGCACTCTCCTTCGCCGCAGGCGTACTTGGTCCCGGTGAGGCCGAGCACGTCACGGAGCAGTTCCAGGGCGCTGAGGGTCAACGGCACTTCCACACTTCGTGGTCTGCCGTTCAGGGTGAAAGTGATTTCACGCGCCGGCGGCTTCATGCAGCAATCTCCGCATCATGCTGGACACCATCTCGGAACGATACCAGGCCGAGGCGCGGACATCCGTGATCGGCGTGACTTCTTCGCGCGCGGCCTGCGCCGCCGCGCGAATGGTTTCCTCATCCAGTATCCGTCCCTCAAGCAGCGCCTCGGCGCGCCGGGCGCGCAGCGGCGTAGGTGCCACGGCGCCGAAGGCGACGCGCACCCGGTTCAGTTTCCGGTTCTCCAGCACACCGGCCAGCGCCACCGAGATGATGGCGATGTCCAGCGCGGGACGGATACCGAGCTTGAAAAAGCGCCCGTAATGCCGGGGCGGCGGCAGCGGGATCTGCACCGCCGTCAGCAACTCGTTTTCTGCGAGCGCCGTGCGTCGCGGACCCAGGAAGAATTGGTCCAGCGGCAAGCTGCGCCGTTGCAGCCGCCCGTCCCGGTGGCATGCCATTTCCACGGAGGCGTCCAGGGCCAGAAGCGGCGGCGACAGGTCGCCGGCCGGGGAGGCGTTGCAGAGATTGCCGCCGACCGTGGCGGCGTTGCGGATCTGGTCGCTGGCAAAATGATCGGCGGTTTCGGCCAGCATCGGGCAGATCCCGCGAAGCGTGCTGTTCTGCAGCAAGTCGGTGACGGAAACGAGGGCGCCGATGCGCAGCCAGTCCCCGGACCGGCTCACCGCCTTCAGCTCGGCAATCCGGTTGATATTAATGAGTGTGTGCCGGAAGACCCGCACGCCCTGATTGGCCTGTGGCATCAGATCCGTGCCGCCGGCAAGCACCGTGGCGTTACCCCGGCTGAGGGCACCGGCGGCCTCGTCCACACTGGCCGGTACCAGGTAGGCGGCAGGAGAGTTCATGACACGGTCCGCCAACGTGGGATCGGACCGCCCGTCGTGACCTTGCGGCATATGACGAAACACGTTTTCAGAATCGGATGGGTTCACGGTACCGTCCATAGGCTTCGATCAGACGGCCGGTAATTTCACCGACGCTCGCATAGGCGCGCACGGCATCCATTATTCCCGGCATGACGTTCGCCCCGGATTTCGCGTCGGCGGCCACCCGCTGCAATGCCGCGTCCACGGCCGCCGCGTCACGTTCACTGCGGACCTGGGCGAGGGCGGCGACCTGGGCCCGCGCCGCTTCCTCGTCATAGGGGTGGAATTCCGGCTCCCTGGCTGGTTCCTCGATGCGGTAGCAATTCACCCCCACCTTGCGGAACTCCCCTGACTCAAGCTGCTTCTGCCGCGCGTACGCCTGGGCGGACACTTCCGCCTGAATGGCGCCCTCGGCCACGAGCCGGGCAATGCCGCCGCGTGCATCGGTGGCGGCGATGATGTCTTCCATCTTTTGCCGCATCTGGTTGGTCAGTGTTTCCACGTACCAGGACCCGGCCAAAGGGTCCACGGTGTCGCACAATCCCATTTCCTCCACGAGGATCTGCATGGTGCGCAGGGCAATGCGCTGCGCGTACTCCGAGGGGATCGTGTAGGCCTCGTCATAACAGCACAGCGCCATGGTCTGCGCCCCGGACAAAGCCCCAATCAGGGCGTAGTAGGCGCCGCGGACGATGTTCAGCTCCGGCTGTTCCGCGACCAGGCCGCTGCCGCCGCCGCCCGCGATCATGCGCATCCACATGGAATGCGGGTCCGTGGCGCCGTATTGCTCCTTCATGATCCGCGCCCACAGGCCGCGTCCGGCCCGGAACTTGGCCACCTGTTCGAACAGGCTGCCGTAGATGTTGAAATTGAACGACAGCCGGCCGGCGAACTCATCAATATCCAGTCCCCGCGCCAGCGCACCGTCGGCATAGGCGCGCGCGATGCAGAAGGCCCAGGCCATTTCCTGCACCGGCGTGGCGCCGGATTCCCGGATGTGATACCCGCAGACGCTGACCGGCGTGTACTTCGGCGCGTTGCGTGCGCAGTATTCGATGGTATCCACCACCAGTTTCACCGACGGTTCCACCGGAAAGATCCAGGTGCCGCGCCCGATGAACTCCTTGAGGATGTCGTTCTGCGCCGTGCCGCGCAGGCGGCCGATGTCGAACCCGCGTTTCTCCGCCATCACCAGGTACATGGCGATGAGAATGGCCGCCGCACCGTTGATGGTCAGAGACACGGTGATGCGGTCCAGGTCAATGTCCGCGAAGGCGATCTCGAAATCGCGCAAGGTGTCCACGGCGGTGCCGACGCGGCCCACCTCGCCCGCGGCCAGGAGGTCGTCGCTGTCCACGCCGATCTGCGTGGGCAGATCGAAGGCGACGTTGAGGCCGGTCTGGCCGTTGGCGATCAGATACTTGAACCGCTCGTTGGTCCGGCGCGCGTCGGCGAAACCGGTGTACTGGCGCATGGTCCACGGCTGTTGCCGGTACATATTGGCGTGTATGCCGCGCGTGAACGGGTATTCGCCGGGCCGGCCGACCATTCCGGTTCCGCCGCTGGCGGCGAGCTCGTCAGCGGCATACACGGTCCCGATCTCGATGCCGGATTCGTTGCTGACCCTGCCGCCGGTCGTGCCGGGGGATCCGCGCGGTCCGCTCACGTCACATGCTCCCGTATGAACCGTGCGATGTCCGCGAGGCGCGAGCCCGTGGGAAAAATGCCGGCAATCCCCAGCTCGCGCAATGGCGCGCAATCGGCCGCCGGGATATTGCCGCCCACGAGCCACAGCCGGTCGTCCAGGCGGTATTCGTGCAGCAGGTCGCGGAGCCGGCGGCAGAACGGCAGGTGCGAACCCGCCAGGCTCGAAAGACCGATCACGTCCACGTCCTCATCCTGTGCGATGCGCGCCACCGCCTCCGGGGTCTGGCGCAACCCCGAATAGATCACCTCGAAACCCGCGTCCATGAGGCCGCGCACCACGACCTTTGCGCCCTGGTCATGGCCGTCAAGTCCCGGTTTGGCAATGAGCACGCGTATCGGCGCAGTCCGGCCGCGGTGGGGCGGCGGCGCGGCGCGGTTGTCGTCGGTAGCGGTCATGGGGAAAGCTGCGATGCAATGATGAGCTTCAGGATTTCGCTGGTGCCGCCCCCGATCAATGTGAAACGGATGTCGCGCAGGTAGCGTTGCACCGGATATTCGGCGGCGAATCCATAGGAGGCCAGCACGCGCGCGGCCTTGTCGCACACGCTGACGGCAGCCTCCGAGGCGAACAGCTTGCACATGGCCGATTCCTTGTGGTGCGGCAGATCCCGGTCCACCAGCCACGCGGCGTAGAACAGGAACCGGCGTGCCGCCTCCAGATCGGTTGCCATCTCCGCCAGTTTCATCTGGATGGCCTGGAAACGATTGATGGGCTTGCCGAATTGTTTCCGTTCGCCGGCGTAGCGGACCGCGGCATCGAGCGCCGCCGTGCCGCAGCCGATGGCGAGTGCCGCGGTGATGATGCGGATCTGCCCCAGCAACTCCCGCAGATGAACTTCACCGTCGCCAAAGTCCCGGCTCAAACGGTGCGTGGCGGGAATAAAACAGTCGTCGAAGGTGACTTCCGAGGTGGGAAAGGCGCACACGCCCATCTTTTCGATGGGTTTGCCGATGCACAGGCCGCGCTGGCCGCGTTCCACGAGAAAGATGGTCAGCTTCTTCTCCGGTCCGGCCTTGGCGAATACGGTGAAGAAATCCGCCAGCGGCGCCATGCTGACCCAGGTCTTCTGCCCGGTGAGGACATAGCCGTCGTTGACGGACTCGGCGTGCGTGGCGATCCCGTCCAGGTCGCTGCCGGCGTTGGGTTCGGTCAGGCAGATGGCGCCGATCTTCTCCCCGGCCAGCGCCGGTCGCAGCAGTCGCCGGTGCAGGTCCGCATTGCCCAGCAGGTGCAGGAACTGCGTGCCCATCAGCGATTGCATCGAGGCCGCCGCGGCAAACGCCATGGATCCGCGCGCCAGTTCCGTGAGCGCCAGGCAATAGGTCAGCAGGCCGGTGTCGCTGCCGCCCAGGGACTCCGGGTAGCGCATGGCGAAAAACCCCATGTCCCCGAGCCGGCGAAACAGCGCCAGCGGGAATTCGTGGCGTTCGTCGAATTCCGCCGCGCAGGGCGCCACCTGTTCGTCGCTGAAGCGCGCAAAGGTGTCGCGGATCTGGCGCTGTTCATTGTCCAGTTCAAAGTCCATCGCCGTCAGTTCCGGTGTGCATCGCCATAGACTGCGCGGGCGGCTTCGGGAGAGACGATGCCGTCCCGGATCTCCCGGGCCAGCACGTCGCGATCCCGGAGCCGCGGATCGCCGTAACCCCCGCCACCACCGGCGATCTGGTGATAGCGCGTCCCGCGCGGTACCGCAGTGAGAAGGTCCTTGTTGCGCGGAATGACCTCGCGGCCATCCGGGAATGTCAGGCAGATGCGATTCAGCGTTCCGGCGTGGCCGCCACGCAGGCCGAATGGCGGCTCGAAGTCGCCGTCGCCGAACGTCACCAGTTGCGTGTCGTCCGAGCCGATTTCGTAGATCGTCTCCGTTCCCAGGCCGCCGCGCCAGCGCCCGGGGCCGGCGGAGTCGCACAGGTACTCATGCTTGATGAGCCGGTGCGGCGTCTGCTGTTCGAACATCTCATAGTCCTGGTCCAGCACGCCCCCGGACGCGTCAATCATGCCGATGTGGTCGTAACCATCGGTTCCATCCATGGCCCCGGACCCGCCCTTCATGCCCATGAAGAAAATATCCACGTACTTTTCGTCTCTGGCGCGATCCGTGCCCGTGGTGAGCGAACACAACAGGTTGTTCCAGCCCGCGGTGACGCGCTCCGGAATGACGTCAGCAAGGGCCCTGATGATGGCGTCCGCATTGGGCGGGCACAGATGATTGCCGAACGTCGTCGCCTTCGGATAACTCGCATTCAGCAGTGTTCCCTCCGGGATGATGATCCGGATCGGTTGCAGCATGCCGTCGTTATGCGGGATCTCCGGATTGACCATCTGCAGGAACGTGAGCATGGTCGCCGAGGCGCTGGAGGTGAACGTGCCGTTGACGAAACCGTTGGTCTGCGGATCGGTGTCGGAATAGTCAAAGGTGATGTGCCGATCCTCGACCTGGATCCTGACGCGGATCGTGAACCGGCTGCCGTCATGCCGCCCGTCGTAGAACACGTGGCCTTCGCCAAAGTAGGTGCCATTGGGTATGGCCTCGATCTCGGCCTCCATCATGCGGCGCGTGGCATCGAACAGCGCCAACTTGTGCGCCTCGAAGTTCTCGCGGCCGTATTTTCTCAGCAGCGCCTGCATGCGGCGCTCGCCCACCGTGCAGGCGCCCATTTGCGCGCGCAGGTCATGCTGCACGATGTCGAGGCGGATGTTGGCGAAGATGAGGTCCCAGACGTCCCGGCGCACGCGCCCCTGCTCCACGACCTTGACCGGAGGGATGCGCAGCGCCTCCTGCCACACTTCCGTCGCGTTCGGGTTGTAGCCGCCGGCCACCGCGCCGCCGATATCCGCCTGGTGCCCTTTCGCGGCGGCCCATGCGACCAGTTCACCTTCGAAGAAGATGGGCTTGTATACCGCCACGTCGTTGTTCTGGTTGCCGAGCGAGAAGACGTCGTTGTGGAAAATGACGTCCCCTTCATGAATATCGTCGCCAAAGAACTCGCGGATGTACTTGCAGACCGGCGCCAGGGAGAATGCCAGGATCGGAAGATTTTCCATCTGCTCAAGCATGCGGCCGCCGGCGTCGTAGAGTCCGGTGACGAAATCCTTGGCTTCGCACAGGATGGGCGAACGCGTGGTCTTCTGCACCGAGATGCTCATTTCATCCGCAATGGACTTGAAATTGCGCGCGTACACCGAGAGCAGGATCGGATCAATGGGCGTCATGGTCGGCTCCGTGCGCGCCGTCTGCCGGGTCCGCGCGCCCCTTCCTGTGCAACGCGAATGACCCGAGCGCGTCGGTCACGCAATCAAAGTTTTCGCTGACGAAGATCGTGGTTGTGGCCTCCTCGATGATCGCCGGGCCGGATATCTCGTTTCCGTGCCGCAGGCGGTGGCCGTCGTAAATTGGCACGGACCGGAATGCGCGCGCCCCCGGCAGGTACGCCGGCCGTTCGCCCCGGCGTGCCGCCGCCGGATCCGCGCCAGCATGGGGTTGCCTGCTGAACTCGGGCTTGTCGGTGCGGCCGATGGCCTGCACGCGCACGTTGATGATCTCCACCGGCGCGCGCAGTTCTTCCAGCGAGTAGCCATAAAGACGGTTGTGTTCCAGGTGAAATGCGCGGGCGATGGCCCCGGCATCCCGGGCGGCAATGGCGGCCTGCGGCACGGCGAAGGAAACTTCATGAAACTGCTTCAGGTAGCGGCAGTCGAATTTGACCTGGAAGGACCGGTGCTGCTCCGGGATGCCTTCCCGCTGCAGCAGTTCCCGTCCCGCGGCCGTCATCTCGTCCAGCACGCGTTCCAGCGCCGGCCAGTCGGCATGCTCGAGGCGGCACACATGGGTCCGGACAAAGTCATGGATCAGATCCCCCAGCAGCATGCCCACCGCGCACAGGATGGAGGATTCGCGGGGGACGATCTGGAACGGCATCTCGAGCTCCTCGCAGATCAGGCAGGAATGGATCGGGCCGGCACCGCCGGCGACGATCAGCGGAAACTCCCGCGGATCGAACCCGCGCTTTATGCTGACCTCGCGGATCCCCTGCGCCATGTTGTTGCATACCACGCGGTACATGCCGGCAGCGGCCTCCTCGATGCTCAGGCCGAGCCGGGCGGCGACATGCTGCCCGATGGCACACCGCGCCCGCTCCAGGTCCAGCGCCATGGTACCGCCGGCAAAGAAATCCGGATCCAGGTAACCGAGCACGAGGTTCGCGTCGGTGCAGGTCGGCAGCGTGCCGCCGCGCCCGTAACAGGCCGGTCCGGGATCGGCGCCCGCGCTCTGCGGCCCCATGCGCAACAATCCGCCCTCGTCGATCCAGCCCAGGGACCCGCCTCCGGCGCCGATTGTGTGTATGCCGAGCATGGGCAGCGCAATGCGGTGCCGATCGATGATCCCCTCGTTGACCATGAGCGGCGCCCCGGACACCAGCGACGCCTCGAAGCTGGTGCCGCCCATGTCAACCACGATGCAGTCATCCCGGCCGTGGGCGCGGGCGTACACCTGGCCGGCCCCGGGTCCGGCGGCGGGACCCGACAGCAGCGTCAGCGCCGCCTTGTCGCGCGCCACCTCGGGCACCATGACGCCGCCGTTGGACTGCATGATGAGCAGTGTGCCGCGAAAGCCCACCCCGCGCAGCCGCTCCGTCAACTGGTCCAGGTAGCGGCTGAGGATCGGCCCGACGTAGGAGTTCAGCGCGGTGGTGCTCAACCGGTCATAGAAGCGTATCGAGGGAAGCAGGGCGGTGGAGACCGTCAGGTACACGTGCGGCATGGCCGCGCGCACGACCGCGGCGGCCTGCTGCTCGTGGGCGGGATTGGCAAAAGCGTTCAGGAAACAGATGGATACGGATTCCACGCCCTCCTGCCGGAACAACTCCAGCGCGTCTGCCAGGTCGTCGGGGCGCAGCGCGTCCAGTTCCCGGCCGTCCCGATCCACACGGCCGCCGACGCCGGCGCGCAGGTAGCGCGGCACCAGCGGCGTGACATTCGTGTAGCGGTTGTTGTACTGCTCTTCGCGCACGCCGCGCCGCATTTCCAGCGCATCGCGCACGCCGGCCGTGGTCAGCAGCGCGGATTTAGCGCCCTTGCGCGTCAGCGTTGCATTCGTCGTCACGGTCGTCCCGTGCACGATGGTGTCCACGTCGCCGATGAACGTGTTCACGTCCTGCGGCGGCTGTTGCGACGCCGCAATCCGGTGCAGGCCATCCAGCACGCCCAGCGACGGATCGGAGGGCGTGGACAGCACCTTGAATATCTCGGGCTCCCGATCCCCCCAGGCCACCAGGAAATCGGTGAACGTCCCGCCCACATCAATGCCGATCTTGACGCCCACGGTTCATTGGCTCCGTTCTGCAACCGGAATGCGATCACTGGCCCGCTCCACAACCATCTGCCGGACCTGGTCCTTCATCACCTTGCCCATGGCGTTGCGGGGCAGGGCGTCCACAAACAGCACCTCGCGCGGGTGTTCGTAGCCCGCGATCCGGCCGCAGCACCATTCCAGCACCTTGGCCGGGTCGCGCGGATGCCCGGCGCGGGCGACGGCCACGGCAACGACCACCTCCCCCCAGAATTCGTCCGGACGCCCGACGACGGTGACTTCCGCCAGGTCCGGGATCTCGCTCAGGACATTTTCGACTACCGCCGGATAGACGTTCTCGCCGCCGGAGATGATCATGTCCTTGCTGCGACCGACGATATAGACAAGGTCGTTCGCGTCACGCCGCCCGATATCGCCGGTGTGGAACCAGCCATCCGTGAAGGCAGCGGCGGTGGCCGCCGCGTCATTCCAGTAACCGGAAAAGACGTTCTGTCCCCGCACCAGGATCTCGCCCGGTACGCCGGCCGGCACATCCTCGTTCCGATCATCCACAAAGCGGAGCTGGCAGTGCATGGCGGCGCGCCCGGTGGTGAGCGGATTGCGCGCGGTTTCCTCCGGCGTCGTGTGGGCCGCGATGGGGCAGGTTTCGGTCGCTCCATAGACCTGATACAGCGGCAACCTCCTGCCCGTGGCCGCGCGGATCAGCCCCTCCGGCGTGATCGTCGAGCCGATACCGACGGAGCGCAGGCAGGAAAAATCGGCTGTGTGCCAGCGTGGATCCTGCATCAGGGCGCTGAGTACCGTTGGCACGAACAGGCTCAGGCTCACCGGGCGCCGATCAAGGCAGTCAAAAAATGCATCGGGCGTGAAACGGCGCAACAGCGTCACGCCGGCGCCGGCGTGCAATGCCGGCAGCGTCTGGATGTTCAGCCCGCCCACGTGAAACATCGGCAGCACGGTCAGCACGTGGTCATTGCGGGTCAGATCGTGCAGCAGCGTGGAATTCACGGCATTCCAGAACAACGCCTGCTGGGTCAGCAACGCACCCTTGGGCGTACCGGAGGTGCCGGAGGTGTAGCAAAGCAGCAGCGGCGCCGCAGCGGGGGTATCCGGGAGCGGCGCCGGCCCCGGACGGCGGTCGGCCAGCAATTCGGCGAGGGAACGCCATGGCGGGGAGGCGTCGCCGTGGCTGATCAGAATGGGCGCCGGCAGGCCGCTGATCGCGGACTCCGCGTGCTGAATGAAGCCGGGTTCGACAAACAGCGCGGCCGGCGCCGCATCCCTGAGAATGGCAGCATGTTCCGGCGGCGCCATGCGCCAGTTCAGCGGCAGGAAGATGCAGCCCGCGCGGGCACAGGCGAACAGCAGGATCAGCAATTCGGGGGAGTTGTGGCCGAGATACGCCACGCGCGACCCCGGGCCGAGGTCGCAACCCCGGGTCAGCGCGTCGCTGAGCGCCACGATGGCGGACCACAGTTGCGCGTAGGAGCAGGACCGGTCCTCGCATGCCACTGCCAGCGCGTCCGGGCGCTGTGCCGCATGGTGCGCGATCCAGTGGGAAACGTTCATGCAGAGCGGCCCGCTACTGCATTACGCCGGGGCCGACACGATGTGGCGTCTTCTTTGCCATTCTGGTCCGTATGCATCTCCTGATCCCGGTTGTATGGTATACTCGTACTACAATACCATTTTCACTTCACAGCCACATGTTCCGCAATGCAATTCAGCGCACTTTGCGGCGGCAATTCTTGATTTAGGTCAATTGCCGCCCGGGTCGCGCGCGGAAACTGCGGCGGCACAGGCCACCCTGCCGAAATGCCGAAGGCGAATGACTGCGAGGAACCGGGTTGCCACCCGGGCAACTGGAGGCTGAATCCATGAAAGTGAACAAGATCGATCACATCTGCATTGCCGTGCGCGATCTCGACAGCGCGCGCAAGATCTGGGAACCGCTGCTGGGCAAGAGTGCCCCGGATGACGCCTATGTGGACGAACCCGAGAAGATCCGCGTCGCCCGTTACTGGGTGGGCGAGGTCGGGTTCGAACTCATGGAGTCCACATCGCCGGACGGCGAAGTGGCGAAGTTCATCGACAAGCGCGGGGAAGGGGTGATGATCGTCAGTCTGAACGTGGACAACACGCGCCGGTCCATGGCCGAACTTGCGGAGCAGGGTTATCCGTTCATCGGCGGGCCGCGGCCGTTCCGGGACTGCGAGTTCACCTTCATCCATCCGCGCAAGGTGAACGGCGTGCTGCTGGAACTCATTGATTACAAGTGGCCGGAATTCGGGGCACGCTGAACCAGGCCGGTTCCGCCACGGAGCCGGACCAGCCAGGTGTGTGCCGCGCGCAGCAGGTTGTATTGCAGCAGGGCAAAATTGGCGGCGAAGATCAGGGCCGCGGGCACCGCGCCCCGCGGCCAGGCCAGCGTTACCAGCAGCAGCAGCACGGACAGCCAGTGCAGCCGCAACTGCCATTGCGCACCACCCGCGGCGATGAATTCATGCATCTTCGCGCCCTTCACGCCGGCCTGCTGGAGCTGCAGCCACGCCAGGAACGGCACTATCTTGTACAACATCCCGCAGATCACGGCCTGCAGGCAGCCGGCGATGGCAAGGATGCCCCACGCCAGCCCCAGCGCCGGGAAAGCCGCGGCGGAGGGTGCGATAAGGTCACGCAGCAACCACAGCAGCGACGCCAGCGCCAGACTGCCCATCCCCAGGCGCCAGAATGCCAGCGTGACATCCGCCACGCGCCGCCGGCGGCGGGACTGGAGCCAGAGCGTCGTGCCGGCAAAGATCAGCAAAGCGCCGGCCAGCACAGTCGCCGCCGGTTCCAGCAGCGGCCCGGCCAGCGGTGTGACCAATTGCGCCGACCATACCAGCAGCGCGCCGAAAATGACCGGGCCGAGGTACCGCTGCAATGACGCCGGGTACGCCGGCGTGATCTGAAACATGGGCACGACCTGGTAGGCGACACCGATCAACAACAGGCCCGCCCAGCCAATCAGTCCCCAGGCCAGATGCACCTCCGCACCGTGAACCCCCGCCTGCACCCACGGGTTGCCCGCATGTTGCGCCGCGATGTAAACGCCGAGGCATACCGTCACGAACAACGAGATCAGGGACAGGCGGATGTTGCCGACGCTCGGCCCCCGTCCCGGCGCCCGGTGCAGTGCCACGCAGGCCACCAGCACAAATACCAGCAGGCCGATGGCCAGCGCTGAAGCCCCCGCATAAATCGGGAATGGTTGGTGGCTGAACAGGCCGAATGGCAGCAGCAGCGCGCCGGCGGTGAGGGCGGCGTGAACGCATCCTGCGATCAGCCTTGGCCGGGGAATGACGCCGCCGCACAGCACCGGGATGAGCTGAAACAGTGCCCCCACCATGACCATGGTCATGAAGCCGAGGACCAGGAAGTGTGTGGCGGCGATCACCGCCGGTTGCCAGCGCGACAGCGGAAGTTCTCCGACGCCGAGCAGCGGCACCGCGGCCAGAATTGCAAACAGCGGTGCGGTAAGGAAAAAGCGCATCGGCACCGAGAACGGTGGCGCGTTCTGAAAGGAAAGCGCCATCGAATTCATGCCGGAACCGGGCTCAGGCATTGCGCGCCGCCTCGGCTGCCTTGCCGTCGTCGGCCCGCCAGATCAGGATCACGAAGCCGGGGGGATCGTACGGCCGCATTGCATGCGCGAAGCCGCGCTGTTCCAGCAGCGGAAACAACGGCCAGGGTTCGCGCCGGTGCAGGACGCGCAGGCATTCTCCCGGCGCCAGGGATTCGAGCGCGGCAAGAATGCGTTCCATGGGCTCTGGCGGCGCGAGCGCACTGACATCCAGGGCGCGGATGCCGGTCATGTTCACGGTTCCGGCCTCCTGATCTGCGCGGGTGAGCATTGAACCGCGATTCGTTCGGTCCGTGCCGGGCCCGATGGCAGGGCAGGCGTCACGTGCTGATTGCTGTTGCCATGGGTCGTGCCGGGATCGAATGATACAGAAAAAGGGTGTCATCGCGTGTTTTGCGTGTCATATCGAACATGATCCAGGTCAATTTTCGGCGGCATTTCCGCCCATAGACTTTGCCTGAACGGCCGGTGGCGCCGCGAACCGGCGGCCTCCGATATCCCGGCCGGCACACCACAGGGGCAGACCATCATGGGGCAGACAGGCGTTTGCTGGCAGATGATTGGCGGCGGCAAGCCGCTGCAACGGGAGATCCTGGAGCCGCCCGGACCGGGGCGGGGGGAAGTCACCGTCAGGATTGCAGGCTGCGGTGTCTGCCACACCGACCTCGGGTTCCTGCACGATGGAGTGCGTCCGAATCACCCGTTGCCGCTGACGCTGGGTCACGAGATCAGCGGCAAGGTCGTCGGTGCCGGCCCGGAGGCGGAGAAGTGGCTGGGGCACGCAGTCATCATTCCCTCGGTGATCCCCTGCGGTGAATGCGATCTCTGCCGGCGCGGCCTTGCTAACGTCTGCCGGCAGCAGAAGATGCCCGGCAATGACATCCAGGGCGGTTTTGCGACCCACATCAATGTGCCCGCCTTCGGGCTGTGCCGCGTGGATGAGCAGCGGCTGTCCGCATGCGGCATGGAACTGGCGGAGGTGGCCGTGGTGGCGGATGCGGTGACCACGCCCTACCAGGCGGCGGTGCTGGCCGGCCTGGCAGCGGGCGATGTGGCCATTGTCGTGGGCGTGGGCGGGGTGGGCACCTATGCCGTGCAGATAGCCGCCGCCCTGGGTGCCACGGTCGTTGCCATTGACGTTGACGACGAAAAGCTGCAAAAAATCTCCGGTTACGGCGCCGCCCTTACGATCAATGCCCGCACCGTGGACGGACCGGCGATCCGCAAGCGGGTGCAGGGCTTCGCGCGCGATCGGCAGTTGCGGGCAACGGAGTGGAAGATCTTCGAATGCTCCGGCACGCCGGCGGGGCAGGTCACGGCGTTTTCCCTGCTCAACTTCGGCGCGCACCTGGCCATCGTCGGGTTCACGCTCGCAAAGGCGGAGCTGCGGCTGTCAAATCTCATGGCCTACCACGCGCGCATGCAGGGAAACTGGGGCTGTGCCCCGGATCTTTACCCCGCGGCGCTGGACCTTGTGCTGTCCGGGCGCGTCAAGATGAAGCCGTTCATCAGCCTGCAGCCGCTGGCGGAGGTCAATCGCGTCCTCGCCGCCGCGCAATCCCATGCCCTCGGCGAGCGCGCCATCCTGGTGCCATGAGCGATGCGCCGCTGAAGGTTGACCTGCAGCGCGACGGGCGCCTGCTGTGCCTGTGCCTTGCTCGGCCGAAGGCGAATGTCGTGGACGCGGCCATGATTGCGGCAATGCAGGCGGCCCTGGATCAATACGGATCCGCGCCCGGCCTCGCGGCGGTCCTGCTGCAGGCCGAGGGGCCCCATTTCAGTTTCGGCGCCAGCGTCGAAGAGCACCTGCCGGGCAACTGCCGTCAGATGCTGCACGCGCTGCACGGCCTGATCCTGGCGCTGGTGAATTTCCCGGTGCCGGTATTGGTGGCCGTCAGGGGTCAATGACTGGGCGTCGGCATGGAGCTGGCGCTGGCCGGCAATCTGCTGTTTGCCTCCCCGGATGCGTGCTTCGGTCAGCCCGAGATCCGGCTGGGCGTGTTTGCGCCGGCCGCCTCGTGTCTCCTGCCGGAGCGGATCGGCCGCGCCGCTGCCGAGGACCTGCTGCTGTCCGGCCGAACCATCACCGCGCAGGAGGCTTTCAGGTTGGGACTGGTGAACGTGATTGATGAGCAGCCGGAGGAATCCGCACGTTCGTATTTCCAGCGCGAGCTGGAGCCGAAGAGCGCCTTTGCGTTGCGGCATGCCGTCTGGGCCGCGCGCCACGATCTTGCAGCCCGCGTGCGGGAAAAGCTCGCCGCCGTGGAGCGGCGTTACCTGGATGAACTGATGTCCGGACAGGATCCTGCCGAAGGTCTGCGTGCCTTCCTGGAGAAACGTCCGCCGGTGTGGCGGCATCGCTGAACCCGAACCTTCTTCGTTTGTGGGGCCGGGTTTATCCCGGCCTGACGGAGGGCCGGCGTAAAGCCGGCCCCACAGCTCAGCCAAGGGTGAGGCAAAACGGCAGTTGCTGCGACGGCCGGAAATCGCAATGCCACAGGAAGGCAAACAGCCCGCGCTGGTCGAAAGCGGCCTCGCTGCGCAGGCGTTCGACGCGCAACGTCGTCAGATTTGCCAGCAGTTGCGACAGCAATGCAGTCGCTATGCGGCGATGTTGCAACCCGGGGTCCACGCTCATGGTATCCAGCACGGCATAGGGTTCAGCACGCCCGAATTCCCCGAAGTCCACGCGCGCCATGATGAACCCGGACACCATGCCGTCAACTTCGGTGGCCAGGGAGACGCGAATTCCGGATTCGTCCAGGACTTCGGCCAGCTTGCATTCATAGTAGCCGCTGCGATCCCGGCCAAGCACCTTCCGATCGATGCGGACCAGCGCCGCCAGATCGCTGCGTTGCAGGGACCGGCAGGGGAT